>JAPOQZ010000123.1 GCA_026710435.1 bacterium | reverse complement strand
TCGTTGGTTACCAGGTCTTCGGGTGCTAGCCCGCTGACGTCGGCGTCGGTGACCTGGGCGATGATCTCCAACAGTCCGACAACGCGGTCCATGTCGAAGTCGCCCAAGGTGTCGTTGTCGCCGTTGCCCATGATGCCGAGTTCCAGCATCGTGGAAACCGCGAAGTCGGCCACGCCCTGGGTGTAGATCCACCCGGTGTCGTAGGCGTCGACCAAGTCCAGGATCAACTGGTTGGTCGGATCCGGGTTGTTGAGGAAGTCCACGTGGGCCTGCTGGATCATCGGCACCACTTCTCTGAGGCAGTCCGCGAAGTCCACCGCGTCGTCGGCCCGGACACCGAGAGCCTGGAAGTACTCCTCGAAACCGGTGTCGTGGATCAACTGGGTCCTGATCGGCTTGCCCCATTCGGGAACCTCGACCTCGTAGATGTAGGGCTCGGCTGTGGCGAAGCCGGCCTCGGCGACCGCGCCGCCCTGACCGACGAAAGCAGCCGGCTTGGGCTGGTCGGTGAGGTCCATCTGGGACTCGTCCATGATCCCCTCGGCGAGCCACCAGTCCTGGAACACGTCGGGCCGTCCCAGCAGAATGGTCGCACCCTCGTCCTTGAGGTCGGCGATCTCATCCACGTTGGGATATGTCGCAGGATCCCAGTAAATCGCGAAGGCGCTCTTCTCGAACGTGGCCATGACGCTCACGATCGGAACATCCGCGTAGCTCGCCATGGCCTCGGTTGCCCGGACGAAGCCCATGAAGATGTCCTGATCCTGATACATGAGCGACTGCACCGGCTGGAAACCAACCGCGAAACCGCCGATACGGACCTCGACGTCGACGCCCGTGTCCTCGCCGCCCGCAACCAGCGGACCGCGCACACTCTTGGCATCCGTGTCGATCTCGTAACCGTCACCCACCAACTGGTAGATACCACCATGCTCAGACTCCGGTTCCCAGTCCAGCTGGATCACCAACGGATCCGGACAGATACCAGCCAACGAAACCATCTCCTCATCCGGCATCGCCTCCGGGGGAGCTGTGGTGGGTGCGGCGACCGTGGTAGCCGGTGCCTGCGTGGTGGTGGCCGGCTCCTCGTCCTCACCGCATGCTGCCGCAACCAGCGCCAGCACAGCCACTGTGGCGATCAGGGTCCTGAGTCGCCTACTTCTCTGTCTTTGCATCGGTGGTTCCTTTCGTAGCGTTGGTTGCACATCACTGACGGTCGGCTCCGATCATCTCTGGCGCTCATCCGCCCAGGAAGGGTCCCAGTGGCCCACAGCGCGCCGTCCTATCAGTCCGAAGATCCAGAAGACGACGACTCCGAGCAGGCAGGCGGCGATCACTGCCGCGAGCAACTCCTCGCTCTGCAGGCGCCGGCTGTAACGGTCGAGCAGTATGCCGAGCCCCGGCTTCCCCCGTCCGAAGAAGAAGTCGCCGACGATCGCGCCTATCACGGACAGCCCGGCCGAGGTCCGCAGGCCGGTGAAGATCAGGGGCCGCGCGGCGGGGACCTGGAGCCGGAAAGCGCGGGTCCAGCGGTTCGCCTTGTGGAGGGTGAGTAGATCGTGGAGCTTCGGCTCGACGGACTGGAGGCCTGTCAGCGAGTTGATGACGATGGGGAAGAGGGCAATGATCACGCACACGATCACCCTCGACATGAGACCGAAACCGAACCAGAACCCCAGCAGGGGGACCAGAGCCAGGATGGGCACGGTCTGGCAGACCACGGCCCACGGGTAAAGGGAACGCTCGATCCACTTGGCCTGGCTCATGACCAGCGCCATCGAAAACCCCAGTGCGAACGCGATCGCAAGTCCCAGCAGCGACACCGAGGTCGTCCGGTAGAGGCCTCCCCCGATCTCCGCCAGGATCTCCACGTCGAGAATCCCCTCCTGGACGATGTCGTGTGGTGGCGGGAGGAGGAACCGGCGGTCGGGCTCCAGGACAAGGAAGGTCATCCCGTACCAGATCAGGATGATCAGCAGGAAGACGAGCGTCGGTGGCACCGCGACCTTCAGGAAGGACACGGTCCGTCCGGCCGACTGCTCCGGGTCTGGGGAGTGGATGACCGGCCCGTTCACGCTCATGACGCCTCCGCCAGAGTCGCTGCGACCTGGCCGGCCAGGACGGCAAACTCCGGTTCGTATCGGATCGAAGGGTTGCGGGGGAAACTGTACGGTATCTTGAACTCGGCGACGATTCGTCCAGGTCGTTTGCTCATCACCAGCAGGCGCGACGCGAGGAAGACCGCCTCGTCGACCGAGTGGGTGACGAACAAGGCCGCGAAGCGCCGGTCGGCGAACAGCCCGGTCAACTCCTCGTTGAGCCTGGCGCGGCTGATCTGGTCGAGTGCACCGAACGGTTCGTCGAAGAGGAACAGGTCGGGATCCAGCAGCAGGGACCGGGCGATGCTGGTTCGCATCATCATCCCCCCCGACAGCGCCATGGGGTAATGCTTGCTGAATTCCTCCAGACCTACCAGAGCGAGGACCTCGGCCGTCCGGCGGCTGCTCTCATCCCGGCTCATGCCTTCCAACTCACCGAGGAACCGCACGTTCTGCTCTACCGTCCGCCACGGCATGAGCGTCGGTTCCTGGAAGATGTACCCGAGGTTGTCGGACGTACGGGCGATGGAACCGGACGACGGTTGGATGAGGCCTGACCCCAACCGTAGGACTGTCGACTTGCCGCAGCCGGAGGGACCGACGAGGGACACGAACTCACCCTTGCGGATGGACAGGGTGGTGGGATCGAGGGCGTGCGTGGTTCCGAAGTACTTGGTGACATCGGTGAACGAGATGACCGGGTCCACCTCGGAACGAATCCTCTCCGCTAGTCGGTCGCCCGCACAGGTGCGCGCCTGTCTCCTGTTGCTATCAGCACTCTAGCAATCAGTACCTATGATTGAGCCGTACAGAAACGGACTTGCAACCAGAGATCCCATGATCGTCTACTTCCATCCTGATACGAGCCTGCATGACCCGGCTGAGCCACACAGGTTCGGAGGCGTTCTCCTTCCGCCGGCGGAGAACGCCTCCCGATCAACCAGGATCCTCGGTGCGCTCTCGGAGTCAGGCGGTTTCGAGGTGCGCCGACCTGACGCCCTCGATCCGGACAATCTGCTTCTCGTCCACGATCGTGACTACTTGGACTTCCTCCGGTCCGCCCACTCCCGCTGGCGGGAGGCCACCGGCGCGCCCAGCAGCGGGGAGGCCGTCGCCTACATCCGACCCCTTCCAGGGACGCCTTGGAGGTCACCCAACCATGTGGACGCCCAGCTCGGGGTCTACTCGAACGACGTCGACCCGATCCTCGAAGGCACTTGGAAGGCTTCCCTCTCCTCGGCAGCATGTTCGGTCGCCGCATCCCGTGCCGTTCACGACGGGGAGAGGGTTGCCTATGCCCTGAGCCGACCTCCCGGCCACCACGCCGCCCGAGCGACTTTCGGTGGCTACTGCTACCTGAACAACACGGCCCTCGCGGCGGCTTGGCTGGCCGAACGCGGCGTGAGGGTCGCCGTCTTGGATGTGGACACGCATCACGGCAACGGAACGCAGAGCGTGTTCTGGACCCGCGGCGATGTTCTGACGGTGTCCATCCACGGAGACCCGGAGGTTCACTTCCCCTTCTTCACGGGATTCGCTGACGAGACCGGAGATGGAGACGGGGCAGGCGCGAACCTGAACCTGCCGTTGGCCACCGGGGCAACCTGGGTGAGATACCGACCCGCCATCGACCGGGCTCTGGCCACCGTCGACTCGTTCGGGGCCGAGGTGTTGGTACTGGCGTTAGGTGTCGACACCCACAGATCGGACGGGGTTCTTCGCCTCGAGGATGAGAACTATCCGATGCTGGGCGATGCCCTACGCACCGGATTGCCTACGGTGGTTGTCCAGGAGGGTGGATACGGGGAGGGTGTCTTGGAGAAGGCGATTCCGGCTGTCCTGTCCGCGCTCGACAGATAGCCGGCGACCGGCAACCCAACTCATGACTGGAAGGCGATTGACCTTGACCGCGCGCATCTGGAGCTAGTTATCATTCGACCGGTATGAGTGTTGATTTCGCAGATGTAGCGCATTCCTTCGATCAGAAGCACCCGGACAGACCGAAGCTGAAGCGCAAGGTATACGAACGGGAACTGACCCGCCTGCAAGAGGAGTTGGTCCGTTTGCAGCGCTGGATCAAGCATGAGGGCCTGAAGGTGGTGGTCATCTTCGAGGGCCGCGACGCGGCAGGCAAGGGCGGAGTGATCAAACGGATCACCGAACGGCTGAACCCCCGTATCGTCCGCGTCGTTGCCTTGGGTACGCCGAGCGATCGCGAGAAGACGCAATGGTGGTTCCAGCGCTACGTGGCCGCGCTGCCTGCAGCGGGTGAGATGGTCCTCTTCGACCGGAGTTGGTACAACCGGGGTGTGGTGGAGCCGGTGATGGGCTTCTGCACGCAGGAGGAGTACCGCGAGTTCCTACGTTCGTGTCCTGAGTTCGAGAGGATGCTGATCCGCTCCGGTATCATCGTCATCAAGTACTGGTTCTCGGTGAGCGACGCCGAGCAGGAACGCCGGTTCCAGTCCCGAATAAAGGATCCCAAGAAGCGCTGGAAGCTGTCGCCGGTGGATGTTGAGGGCAGATCCCGATGGGTCGAGTTCTCCAAAGCGAAGGACATCATGTTCGCTCACACCGACATCAAGCAGGCTCCCTGGTACGTCGTGAATGCCGACAACAAGAAGCGGGCTCGGCTGAACTGTATCTCACATCTCCTGGCACAGATCCCGTACGAGGATGTGCCGTGGGACGACATCGAATTGCCGGATCGGCAGTCCGGGGTGGGGTACGTCCGCCCGCCGATCACCGATCAGACCTTCGTCGACGAGCGGTTCTGAAGCCATCCACTGCGCGGTCGCTCGGAGGGCGATACTTCCTACCGGATAGCGAGGTTGGATGATCGTGCGGGGTACAGCACCTGCGTCGGAGTTGCCATCGGGAGCCCAACCGACTGACCGCTCGCTGGCTGGAGAGGTAGCGGTGGTGACCGGAGCCGCCTCCGGCATCGGTCGGGCCGTGGCTCGTCGCTTGGCGGCCGGAGGCGTCCGGGTGGTGGTAGCCGATCTGAGGCCCGATCCCCGTGATGGCACCCATGAGGAGGGTGGTCATGCCACGACCGTGGATCTGATCTGCTCGGCCGGCGGAGAAGCGATATTCGCGGAGACCGACGTCAGCAAGGCGTCGGCGTTGAGTCGTGCTGTGGCCACAGCCGTGGATCGCTTCGGAGCGCTGGACATCATGGTCAACAACGCCGGGATCTGGCACGGTCACCGGACGATCCTCGAGGAAACGGAGGCCGAGTTCGACTCGACCATCGCCACCAACCTCAAGGGTGTGTGGCTGGGGTGCAAGGCGGCGATCGCCCATGTGGTCGAGGCCGGGACCGGAGCAAGCATCGTCAACATCGCATCGATCGCCGGGATGGTCGGGCTGGCCGCAGAGCCGGCCTACTCGGCTTCGAAGGGTGGCGTGATCGGCCTGACCCGTCAACTGGCCATCGACTATGCCCCGCATCGGATAAGAGTCAACGCAGTGGCGCCGGGCTTCGTTGAAACGTCCCTGTCACGGTCCGTGATGGGGGACAACCCCGAACACGATCTGACACCCTGGCCCAGGCTAGGGACCGTCACAGACGTTGCTTCGGCGGTCGCTTTCCTGGCTTCCGACGACAGTGGTTGGATGACCGGCGAGGTGCTGGTGGTCGACGGGGGTTACTCGGCGCGCTGATCGTCGGAGTCGGGCCGATGCCTACGTGACTCTCGCGCCATCGGTCGACGCCTAACATGGTCGCTACCCGTCCGCTTCCGGACACCAAAGGGGCGGGAGTCCGCGAACCGACTCAGAGGGTATGGCTGAACACCTGGAACTGAGCCAATCCATCTCCCGCTACGTGCGCGACGGGTACACGGTTGCCTTGGAGGGCTTCACTCACCTCATCCCGTTTGCCGCCGGGCGTGAGATCATCCGCCAGGGGCGCCGCGACCTCACTGTGGTCAGGATGACGCCGGATCTCATCTACGACCAGATGATCGGCGCAGGGTGCGTGCGCAGGATGCTCTTCTCCTGGGGTGGCAACCCTGGTGTCGGCTCGCTCTGGCGGTTCCGGGACGCGGTGGAGAATGGCTGGCCGGCGCCGCTGGAGATCGAGGAGCACAGCCATGCAGGGCTCACCAATCGCTATGTGGCCGGTGCCTCCGGGATGCCCTTTACGGTGATGAAGGGCTATCTGGGCACTTCGCTCGGCAAGATCGCCGAGCACGTGAGCTTCGTCGACTGTCCCTTCACCGGCCAGACGGTGGCGGCTGTCAGGGCCCTAAACCCGGACACCGGGATCATCCACGCTCAGCGTGCCGACCGGGATGGAAATGTTCAGATCTGGGGAATCTCCGGGGTACTGAAGGAGGTGGTCCTCGCTTCCCGGTATTCGATCGTGACTGTCGAGGAGGTGGTGGACGAACTGGACCGCCGCCCGAGCGACCTCGTCATCCCGTCGATGGCCATTACCGCGGTGTGCGAGGTGCCGGGAGGGGCCCGGCCCTCCTACGTGCAGGACTACTACGAGCGTGACAACCCCGCCTACCGGGAATGGGATGGGATAAGCAGGGACCGTGATCGATTCTCGCAGTGGTTGGACCACTCCGTGCTGGGGATCCGGTGAGCAGCCAAGAGTTCGCTCGCGATCCGGGCTGGACCCCCGAGGAGATGATGGCGGTGGTCGGATCGCGCAGCCTCCGCGACGGGATGTCGTGCTTCGTGGGGATCGGCCTCCCGAGCACTGTCGCAAATCTCGCCCGCCTCACCCACGCGCCGAATCTGTTCCTTGTCTACGAGTCGGGTGTGCTGGGCAGCAAGCCGACCAAGCTTCCGCTGTCGATCGGCGACGGGGAACTGGCCACGACTGCCGATGCGGTGATCCCTGTTCCGGAGATGTTCAACTACTGGCTCCAGGGTGGCCACATCGATATCGGCTACCTCGGTGCGGCCCAGATCGACCGGTTCGGGAACCTGAACACGACAGTGATCGGAAAGGACTACCACCGGCCCAAGGTCCGGCTCCCGGGTGCCGGGGGGGCTCCCGAGATCGCCTCCTACTGCCGGGAGGTGACGGTCATCATGCGGCACCTGGCGAGAGCGTTCGTACCGGAGCTCGACTTCCTGACGTCGGTCGGCTTGGGAGAATCGCCCGGGGCACGGGCTCGGTTCGGGTTCACGGGCCGGGGACCCCAGACGGTGATAACCGATCTCGGGGTGCTCAAGCCTCATCCCGACCATAGGGAACTCACCCTCATGGCGGTTCACCCCGGAGTCACCGTCGAGGAAGTACAGGCGCAGACGCAGTGGCATCTGAGAGTCGCCGCAGACGTCGACGAAACCGAGCCTCCCACCCATCACGAGTTGGCGGTCCTGCGCGATCTCAAAGCCCGGTCGTGATCGAATGGCAGCCACCCACTGCGATGTCCTCGTAGTCGGAGGGGGGATCACCGGCTGCTCCACGGCCTGGCACCTGGCCGGCTACGGGGCGCGAGTGGTGCTCCTCGAGCAGTTCGATCTGAATACCCAGGCCTCCGGACGGAACGCGGGAAGCCTTCACGGCCAGATCCAGTACGCGTCCTTCCTGGAATTCGGCGACGAGTGGGCCCACGGCTTCCTCCCCGCATTGAAGTTCCTAGCCCGATCCCTGGAAATGTGGAAGGGTCTGAGCGAAACGCTGGACACGGACCTGGAGGTCTCCCTCAACGGCGGGCTGCTCGTGGCCGAGACCCCCGAGCAGATGAGGGGCATCGAGCGGAAGGTAGCCATCGAGCGATCCGCCGGCGTCGAGTCCGACATTCTCGACCTTCCGGACCTCCTGCGGATTGCCCCCTACATATCCGAGAGAATGGTCGGTGCGCAGCTCTGCCGGGTGGAGGGCAAGGTCAACTCCATGCTGGCTGCACCGGCGTTCGCTCGCTCCGCGATCTCCAGAGGAGTGGATGTCAGGATCAACACCGGCGTGAACGTGGTGGAGTGGGAGAACGGGCTGTTTACCGTGACGACGACCACCGGGAAGGTCAGCGCCGAGAGGATGGTGCTGGCCACCGGAAACGAGTTGAACGACTTCGCGTACCTTTGGGGCCGTGATCTCCCCATCTTCGACGATCCCGCCCAGGTGGGAGCGACCGAACCGGTGGCTCCTACGGTTCACCACCTCGTGTACTACGCGGGGGGCGCGCTGACTTTCAAGCAGGCCAAGGCCGGCACCCTGCTGATCGGGGGAGGCTGGTCGTCCGACATCGACCCCGTGACCGGTCACAACCGGGTCAATCCCCACAACCTCATTGCCAACATGCGGATAGCGCTCAGGGTGGTGCCCTCCCTGGCCGGGGTACGCCTCATCCGCACCTGGCCCGGTAGGGGCCTTGCGACTCCCGACCTCGGTCCCATCATCGGGCGAGTGGGTCCCCAGGGGCTGGTGTTGGGTACCTATCCCCACATGGGCCTGACCGCCGGCCCGCTGATGGGCCGGGTCCTTGCCCGCCTCGTGCTGGACCTTCAGCCGGAGTTGGATCTAGCGCCGTTCTCACCAAGTCGTTTCTAGGGACTCTGTGCTGTTGCAGGCCCCCAACTCCAAGTAAGGAGCGCCAACGCCCCTTCGCATGTCTCGGGAGTGAGTCAGTTGCGCGCCCATTGTGGTAGGTGCCAGACTCAACCATCTAGGAGGGTGCTGAGCAATCCACCAGCGGCCTGCCAACCGCCGACATAGTCCCTGGTCGGCGGGCGGCAGGCCCGAGCAATCGTCATTGTTCAGCACCCTCCTGAAGGCGGGCGGCGACAAGGACGGGACTCTGATGCTCAGCGAGGAGCGGAACAAGGTCTTGACGCAGGTGGGTCCGGGTACACCGATGGGCAGCCTGATGCGCCGCTACTGGCTACCGGCTGTTCTCACTTCGGAGCTCCCCGACCCGGACTCGGGACCGATCCGCCTCCGCCTGCTGGGCGAGGATCTGGTTGCGTTTCGCGACACCGAGGGTCGGGTAGGGATACTTGAGGCCTTGTGTCCGCATCGGCGGGCGCCCCTCTACTTCGGGCGTAACGAGGAATCGGGCCTTACCTGTATCTATCACGGGTGGAAATTCAGCGTGGACGGCGTATGCATGGCAATGCCCAACGTTCCGAGCACCTCGGACTTCCGCAGGAGGATTAGGAATATCTCATATCCGGTCCGTGAAGCCTTCGGCATTATTTGGGTCTTCATGGGGCCAGGGTCGCTGGTGCCCGATGAATTGCCGCCCCTCGACTGGGTCAACCTTCCCGAGGATCATCGTCTTGTTTCCAAGCAACTGTTGAGGTGTAACTACGCCCAAGCCTTGGAAGGCGACTTCGATCCGTCCCACATCTCGTTCTTGCACGGGACGGTTTCGGCGTACCGAACCTTCGATAGTCGCCTTGCGTTGAGAGGCAAGGAGTTTGCGCCCGAACCGGAGGACGGTGTTTTGACGGCGGATTTCGAACAGATGTACTGGAACAGGGATCCGCAGCCCGAGATCACCGTGATGCCGACCGCTTACGGGCTCTTTTCGACCGCCCGGCGAGAGGCCGGCCCCACCACGTACTACTACCGGTTCAACCACTTCATCATGCCGTTCTACGCGGGCGTGCCCAGCGACGTCGACGGTGCCTCACAGTGCAACGTGTGGGTGCCCAGAGACGATCACAGCACGATCGTGTGGCGCGTTCACTTCGACACCGGCGGCCCTCTAGATTCCGGCGTCATACAGCATCAACTCACCGGACTGGATGCCCATGTCTCGCCGGACGGGTACGCGCGGCAGACTGCTGAACCACAGTCGGAGTTCTATCCGCTCCTGAATCGAGAGAACGACTATGGGCTGAGTAGGGATGTCCAACGGGCCACACTCTTCGCCGGGGTGGAAGGTGTCTGGTTGCAGGACCGCTCTGTTACCGAAGGCATGGGCGCGATACTGGATCGGACGGAGGAACGGCTCGTATCCAGCGACGCCCCGATCGTGCATGTTCGCCGGAGCCTCGTAGCGGCCGCCCGGGCTCTCCAAGCGGATGGGACACCACCACCCCTCGAGACCGACTTTCCCTATGCGACCGCCATCTCTGCGGCCCTTTACCCGAGGACGGTTTCCGCGATCGACGTCATGAACGACACCACGCTCCGGACTTCCCGACCTGTCGGAGTCGGTTCCGAGTGAGGGACAGAGGACTGGCGCTCGTGGTAGCAGCAGACGGGCTCGATCTGTGACTCCGGAGGAATACCTGGCCGTGCCGCTCGCTTTCACGGTCGAACCGGTCGAAGGCCCGGACGGCCGCTGGCGGTTCCGCGCCTCGTACTTGGAGCTGGTCGGTTGCTCGGTCGAGTCGCCCCTTCTCACGGAGGCGATGTACCAACTCGATCGTCGTAGGGCTGCGATAACGATCGACCTTCTCGCCCGCAACCAGGTGCCGCCGTGCCCGCGGCCGCCGGTTCCCTTCGGGATATTCGAAGCGCGCGAGATCATAGAGTCTCTCGGAGCGTCAGGAGGTTCGCGATGACGGGACAGTGGCGAGCGACATGCATACAGATGCCGAGCCGGACCGCCAGGCAAGCCTCTACCCGGCGCGAGGCGTGGGGAATCATCGATGGCAATCTGCGTTGCGCCATCAAGCTGATAAACCAGGCCATGAACGCCGATCCGGCTCCAGCCCTGGTCGTATTACCGGAGTTCGCATTCCAGGGGCCTCCCAAGGTTGAATCAGTTGCCGAGTGGCTCGAGAAGGCCTGCTACCCGGTGCCAGGGCCGATCACCGAACCCCTCCAGGAACTCGCCCGGTCGGTCGGAGCCCACATCGGGGGCAACCAGTTCGAGTCCGACCCCGAATGGCCGGACCGCTTCTTCAACACGTCCTTCCTTATCGACCCCGACGGCGAGGTGGTGCTCCGCTACCGGCGTATACACACCGCCCAATGGGTGTCACCTCACGACTTCCTCGACGACTACCTCGCCCGGTACGGGGAGGAGGGTTTGTGGCCTGTTGTGGAGACATCTCTCGGCAGGGTGGCCATGCTCGCTTGCGGGGAGATCATGGTTCCAGAGGCGTCGAGGCTGCTGATGTTGCGCGGCGCAGAGATCCTTGTCCATCCCACCAACGAACCGGTCAGCGAGGCGGAAGGGGCGGGCAAGGTCACGGCTGCCGCCTCGAACATGCTGTACGTCGTGTCGGCCAACGTGGCGGGACCGATCGGTTTCTCCAGCGGCGAGCCACCCATCACCGGAGGGTCCTCACGCATTGTCGACTTTAGAGGCAACACGCTGTCCCTTGAGGACTCCCCGGCTGAGACGGTGGGCGCCAGCGCGATGATCGACACCGGCGCGCTGCGCGCCGCCCGGTCGGAGAACACGATGGCCAACGCCCTGCTACGGATCCGGGTAGAGGCCTTTTCCGAGATGTTCCGAGGGGTAGTGCTGTATCCGGCCAACTGGTTCCTGGACTCACCCATGAAGCACTGGCGGGACACGTCCGGGCCGGCCGGCAGGTCGCTCACGAATCTCGATACCTTAGGAGTCATCGACTCCGTTCCCGAGTAGCACGCCGGCGAGACAGGGACGGATGTTCTGTTCGATCGCGGAGAAGTTCGGGTGTTCGTCCGAGACGTTGCGCAAGTGGGTGCGTAGAGCTGAGACGGATCAGGGGTTGCGGCCTGGGTTGAGCTCGGATCAGTTGGCTGAGCTGCGGGAGT
>JAPOQZ010000248.1 GCA_026710435.1 bacterium | reverse complement strand
TTCGACGCCGAGGAGGTGGCGGTTGGGGGAGGGCCCGCCGGAGGAGACCGCCTCAACGGTTTTCGCGGTCTCGGCACCCCCGGAACCGGTGCATGCCAGGCGGAGGAGGCTATCTCCAGCGAACTCCCGATACAGGACATTAGGAGGGTGGTGGGAAACTCCCTGCCGGCCAGTTGTCCGATGGGAAACTACCTGGTCAGCGAAGCGCCGGCCGACCTTGAACCCGTTTTCCATCCATCCTCCTAACGGCGCGCCGCCGACCCCCGCATTATGGTCAGGTCGGTAAAGGAGGAAAACCGTGAGCCGGACTCTGGTCATGGGCGATCCCCTCGTAGTGCTCGGGGGCACTTCCCCCGGCTACCTGAGGGACGGCGCGCTCGTAGTGGAGGGCCGGACCATCATCGCGGTCGGATCGCGAGCGGGTATGGAGGCTCTGGGACCTTTCCACCAACAGGTCGGCTCCCCGCGCCATGCCGTCCTGCCGGGGTTCATCAACGGTCATTACCACTCCGGTTCGGCCCTGAACCGGGGAATGCCCCAGTACATCTTCGAGCGGGCCAACGTCCATGTGCACGCCATGTGGAGCCCCGTGAGCGAAGAGGACCTGTACCACGCGGTGCTGGCCAACGTCATGAACGACGTGCGCGGGGGCCAGACCGGATTCGTCGACCTCAACTACGGCCGGTCCGGCCTGCCCAACTTCGGGTACGACGCCATCCTGCAGGCCTACCGGGACATAGGCGTGCGGGTAGCCCTCGGGGTGGTGACCCGCGACCGGAACACGCTGGTCCATGCCGACGACGAGGCATTCCTCGCCATGCTTCCTTCTGATCTGGCCCGGCGGGTTCGGGAATCGACGATGGGCTACGCGTGGCCGATCGGCGACGTGTTCGACGTCTACCGCGATCTGGTCTCACGCTGGGATCAGCGGGAGGGCCGCATCAGGATCCTGCTCGCTCCCGACTGGACCCCGGCATGCTCGGACGAACTCTACGTGCGAAACCGGCGCCTGGCCGACGAGTACGGAACGGGGATCATGACCCATGTGCTCGAGACCCGTTCCGAGATGATGTACGCGCTGGAGAGCGACGGGAAGACAGCGATGCGTCGCCTGGCGGACCTCGGGGTGCTGGGACCCGACGTGTCGTGCTCCCACTTCGTCTGGGCCACCGACGAGGACATCGGCATCCTCGCCGACACCGGGGCGGTGGCCGTGAACAACCCCGGCTCCAACCTGCGGCTGAGCACCGGCATCGCCCGGGTCAGGGAGATCATCGACCGCGGCGGCCGGGTGTGTTTCGGAACCGACAACATCTCGTTCTCCGACTCGGGCGACTTCTTCCAGGAACTCCGCCTCGCCGCCTACCTGCAGCGAACTCCCGGGTTGCTCGAGGTCGGACGCCTCGATTCGGAGACCGTATTGCGTGCCGCGGCGGAGAACGGCGCCCGGGCGATCCGCTTCGAGCCGGAACTCGGGTCTCTCGGCGTGGGTAAGGAGGCCGATCTGGTCGTGTTGAGCCGGGACCGCCTGTTCTGGCCGGAGGAACGCTACGCCTCCACTCCCCCGCTGGATGTGATCCTCGACCGCGCCTCGGCCGCCGACGTGGCGTCGGTGATGGTTGCGGGAGAGGTCGTGTTCGACGACGGCGAGTTCACCCGTGTCTCGCAGAGTCGGATCCGGAACCATGTCGCCGACGCGGCCCTGCGCATCATGGGCAAGGATCCCAACCCCGACTCGGTGCGCCTGGGCTGGGAGGTGGACCCCTACGTCCTCGATTTCTACCGTAGGTGGGCCCGGACACCGGTCGAGCCGGCCGCGGTGTACAACGCCAAGCATCCGCCCCCGATGCCGGGTGGTTCGAGAAAGGAGTGACCATGGCCTTGGTCGTGGATTGCCACATGCACATCATGGAGCCGAACTGGAATCCGATGAACGTCTCCTCGGGAATGGCCGAGTCCTGGGGCCGCCAGGTGCGGTGGTACGAACCACCCAAGTCCGACCCCGAGTATTTCGCCCAGGCCTGGAAGGTGTCGAGCGACGGAAACGGTGATAAGGCGGTGGCTCGTATGGACGAGGCCGGGGTGGACGCCTCGGTGATGATGCCCATGGACCACGGCGTCGGCCTCGGCGAGGAAGGCGTCATACCCATCGAGGAGAAGAACCGGCTATGCGCCGAAGCCACCCG
>JAPOQZ010000246.1 GCA_026710435.1 bacterium | reverse complement strand
CAGCCCCTCGTAGAGGGTACGGCGGGACGCGTTCGACGCCGAGGAGGTGGCGGTTGGGGGAGGGCCCGCCGGAGGAGACCGCCTAGACGGTTTTCGCGGTCTCGGCTCCCCGGAACCGGTGCGTGTCAGGCGGAGGAGGCTATCTCCAGCGAACTCCCGATACAGGACACTAGGAGGGTACTGAGCAATCCACCAGAGGCCTGCCAATCGCCGGCAAAATGCCTGGGTCGGCGGGCGGCAGGCCCGAGCAATCGTCATTGTTCAGTACCCTCCTAGGCCCCGGCCTCCGCAGCGCGGGCAACTGAACCTTCGGCCATGCGCCCCTTCATGGTGGCGGCGAGTGCCGGGCAGGCGTCCGTGGCGGCGTGGCCCCCGCCGCCTGGCGCGGCGGGATGCCGTCGGGGGCAGCCTGTCGTGCCGCTATCCCTTTCCGATCTCGATGTCCACCCTGATCGACTCGCCCAAGCGCCGGAGCGCAGTGATCCTGACCGGTAGGGCGTCCGCCAATGTGTTCCACATGCCCGGGAACAACGGGGCGCCCACTCCCCCGGCGAGCATCGGCCCGTAGTACAGAACGCCGTGATCGACGAGACCGCTTTCCATGAAGGACCTGAACAAGACGGCCCCGCCCTCGAGCATTAGCTGCTGTATCCCCATCTCTCCAAGCCGGGCCAGACCGGCGACCAGATCCACCCTGTTCCCGGAACAGTCGGGTACAACGACAACCCGTCCCCGCACGTCGATTGGGCAGGGGGCCAGCACTATCGGATCACGCCCGAACAGGCGGGCGTCTTGCGGCAACTCTCCCCGCCCGGCCACGACGACCGGGATCGGCTGCTCGATCCCGTTCTCGCTGCTGGTGTCGATCCTCACGGTCAGCCGTGGGTCGTCGGCCCTGACCGTGCCGGCTCCCACCATCACGGCATCGACCCCGGCCCTCAACCGGTGAGCATCCCGGCGGGCCTCAGGCGAACTGATCCACTGGGAAGTTCCGTCGGCGGCGGCCAACTGACCATCCAGGGTCATCGCCACCTTCATCATCACGGTGGGCCGCATGCCGCCAGGCTACCGCCGGAATGCGCGAGGCTCGACCGCCCGGCCCGCCGGGGGGAAACGGACCTCCGCGAGTATCCCGGCTACGAGGGGGCGGGGGTAGGCGAACTAGAGTTGCAGGAGCGATCACGGTATTCGACGTGATCGTTTGGTATCGGAACCGGCGTACCGGAGGGTGGGTATGGCCGTAGGTAGATTGCGCCTGACTCGCTGGGTGACCATCTGCGTCATTGTCGCCGCTCTCCTCGTTCCCGGTTGCGACCGAGCGAACCGGTCCGAACCGATGAAGATCGCCCTTATGCTCGACTACTCCGGCGCTCCCGACGTCTCGGCCGACCGGCAGCGCGGCTTCGACCTGGCCATCCGGCATATCAACGACGGCGGCGGGGTGCTCGGTCAGCCGGTGCGGGGGGTGACCCGAGACGCAACCCGCACGCCGGGTCCGGCGGTCGAGGCGGCGCAGCGCCTGCTCGAGGAGGGGGTCCACGCCATCGTCGGCCCCAACGCCAGCGCTGCGGCCCTGGCGGTCGTCGAGCAGGTTACGGGCCCCGCCGCCATCCCCACCATCAGCCCGTCGGCGACCTCCCCCCAGTTGACGGAAGCTGTGGACAGTGACTTCTTCTTCCGCACGACCCTCTCCGACACGGCCCAGGGGCCCGTGCTGGCCCGGGTCACCAGGGATCGCGGCTTCGACAACGTGGGCCTCGTCTACCACGACGACCCTTACGGCCGAGGGCTGGCGGCAAGCTTCGCGGATGCGTGGGACGGATGGCTGGAGGCTGTGGCCGTCGTCGGCGGCCAGGCATCCTACCTGCAGGAGTTGCGGCGGAGCGCGAGCGGCGGAGCGCAGGCGCTGGTGGTCGTCACCTTCGGCGATCAGGCCCTCGCCATCGTCAGCGAGGCCCTCGACGAAGGTGTCTACACGCAGTTCCTGTTCGGCGACGCCGCCAAGAGACCCCGGCTGGTCGAGGAGATCGGCGGGGCCGCGTTAGGGGATATGTACGGCACGGCCGGAGCGCCGAGCCCTGACAGTGTTGCCGGCCCCGCTTGGGAGGACTCGTTCCTGGCCGAATACGGCGAGTTGCCCGTCATGACCTACGTCAGGGAGACCTACGACGCCACCGTCGCGTTAGCGCTCGCGGCTCAAGCCGCGGGGAGTCTCGACGGCGCCGCCCTCCGCGACCGTCTACGAGACATCGGCGGTCCAGGGGGCCAGGTCGTTCTCGGTACTGCGGAGGGGGCGGCGGAAGCACTCCGGTTGCTGGCCGACGGCCGGGACGTGGACTACGAAGGGGTCGGCTCCTCGCTGGATTGGGACGAACACGGTGACCTGCGACGAGGCCACATCGAAGTGTGGCGCTTCACCCGGGACGGACGCATCGAGACGGTGGAGACGGTTCTGTTCGAATAGCGGGCTACGCTCGCCACGCGATCAGGCTCAGCCGAGCCACCGGGTAACCGGCGGCGGGGCATCAGCGACGGGTCGCCGTTTTCCGCTCGTGGTCGAGCAGCAGCCTCTTGAGGTCGAGGCCACCGGCGTAGCCGTGCAGGCTGCCGTCGGCGGCGACCACGCGATGGCAGGGAAGCACGATGGGCATCGGGTTGGCCCCCAACGCCCTTCCCGTCGCCCGAGCCGCCTTCGGGTTCCCGGCCAGCGCCGCCACCTCTCCGTACGTGCGGACCTCGCCCAGCGGTATGCCGGCAGTCGCGGCCAGCACCCGGTCCTGGTAGGGCGTGATCAGGGAGCGGTCGAGGCGAAGTTCGGGCACGGGTCGGGCACCGAAGTAGGCATCGAGCCAGGAGTGAACCGGCCCGACCGCTGACGGCAACCGGATGATCGCGGGGGACACTTTCCTCGCCACCGACCTCATGATCTCATCCAGGTCGTCCGTTTCGAAGGCCAGCGCCAGGAGACCCTGGTGGGTGACCAGCGCGGTTAGTTCACCGATGGGAGAAGGCACGCTGCCGAAGGCGATTCGGGCAGTTCCTTCCGCGAAGGCCCGTCGGGCGAAGCTCCTGACAGCATCCTCCGCCGGAGTAGTCGGCAGGTTGCCGATCCTCCTGGCAATGTCGCTCATCTGTAGTCCTTCCGGAGTGAGGCCAGCCCGGCGCGTACGTTCTGCCGGGCAGCGGGCTCGCTGATCGCCATGATCCTCGCCACATCCGCGTATGCAAGATCGCCGAGGTAGCGCAGGGTCACCGCGGTCCTCTGCTTGGGTGGCAGAGCGGCCACCCGATTCCACAACTCGATGTCCCGGACCGGTTCCGGCGGTGAGGGACGGTCACCCACCGACGCTGACGGCGTCTCCCTCGACGAACGGCGCAGGTGGTCGATCCCCTTGCGGTGGGCGATCGTGAACAGCCAACCCCGAAGGTTCCGGTCGTGCCGCAGGCGCGGGTATGCACGCAGGGCCGCCAGCAGGGTCTCCTGAAGGCAGTCGTCAGCTGCATCCAAGCCGACCATGCCACACAGAGACCGGTGGAGCGATCGAGCGTGCTCGTCGACGAGGTTCTGGAACGGTGGCAGGTTCATCTACTTCTTAAACGGTAGGGGGTCATGATCCGTGAGATCCGCCAGTCGGGAGGCATTAGGACCTGCACCCTACTCCCGAAAGTTGCCTGTTAACTGCAATCCGGATACAGTGAGTTACAATGGCAACAAAGACTATAGGATTTGCGGTCGCAGAAGAAGATCTCTCGCGCCTCGATCGGCTGGCGGACAGGTTTGGAAACGGGAACCGCTCGGCGTTCCTTCGAAAAGCAATGCGCCAGATGGAGGTAGTCGACCGCGCAGCGCGCCTTGTGGAACTCCAGGTGTATGGAGCCCGCCGGGTAACGGAAGCGGGTTTGGACAACGACGATCCAGTTGCGGTTGTAAGTCGGGTCTTGAAGAACCGTATCTGACGTTGCTACCCGTCGTCGTCGACATAAACATCCTCGTCGGCGCCGTAACAGGCGCCATGAACCCCTTCCACTCCTGGCCATCGCCGCCACCAGTGCGTGGCAGTCCGTCGGCCAACGTGATCGGTATCCTCAATGACGCACGGGAGTTCTCGTTATTCCTTTCGGAACACGTACTCGCCAACACCGTTCGAGTACTAGTAGGGACACCCCCGGTCGGCTTTGGGTGGGAGATCGAGCGGGTGGAGGCCTATCTGGCGCTCCTGGTCGACATTGCCGACGCGTCCGGCGGAGGTGTGGTCGAACCGGCAGTCACCGTGACTGACTGCGATGACTTCGAGGACAACCGGATTCTCGAGTGTGCCCTTGCATGTGGCACCGTCATGATCGTGAGCGACGACGATGATCTGCTGCGCCTCTCACCGTGGCGCGGTTGCGTCATCGTGACAGCGGCCGAGTTCGTTGGTCGAACCGACGCCATGCGACGTGCCGGCAGGCAGTGAGCCACGGCAGAGACATACCCTAACTCTCCGCTCGTCCGGGCTTTCTGTCCTCATGACTGATGGCCCGCAGACCCGACTTGACGTCTACGGTCTGCAGGTCATTCCTCAACCTGGCCAGACAGGCGCGTGACGTCCGGTCATCGGGCCCGACCTCGTAACCCAGGCCCTACGACGTAGAGAACTCGAGATACCCGGGGATGACGACCAGGGAGCCAGAACCGGGTTCAGCTACCCGAGGGAGGTCTCGAACTTGGAAACCGCCTCGTCGACCTCGTCCGGGCTGATGACCAGGGGCGGGGCGAAGCGCACCGTGTCCGGGACTACATTGTTCACGAGGAGTCCGTTCGACAGCGCGGTCCGGGTGACCTCGGCAGCCCGGTCCGACTCGAGTACCGCACCGACCAGCAAGCCCCGACCCCGTACGTCGACGACTCCGTCCACCTCACTCAGACGGGCAACGAACTGTGCGCCCCGCTCGCGAGAGTTGGCAAGCAGATCGCGGTTCTCGATCTCGTCCAGTACAGCGAGCGCGGCCGCGGTGATAACCGGCCCGCCTCCGAACGTGGTGGCATGATCGCCGTAGTCGAAGGCCGCCGCCCGCTCCGTCGAGAGGCAGGCACCGATCGGGAGTCCGCCGGCGAGGGCCTTGGCGAGAGTGGCGATGTCCGGTTCCCCTCCCAGTTGCTGCCAGGAGAACCACGAGCCGGTGCGGCCGATGCCCGCCTGGACATCGTCGAAGATCAGGAGCACTTCGCGCTCGTCGCACAGCGACCGGAGTTCCTGCAGGTAGTCGGGTTCCAGAGGAACCACCCCTCCCTCTCCCTGGGTGGTCTCGATGAGGACCCCGGCTGTCTGGGGACCGATGGCGCCGGCCATAGCGTCTATGTCACTGGCGGGAACCTGCACGAATCCTGGAGGGAGGGGGGCGAAAACCTCCTGCTTGTGGGGCTGGCCCGTGGCGGCGAGGGCCGCCAGGGTGCGGCCGTGGAAGGAATCCAGCAGCGAGATGACCTCGTAGCAATCGGGACCGCGGCGTTTCTGGCCCCACCGGCGGGCCAGCTTGATGGCCGCCTCGTTGGCGGTGGCTCCGTCGTTGGCGAAGAACACCCGGTCCAGCCCCGAGAGTGCCTTGAGCCGCTCGGCCAACTCCACCTGCGGCACCGTGTAGTAGAGGTTGGAAACGTGGACCAGTTTCGTCATCTGCCGGGCCACGGCCGCGGCCACCGCGGTGTTGGCATGCCCGACCGAGGCTACCGCTATGCCCGCGAGGCAGTCGAGGTAGTCGTTCCCCTTATCGTCGTAGAGCCTGCATCCCTCACCCCGGACGAAGGTCACCGGGGCTCTCCCGTACGTCTGCAGGATGGCAGCGGCCTCCCGCTCGGCGATGGTCTGGGCGGGAGTCACCATTTCTCCTGGGGGGTAATCATCGTTCCGATTCCTTCCGGCGTGAATACCTCAAGGAGAACCGCGTGCTGGATTCTCCCGTCGAGTATGTGGGCCTGGCGTACACCGTTCTCCAATGCTTGGATACAGGACTCCAGCTTGGGGAGCATCCCGGCCGAGACACTAGCGCTCCCGAGCATCTCCCGCAGGTCGCTCAAGAATATCGTGTCTATCAGGCTGTCCTCGTCACCGAAGTCACGGTACAGTCCCTCGACATCGGTCAGGTATATGAGCTTCCGAGCCTGCATCGCTGCGGCGATAGCGCCGGCTGCGGTGTCGGCGTTGACGTTGTAGTGGTTCCCGTCCTCGTCACATGCCAACGGGGCCACAACCGGCACCACGCCTCGTTCAAGCAGCACCTGGATCGCTTCCGTACGCACCTGCACAATCTCACCCACGAACCCCAGGTCAGGATGCCGCCGGCGAGCAATCAACAGGCCACTATCGGGATCCATGAACCCTTTTGCAGTCGCACCATGATCCGATAACAGCTGCACGATGTCGGGGTTTATCTCGTACCCAAGCGTTGCCAGGACGACACGGAACGTCGCCTTGTCGGTCACGCGCAGGCCGTCCACCCACTGCGGTTCCAGATCAGCACGGGCCATCGCCCGCGTGATGTGCGGTCCGCCTCCGTGGACCACTACCGGCCTCAGCCCCAGTAGCCCGAGCAGCGTGATGTCGCGAGCGAAGCTGGAACGCAGATCGTCGTCCACCATCGCTGAGCCGCCGTACTTGATCACGACCGTTTCCCCCGAAAACGCCTGAATGTAGGGCATAGCCTCGGTTAGGACCCTGGCCTTGGCCATGGCAGTCGCGATCCGAGATCGACGTTCCGTCGGGGCGGTGTGGCCGGTGACCATCAGACCCGCATCCCGCCGTCGAGCACCGCGTACTCGGGCGTCATGTCGTTGGTGAGGATGGTCGCATTCCCGAGGCCCAGTCCAACCCTCATCTCGATCGTGAAGTCACCCGCCATCTGGTTCCGGACACCCTCGACGCTATGGGCCATCGGTATCCCGTGCCAGGCCACTGTTGTCATGCCGTAGCGAACGCTTATGTGGTAGGGCGACACGTCGTGGCCGCTGACCCCGGCTGCGGCGACCAGCCGCCCCCAGTTGGGATCCTCCTTGTAGAAGGAGGTCCGCACCCGCACCGAGTCGGCCACCGCTCTGCCGATGTCGCGGGCGGCGGCATCGTCGGACGCGCCGACGATCCGCAGCGTCACCACCTTGGACGCGCCTTCGGCGTCCCTCATCATCTGCAGCGCGAGCTTGCGGCAGGCCTCGGTCAGGTGACCGGCGAACTCGTCGACGTCGGGCTCGATCTCGCTCGCTCCTGACGCCAGCAGTACCACTGTGTCGTTGGTGGACTCGCAGCCGTCGATGTTCAGGCTGTTGAACGTCAGGTCGACCGCTTCCCGGAGCGAGGACCGTAACACCTCGGGATGGACCACCGCGTCCGTCGTCAGATAGGCAAGCATGGTGGCCATATCGGGACGAACCATGCCCGATCCCTTGGCCATGCCTCCGAGTACGTAGCCGTCGCCGGTAACGACCGTTTCCTTGGTCACCGTATCCGTAGTGAGAATGCCCCCGGCAGCCGCCGCGCCATCCTCCGGAGTGCTACCCAGGGCCGGCATCGCCCGTTCCAGTCCCTCGTAGATCTTCGGAACCGGCAGTTGCTTGCCGATCGGTCCGGTGCTGGACAGGAGGACATGGGCCTCGTCGATCCCGAACAGGTCGGCGGCTCTCTCGACAACACGCTCGGCAGCGGCAGCTCCCGCGGCTCCCGTCGCGGCATTGGCGCACCCGGATACCACCACCACCGCCTGCAGCCGACCGTCGGCCAGCGCGTTCCGGCCCATCTCGATCACCGGCGCGGCGGTCGTGGAGGTGGTGAACACCGCCGCGGCGGGCACTGGAGCCCAAGTACAGATCACCGCCAGGTCGGGGGCGCCGGATGGCTTCACCCCGCATGCGAGTCCGGTGGCAACGAATCCTTCGGCCGCGGTAACGCTCAAGGGAGCCACCCCGCAGTGGTGAGTCCGGCCGTCTCGGGGAACCCCAACGCCAGGTTGGCGCACTGCACGGCTTGGCCGGCGGCGCCCTTGCCGAGGTTGTCGATTGCCACAGTGACGATTGCCCGGCCGGTGTGGTGATCCTCGGAGGCGTGGATGAGGGCCCGGTTGGATCCCACCACCCACCGGGTCTGGGGCGGCTGGTCAAGGACATCGACGAACGGCGCCCTGGCGTATGCATCCCGGAGGGCGTCACCGATCCGGCCGGCTTCGACCAGGCCGGCGGAGCAGGTGGAGAGGATCCCCCGCTGCATGGGAACCAGATGCGGGGTGAACTGCACCGTGACCGGCGCCCCGCCTATCGCTTCCAGCCCCATCTCGATCTCCGGGCGGTGGCGGTGGGTGGCGATACCGTAGGCCTTGACGCTCTCGTCGACCGCTCCGAACGTGAGGCCGGCCTTGAGTCCTCGACCCGCTCCGGTGACACCGGACATCGAGTCCACCACTACCGGCCCCTCGATGAGCCCCGCGGCTAGGAGTGGCCCCAACCCGAGCAGAGCCGAGGTGGGGTAACACCCGGGTACCGCAACCCTGCCAGACCCGGGAAGGGCGGCTCCGAACAACTCGGGGAGCCCGTATACCCAGGCATCCAGTTCGTCCGGAAGCGGATGGGGCGCTCCGTAGGCGAACTCGTACCGCTGCGGGGTATCCATCCGGTAGTCACTGCCGAGGTCGAAGACGGCCACCCCGGCTTCTGCCAAGCGATGTCCCGCTTGCCACGACGAACCATGCGGCAGAGCCAGGAAGGCCACCTCCGCCCCGGTCAGACGGTCCACGTCGATGGGCGCCAGAACCCGACTCGGTCCCGGCAGGTGGGGATGGACCTCACCGAGCGAAGAACCGGCCTGCGTATAGGCGCCGAGATAGGTGACCTCGACCGACGGATGCTCGTCGAGGATCCGGACCAACTCGCCTCCGGCATACCCGGAGGCCCCAAGTATCGCGACAGCTAAACCCATAGATGCATGATCATACGCTAGTCTGAATATTCATGCAAAGGCGGGACTGGGCCAACGGAGCCTCGCCGGAGGGGAGTTCTCGCTGAGCGCTCCCACGATCCAGCATTGAGTCACGCCACTCGTCCCCGAATCATCGTCTCAGAACCCGCAAGGTACTTTCTAGGCTACGAGAATGGCGCCTTCTCAGACTACTACCTTGCGAGTCCCGATCGAGTTGAGGGATGAGATATCACGCTTGGCCAAGCAGCGGGGAACAACCATGCTGACTGTTGTAACCGACGCGGTGCATAGGCTGGGTCGTGAAGAGTGGTGGATGTCGGTTCGCGGTGCGCTCGATGAACTGCATGACGCCGAGGCGGCCTCGTATCGGGCCGAGAGCCGACGCCTGGAATCGGCGGCTGCGGACGGTCTCGATGGCCGATGACGGGTGGCTGCACCGGGGCGATGTGTGGCTTGTTGACTTCGGCGCCGAGCCGAAGGATCCCGAACAGGCCTTCTTGGGACCGGCGGTCATCGTGTCCGATGACCGGTTGCACCATCCCAACCTGAGGATGGTCATCGTGGTTCCGGGAACGTCCACGATTCGCCGGATCCCGTTGCATGTAGTGCTATCGCCAGATCACAACAACGGTCTAGGAGGGTGCTGTATCTCTGTTTCGCTTGCGTTCTCGGCTTGATAAGCCGAACCGGAACCGACCAACGCTACGAGCGGGCTGTATCTGTCACAGGCACGTTGCACAATGGTAGATAGCCGTATACACCGGCGGTTCGTCTCCGACGTCGAGCGGACCGCGGCAGGGTTCATAATGTCCGGAACCGGCCCGCACAGGGGATAGAAGGTCGCGTCCGTGACCCTCGGAGGTGGCGGCGGGGGTGGGAT
>JAPOQZ010000206.1 GCA_026710435.1 bacterium | reverse complement strand
GGACGCGACCTTCTATCCCCTGTGCGGGCCGGTTCCGGACAGTATGAACCCTGCCACGGTCCGCTCGACGTCGGAAACGAACCGCCGGTGTATGCGGCTATCTACCATTGTGAAACGAGCCTGTGACAGATACAGCCTGCTTGTAGCGGTGGCCGGTTCGGGTTTGGCTCGTCAAGCCGAGAACGTAAGCGAAACAGAGATACAGGACACTAGGAGGGTGCTGAACAATCCACCGAGCGGCAGGCCCGAGCAATCGTCATTGTTCAGCATTCTCGTAGCGAGCTCGATGGCAAGTCGCTCAATCAGGACACCAGGGTCTTGGTGGGGGATTCGCTAGCAGCGGTGACGTCTCGGCCTGCTCATGAGCATCTTCGGCACAGCATCTTGCACATTTTGTTAAGGCAACATAAATCTTGTAGACCGATCTGGCTAGGATGAGAACGGCTATCAGGAACAGGGTTTCCCCTACTCGTGATGTGGATCAGAGGAGCCGAGCGGAGGGAGGCAAGGTGGAGGGTGGCAGGCTATCGAGGACTGCCAGTGTCCTTCTCCCGGCTGAAGAGGACATCCAAGAACACTTCCAGGACTCTGTCTGGTTCGACTTCCTAGCCCAGCAGGCCATCTCGAACATCTATCGGGCAGCTGCGAAGGTACGCAACCGCCTCGAGCAGGAACTCCTGTCACGGTGGGGGCTTTCGTGGGGCGGGTTCACGTGCTTGTGGGTTCTCTGGATCTGGGGTGAGATGGAATCCCGGCGCCTTGCCAGCCAGTGCGGGATAGCCAAGGGAACCCTCACCGGGGTGGTAACCACTCTCGTGAACCGGGACCTGGTGATGCGGCGTCGCTTGCCCGGGGATCGCCGGCGGGTGGCCGTGTCGCTGACGCCCGCCGGACTGACTCTCATCCAGGAGATCTATCCCCTCTTCAACGCATCCGAGCGGGCGCTGACCTCAGGCTTGAATGACGAAGAGCGGGTTCTCCTCGCCCGCTTACTCCGCAACATCATGAGCCGTGCCTCCACTCCCGGGCTGCTCGAGGATGCGCTCGACTGAGAACCGACCGGTTCCACACATTGTCGCCCCGCCGCCGGGTGGCCGTCGATCACCGCAGCCGGACTGCCCGCTACCGATCCGCCTGCCCCTGACCTTCGTCTGACGCCCGTGCCCGGAGCCCATCGAGAGCCGGAGACCTGCCGCGCCGGCCTGCTATACGGAACGCGCCGAATGCCGGGACGTGCCGCGTTCCCAGGCTTGGTGGAGCCGCCCGTATGTCCCTCCTTCGGCGATGAGCGCACGGTGGGAGCCGTCCTGAACGACCCGGCCGGCCTCGAATACGAGAACCCGGTCGGCGGCCTCCGCCGTGGATAGCCGGTGGGCGATGGTGATCACGGTCCGCCCGGTTGTCAGCTGGCCCAATGCCCGGGAGATCCGCACCTCCGTAGCTGGATCCACCGCCGAGGTGGCCTCGTCCAGCACCAGCAAGTCGGGATCGGCGATGGCCGCTCTCACCAGCGTGACAAGCTGGCGCTCGCCGACCGAGAGAGCGGAACCACGCTCCCCCACCTGGGTGTCGAGTCCCCGAGCCAACTCGGCCAGCCAGTTCTCCAGACCGAGCCGTACGAAGGCGGCCTGCACGTTCCCATGCGAGGCGTCCGGCTTTCCCATCCGTACGTTGTCGAGAATCGATCCCCTGAACAGCATCCCGTCCTGGGGGACCATCACCACTCGCTCGCGCAACGACGAGAAGCGGAGGGAGGACGCATCCAGCCCGCCGATGAGCACGCGGCCCGAGGTGGGGTCCATCAGGCGGGTCAGCAGCTTGGCGAACGTGGTCTTGCCCGAGCCTGTCTCGCCCACCACCGCCATGTGCGTGTTCGCAGCGAGGTCGACGGAAACGTGGTGGAGAGCCTTGGTGCCGGTCGCCTCCCGGGCCCTTTCCCCGGGTTGGGGGTAGCGGAACGACACGTCCTCGAACCTGACCCCCAGCGAACCGTCGGGAAGGTCCGATCCCTCGTCTCCCGGATCTGCCACATCGGGCGGGACGTCGAGCACGTCGAGCACTCTCTTCCAGCCGGCCACCGCGGTCTGCGCCTCGTTGACGGCTTCGCCGAGCAACTGGATGGGGAAGATGAACAGTTGCACGAGGAAGAGGAAGGCGACCACGGTTCCGAACGACACGTCCTCGCCCGCAACCAGGAGGGCTCCCACCACGAGGACGGCTGCAGTCACGAGGGAGGTCAGGAAGTCGCTGACACCGGAGAAGCCCGAAGTGATCCCCCCAGCCCGCGAAGCCGCCCATCGGTGATCTTCGATGGCCTCGCTGAGGCCCGCTCGCATCCGATCCTCGATCCCGTAGGCCCGGATCACCGGGGCGCCTACCACTACCTCGGCCAGCATGCCCAGCATCCTCCCCACCTTCTCCCGCACTGTCAGGTAGGCATTGGCCAGCCGGGTCTGGAACCAGCGGATAGCGAACACGAAGAGCGGCATCCCCGCCATCACGGTGAGGAACAACTCCCACGAGTAGATCCCCATCACCACGACGGCCATGATCGCCTGTCCCCCGTTGACGATGATCATCGGTCCCGCCCACATCATGAAGCGGCTGATCTGGTCCACGTCCGAGGTCACCCGCGCCACGAGAACCCCCCTCTGCTCGGAGGCCTGGTGAAGCATCGAGAGATCGTGGATGTGTCGGAAGGCCCGGGTTCGTAGACCCGACAGCGCCGTCTCCGACACGCGCGCCAGGCGCAGGTGCATGAGGCCGCTGGTTCCGGCCGTCACCAGCACGGCCAGCAGAGCCAGCAGCATCATGCGCCCTACGAACCCCAGGTCGACCCCGGTCTCCGTAAGTCCTCCGTCGAGGATCTGCTGGAGGGTCACGGGGATGATCACCCGCCCGGCGGTGGCGCCGCAGGCGAGGACCAGGGTCACTGCCAGGCCGCGCCGGAGCTCCGGCGACAGGCTCAGGCCCCTCCTGATCGTCTTCCAAGCCTTGAGGTTTCTCTGGCCCGGGTCACCGAGACGGCTCTGCATCGGGGTCATCGGTCGTCCGCCTCGTAGGCCTTGATGAGCTCGGCGTAGGCCGGCACCGACTCGAAGAGTTCGTCGTGGGTTCCGCGGCCCGTGACCCTGCCTTCCTCGATGAAGATGACCTCGTCGGCGAGGAGGATCGAGGCTCGGCGGTAGGCGACCAGGATCACGGTCGTGTCCAATGCTGCCAGGCCGTCGAAGATGGCTCGCTCCACCGCCGGGTCGACGGCCGATGTGGCGTCGTCCAGGATGAGCAGGCGGGGATGGCGCACCAGCGCCCGTGCGAGGGCGATCCGCTGGCGCTGCCCTCCCGAAAGGTTTGCGCCGCGCTCGCCGATCCGGGTGGAGTAGCCGATGGGTAGTTCGGTGATGAACTGGTGGGCCTGGGCCACCCGGGCTGCGTTGCCGATCTCCAGATCCGAGTACCGGCCTCCGAGCGTGATGTTCTCCCGGACGGTGGCGGTGAACAGGAACGGTTCCTGGAAAACCAGTGCTACAGAATCGGCCATGACGGGGCGGGAGAGATCGGGTAGAGCGGTCCCGTCCAAGCGGATCGTTCCGGAGTCGGGGTCGAACAGGCGGACCATCAGTTGGGCGACCGTGGACTTTCCCGAGCCGGTCGGACCCACCAGCGCGACCGTGCGGCCCGGGAGCGTCCTGAACGTGACATCCTCGACCCCCCTTCGGTCCCCGTCGGTCGCCTCACTGACCGGGGTAGGAGAGACGGGGGCGGGGGTCGCTTCCCCGTTGAGGTCGGCCATCACGGTTTCGGGGTACAGGTAGGATGCCCGATCGGCTTCGGTCTCGGCGGCACCCCGATCCGCCGGGTCATCCTTGCCGTAGGTGACGCGGCTCTCCTCGGCGAGCACCGCCTCGATCCGGTCGAGGCCCACCACCGCGGTGGGAAGCTGGCCGAGAAGCCATGCGAACACCCTCATCGGGAGGGCGATGAGGCGGAACATGTAGGCGAAGGTCACCAGCGTACCGGCGGTCATCAGACCCTGGTCGACCCGCCAGGCGCCTACGGCGGCCACCGCCAGCACTCCGATGCTGGGCAGGGCTTCCATGATCGGGTCGAATACAGCCCGGAGCCGACCCAGCTTCACCAGGCTGTCCCTCAACTGGTCCGACAGGGCCCGGAAGCGCGTCGCCTCGCTCTCCTCCCTGCCCAGGGTCTTGACCACCAGAGCGGCGTCGAACGACTCGTGGGCCATCTCCGCCACCTCCGCCCTGATGCGTTGGGCGGCGGCGGCGGCGATCCGCATCTTCCGCTGGAAGGCCATGTTGTTGACCAGGATGGCGGGGATGATCAGGAAGCCGACCAGCGCCAGGAACGGGTCGGTCAGCACCAGCAGGACGGCGGTGATGAGCAGCATCAGCAGCACGCCGAATGCCATCGGGAGGGGAGCGGCGATCATCGATGCGGCTTCGACGTCGGCGTTTACGTTGGAGAGCAACTGGCCGGTCGGATGGCGCCGGTGCCACTCGATCGGCAGTTCCAGGTAGCGATCGGTGACCTCGATCCTGTCCCTCTTCTCCAGCCGGTACTGGGCCCGGTACGCGCCGTACCGCCGCATGCTGAACCCCAGCGCCTTGGCCAGCCCGATGCCGAGCAGGGCCAGGACGACCGAGACCAGGGAGGCGGTGGTCACGTCCCCTTGGCGGACTGCCGGCACCAGGATCGAGTCGACGGCCCGACCGATCACGTAGGACGCCGCGATCGTCGCCACCGAATGGATGCTGGTGAAGCCCAACCCGAGAGCGAACTCCCTGGGAGCGCGCCGCATCTGGCGCACGATCAACTGGGCGCCACGGCCCCGTACCTTGCGGTCCGGTTGGCGCGTCCGGCTGGGGAGGGTGCTCGAGGTCATCAGTGCCTAAGGGTACGGCCGATCAGAGGTTTCGGTGAATCCGACGGTTCGATCGGCGCCGGATGCCCGGCCCGGATGGTCGGCGGTCAGGAGCGTTGCTCCGCACGGTCAGTCTGCTGAGAATTCACCCCGCCCGTGGGCCATCGCCACGGCCGCATGCATGGCCATCCCGTTGACCATCGCCTCCTCGTCGAACACCACCCTGTTGGAGTGGTTGCCCGGAACCCTCCCCGGGGTTTCGCCGGGCGGGCACGCTCCCAGGTAGGACATCATGCCGGGAACCTCCCTGAGAACGTAGGACCAGTCCTCGCCACCCATCGAAGGGTTCGCGAGCGGGCTGACCAGCGTGGTTCCTAGGGTTCGCCGAGCGACGCCGTCCACGAAGGCCGTGTACGACGGGTCGTTGACGGTGACCGGGTATCCGAGCTGGATGTCCACGTCGGCTTCCAGCCCGTGCGCGGCCGCCACATTGCCGGCGACGCGGCGGAGGATGGCGTGCAGTTCCGCTCGGGTGTCGTCCGAGAGGGACCTTACGGTCCCCACCAGGCGGGCGGTCTCGGGGATCACGTTGTGGGTGGTACCGGCCGCGATCGTGGCGAAGGTGATGACACCCGGCTGGAATACGTTGATACGCCGGGTGAGGCTCGTCTCGACCGCCAGCACGATCTCCGCCGCTACCGGAACCGGATCGAAGGACAGGTGAGGCGCCGAGGCATGGCCACCCTTTCCGGTCACCGTGATGTGGACCTCGTCGGACGCCGCCATCTGCGGTCCGGGACGATGGCGGATGGCGCCGGAGGCGAACAGCGTTGTCACGTGCATGGCGAACGCACCGCCGGGCCTCTCCCCGACCGTGTCGAGGACCCCTTCCTCGATCATCGAGCGGGCGCCGAAGAATCCTTCCTCGCCCGGCTGGAACATGAGGATCACCGATCCTGCCAGGTCGTTCTTCATGGATGACAGGATCCTGGCGGCCCCCACCAGCATGGCGGTGTGCAGGTCGTGGCCGCAGGCATGCATGAATCCGGGATGCTCGCTGGCGAACGGAAGGCCGGTTTCCTCGTGGACCGGGAGGGCGTCCATATCTCCCCGCAGCACGATCACGGGCCCCGGTCGCTCGCCTCGCAGGACCGCGGCTATGCCGCTGGTGGTCTCGTGGAGGTCGATCTCGAGGGGAAGACCTTCCAACGCATCGAGCACGATCTTGCGGGTGAGTGGTAGGTGGACGCCCCGTTCGGGATGGCGGTGGAGCATGCGCCGCAGCTCGACTATCTCGGGGAGGAGATCTCGGGAAACACGTAGCAGTTCGTTCATAGCCGCAGGATGCTAACGGCCCGGACCTGCGGGCACTGACCGGAGCCGCGAAGCCCACGGGCCGGACTCCGGAGTGGCATGCGTGCGGAAGCCTACCTGCGGGGTGCGGGGGCGTATCTCCGGTTTCCGGTCACCGCTGCGTCCCCGTGCTCGCCGACCACTCCTCGACCATCCGCCGCAGAGCTCCCAGAGGGACGGCGCCGTTACCGAGCACGGTCCGGTGGAAACCCTTTATGTCGAAGTCGGAACCCAGGCGGGCCTCCGCTCCGGCGCGGAGGGATTCGATCTCGAGCCTCCCCAGCATGTAGGAAAGGGCCTGGCCGGGACAGGCGATGTAGCGGTCGACCTCCTCGGTCACCTCGTGGATGGACATCGGCGAGTTGTCGGCCAGGTACCGGATCGCCCTGCGGCGAGACCAGCCCAGGGCGTGGATACCGGTGTCGACGACCAGGCGTCCGGCCCGCAGCGAGTCGGCGGTGAGCATCCCGACCCGTTCCCAGTCGTTCTCGTAGAGGCCCATCTCGTCGGCGAGGCGCTCGCTGTACAGGCCCCACCCCTCACCGAAGGCGGGGAGGTAGCTGTAGCGGTGGAGGTCGTGGATCTCGGAGTTCTCGATGGCGAGGGCCATCTGCAGGTGGTGGCCGGGAATGCCCTCGTGATAGGTGACTCCCGGAATCTGGAACGTGGCCCACGCCGTCGGATCGGAGACGTTGAAGAAGAACCGTCCCGGCCTCGTACCGTCGGCGGTGGGTGGGTAGTAGTAGGCCATGGCCCCCACGTCGATCGGGTCGGCCGCGCACGGTGCCCTGGGTACGGGGTCGAACCAGTCGCCCATCGCCGAGGCCGCCTTGTCCAGGCAGCGGAGAGCGTCGGTCACCAGGTCGTCGGGACTTGCGTACTGGAAAGCCGGGTCATCCCGCAGGCGGCTGTAGATATCGGACGGTTCGGTGGTGCCGAGCAGCGGTCCGGCGACGCCCCGGTACTCGTCCTCCAGCCGGGCGATCCTCTCGATGCCCAGTCCGTGGATCTCCTCCGGACCGAGGTCGAGCGTCGTGTGACCTTTGACCATGGCGGCGTACACCGCGTCGCCACCGGGTAGATGGCACAGTCCCGCCCGCTGTGGAGGACGTGCGGCGGGAAGTGTGACCTCCCGCAGAGTTGCGGCGAATCTGCCCAGCCCGGTCCGCAGATGGGTCTCCACCGCGCCGACGAGGTCGTCACGCCATCTGGTGGCCTCGACCGGGTCCAGTTCGGTCGGCGGGGCCTGGACGATGAATGGATCGTCGGCGGTAGGCCGGGCCAGGACCTCGTCGAGCTTGCCGAGTGTCTGCTCCACATGCGGGGTGAGGGGCACGACACCCGTCCCGGCCCCTTCCTCCAGCCGGTTCACCAGTTGGTCGATCATGTACGGGAAGCGCCGGAGTTTCTCGAGGTAGCGCCGTCCGTGGTCGGCAGTCACGAGAGGCTGGAGGTGAAGCGCCGGGAGCAGGGCGCTCAGCAACCCGGATTGGCGGCTGGCGGCCTGGAGTTCCGGCCACCACACACCGACGCCGGCGTCCATGAACGCGGCCGCGGCAACGGTGTCCATGAGAACCCGGTCCGAGCCTTCGGAAGCATCGGCACGCTCGGCGCGCCTCACGAAGCGGAGACAGGTCTCCCTGGCGGTCGAGAGCCCTTCCGCCGATAGATCGTCCCACCGTTCCAGCCGGCTCAGTTCACCTCGAGCGAGGTTGGCGAAGTGGCGGTGGTCGAGCCGGAACCCCCAGTACTCGTCCGCCAGGGTCGGAGCGCCGGAGGTCACGGACCGAACGAGTCCCGGTGAAGGATCCGGTCGAGAGGCTTGCGTCCCCCGAACCTGGCCGGCCGGGCGCTAGGAGCCGGGTATCCGAGGGAGATGGCGTAGCGGCAGCGCCACCCTTCGGGGAGACCGAGCACCCGCGCCGCGTCGGGGTCGCGGTGCAGGGTGATCGGGCAGGTGGCCATCCCGAGAGCGTCGGCGGCGAGCATGATGTTCTGCGCCATGCGTCCGGTGTCGAACTCGTAGGTCTCGGGCTCCTCCACGAGGACCAGTGCCACGGGGGCGGCGAGGAGTGGATTGGTGAAGTTCCCGCATTCGGCCAGCTTGTCGATCCGGTCCCGGTCCTCGACGACCACCACCGACCAGTTCTGGCGGTTCTTGGAACTTCCGGTCCAGCGGGCCGCCTCCAGCACCCTCCGGAGATCGTCCGGGTCCACAGGGCGGTCCTGGTAGTGGCGGATGGCCCGAAGGCGCAGGATGCGTTGGTACGTGGAACTCATGGTCAGGAACATTAACCCCGAATCTTCCCGCTTCCGGACATGCCCGCGGCAGGATGCCACATCAACAACTCACCGCGAACGGGCCGGGCCTCACCCGAGACGTGAACGTGGCGCCCGGCGAGGCGGGACTATCCAAACGGTCGTAGATGGTGTGCGGATAGCTGCTCGCCTTGGGAAGCAATGACCGCGACGGTTGACAAGTATCGGGGCTGTGACCAGCGGTTCTCTGGGATTGAACGGTGTTCGGTCTTGCAGATGACGGCGGTCGTGCCCGCCTTCGCGCGACCCTCTTAGTCTCTGCTGAGAAGCTCATATCCCACACCCTGATCGCCAGGCCGAATCGCGCTCAAGAAGCCGGGATCAACTGTTGCCGGCAGGTCTCCGTTGGTTGCATCGCACCCCGGACTGCGTCCGAAGGCTCTGCGGTCAATGCGCAAGGAAGACTGGCGCTGACAGTCCCGACCCGGGTTCCGCCGGCGCTCGCAGGCTGCCGACCGTTCCACCGGCCGACCCCGAGAACGCGAAAAACAGCCCGCCGGTTCCCGCCACAGGAACACACCCCCAACCGCCGCCTCCTCGGTCTCCGAGCGCGTCCTGCCATCCCCTCGAGGGGGGTCGCATCTGCCCATGATGATCCCTGTCCCGATCCGGTCGGTTCCGCACACGGACCGTGGTGCTTGCAGCTGCCTACCAGTATGCGGCCTCACCACGACACGGACAATCCCCTCGCAGAGAGAGGCGGGGGCAGGTGTCCCTAGCGGGCGGGTAGGGGTGCTGCCACCGGGGGGCCGTTGAACGGCGCCAGGCGGGATTGGATAGCGCCGTGTGGTGGTAGCTCCCAGCCCCGATCTTCATGCAGGCTGATTGTCCGAGCGAATCGTCAGCCGCTGGCAGACTCCTGACCCGGAACACCTTTCATGGGTGGGGGTATCGTGAATCGGGAGGATCATGGCCAGCAGTGGCTAGCCTGCAGGTGCAGTGAGCGCTCCCGAACATGAAGCTCGGGACGGCACCCCGACGAGGAGGTCGCTGTCCCCCGACGGCCGCATCATCCTGTGGGCGGGGGTCGTCCTCGCCGTTCTGGTCGCGGTGGCGGTGGCTTCCATGTTCATCCGTAGTCCACAGCTGGATCCCGCAACGCCTGAGGGGGTTGTCCAGCGCTACCTGCGAGCAGTTGTCGAAGGTCGGCGCACGGAGGCCCGCTCCTACCTGTCGGACCGGCTGGAGCGTGAGTGCGAGCCGTGGTTCCCTCGCTATCCATCCCGGGACGCCTACCGGATCGAACTGGTCGAGGTAGTCGTCGACGGTTCGACCGCAGAGGTCCATGTGATAGTGGCCGAGCAGGATGTCGAGCTCTTCGACTACTACCACGAGTTCTCCGCCTTCTACAGCCTGGTGTCGACCGGGGACGGATGGCGCATCACCGAGCAGGAGTGGCCCTGGTACGGGTGTTCGGAACGTATGCTCGATAAGGAGGAATCAACCTGATGGAGTCGATGATCTTCCTCTCGGTGGCCCTGCAGGCCCTGGTGTTTCTGGTTGTCGTGGCTGCGGTCCTGTCCTTTCTGGGCCGCAGGTCGAGTTGGGACACCGGGCGTGCTTTGAGGAGCCTGTTCCGCTACGGGATGCTGCTGGTGCTGCTGCTCCTGGTGGGCACCGGGGTCACCGGCCTGCTCGCCCTGGCCGATCCGGATGTGGTGGGCGGTGCCGGGTATACGGCTTTCATGCTGGCCTGCGTGATCATTGCGGGGCCCGGCCTGGTGCTCGTGGCCCGCTGGGTGATGAAGGCACTCGGCCGTTCCGAGGAGGGCGACACCGGCTGGGAGATATACCTGGTGGTGGCCGAGTTGCTCAGTCTCGGAGCTGCCGCGGTCGGAGCGTACATCTGGGCTGAGGGTCTCATCGAAGGCAGCTTCCGGATCACCCCCGCCGCCGTCATGGTGGTGTGGGCGGTCGTGTGGTTCGCCCATCACTCCTTGGCCGGCCGGCGCGGCCGCAGGGGCCGGTTGGGCTACGGTGTCCTGCTCGGATGCGCGGCAGGACTGGTGACCGGCTCCGTCTTCGGAATCCAGTTCCTCGAGGAGGCGCTGGGCAGGCTCTACGAACTCGCCTTCGGCACCACGGTCATCGTGCGGAATGCCGAATCGGTCCTGAACGCGCTGATCGGGCTGGTGATCTGGGGAATGGTGTGGCTCCGGTACTGGTGGTTCCTGGGGATGCGCCAGGAACGCAGTCCGTTGTGGCGGGCCTACGTGTTGCTGCTCGGGGTGGTAGGAGGCCTTATCACGGGGCTGGTCGGCGTCTGGCTCCTCGCCTACCGGATACTGGACTGGCTGGTCGGGGGCTTCTCGGAACCGGCCGGACGGCATTTCACGGAAGTTCCACTCGCCGTTGGCCTGATGGCCGTCGGTGGGCTCGTCTGGAGGTACCACCGTACGGTTCTTCAAGCACGCGGACCGGCCAGGCGTTCGGAGGTCGACCGAATACACGAATACACGGTGGCCGGGGTCGGGCTGGCCGCCACTGTCGGTGGCCTCGCGGCTGTCATTGCCGTCTCTGTGGGCCTGCTGGTCCCGGGCGATGTGCTCCACACTCCCGGCCGGTCTGATCTGGTGGCGGCTGTCACCGTGCTGCTGGTGGGTGCTCCCTTGTGGTGGCGCTTCTGGACGGCGACCCAGCGTTGGCGCCGGTCGGATCCGGAGTCCGAGCTGCGCTCGCCCACCAGGCGGGTCTTCCTGATATGCGTGTTCGGGGCAGGCGGAGTGCTGGCCCTGGTCAGCCTGTTCGTGCTCGCCTACCGGATACTGGAGTCCATCCTGGAAGGAGACCTCGGTCCGGGAACGGTGTTCGCCATCCGCTGGCCGTTGGCTCTGGCCGTCACCGTGGGCGTCGCGGCCGCGTACCACCGGATAATCCGCCGGGACGACCTCGCCGACCTGCCCCAGGAGTCCCCCGGGAGGACCGTGCGGTCGGTCGTGCTGGTCGGGTCGGGAGGGCACGAGGTTGCCTCTGCCGTCGAGGAGCGGACCGGCGTCAAACCCCAGGTGTGGGAGCGGTCGGACCGCGAGGTGGCCCTATCCACCGAGGCGGTCGTGGAGGCCATCGAGTCGGCAGAACATCAACACCTGCTGATCGTCGCCCGGCCCGACGGTCAGCAGGTCATCCCGTACACGCAGTAGGGGTCGCGCCCGTTAACCTGCTGGTCAATGTGCCGCAGCATCCGAACCCTGCACAACTTCGATCCTCCTGCAACCGACGACGAGGTGCAGGCCGCCGCCCTCCAGTACGTCCGCAAGATCGCCGGGAGTACCCGGCCCTCCCGGGCCAACCGGGAGGCCTTCGACCGGGCGGTGAGCGACATCGCGGCAGGCACCCGCAGGCTGGTGGACTCCCTCGTTACGACTGCCCCGCCGAAGAACCGGGAGGTCGAAGCCGCCAAGGCGAGAGCGAGGGCAGCCCGGCGGCGGGGCTCCCTCTCCTGACCGGTCCGGCCTGAGAGGTCCCGGATCCGAGAGTTGGTAACCGCCCGGACGAGCACGGGCCTCGGTCACCGCCGCCTCCACCCTCTGCCGGCCAGCAGCCGAGGCCGCGTGCGTCTCCGGGTGTGATTCGGGGTCCGGCATGGGCATTCAGGCCCAGTGGATTGGCCCGCATACTTGGAAACCGGCGGTCAAGTCTCGGTACTTGAGCCGGTGTTTTCTCTCCGGCCGGGCTAGCCTGAGCACAGGTTCGGGCGAAACCGAGGAGCATCGTGAAGAGCCCTAACATCGTGCAGCACTTCGAGGGCGTGCCTCTATCAGGCTTGAAGCTGTCGTCGCATGTCGTGGTCCCGAGTGGCCACAAGGTTCGCAGTGTTGTCGCGGCCATGGCCGCCCAGCACACGGGATGTGCGGTGGTAACCGACGGTGCCAGGCTCGCCGGCATCTTCACCGAGCGCGACGTCACCAACCATGTGGTGAGGTCACCCGACGTGTGGGGTTCGCCGGTGGACCACTTCATGACGCCGGAGCCGATGGTGATCGGCCACAATGCATCGGCCATAGACGCGCTGCGGCTGATGAATGCCCGCTGGTTCCGCAACCTGCCCGTGACCGACGCCGACGGTGGCCTGCTCGGTAGCGTCAACCACTACGACCTCATCCGTCTGGCGGCGTCGTTCCTGGAAGCCCAGAGCGATCTGGGCCCCGAGCTATCGCCGGAGCACAACCTGCACTTCGTGGACCTCACCGGCCTGCCGACCCAAGAGCCGCTGCTTGTGAGTCCTGACGACTCTCTGGCTTCCGCTATCGAGGCCATGATCGCCGCCCGGACCGGGCTGGCGTCGGTGGTCAACCACCGGCGGGCGGTGATCGGCGAGTTGACCGAACACGACGTGTTCCTGAAGGTCGCATGCCGGGTGGAGGACCTGGCCGACGAGGCTGTGGGCGACTGGATGACGCGCGAGATCGCCGCCGCCGCACCCGATACGTCGATCAGCACGGCGCTGGGCATCATGGCGCAGTTGGGCCATCGTTACCTGGTGCTCATCAGCGAGACGAACCGCGCCTTGGGCGTGGTGACGTTCCGGGAGATCGCCGAGTACTTCGAGATCGTCTGCACCACCTGATCCGCCATGCGGCGGGAGAGCGACCTTATGCTTCTCGGGGGTGTGATCGCCATTATGGCCGGTGTAGTTTCTGCGGGACTTGGTGCTGGTGTAACGTCGACGTCGTCCCCGAACTCAACGAGCGCCCGTGTGTCCGGGCGCAGTATCGGGTTAGGCCCCAGCCGACAGCACCGACCACATCCGTGCCAGGTCACAACCCCGCAGCAGGGTTGGCGCTAGCTCCAGGCGGGGATCTCGTCTCCGTCGAACCGGTTGATCGGTGAGACCGGTGACTTCCCGACGATCCTCGGTCGCTTTGTCGGCCGGCTGCGGATCGTGGGCGTCGCTCGAATGGAGACGAGGAGTATACCCCGTTGACGAAAAGGGCAGCGATCTGCAGAAGGTGACCGACAACTACGTGCTTGACTCGTGTCCCGTGTGGTCACAGCCATCCGGATGACGGGATCTCGCGAGTCGGTCGAGGGTTCCAATACTGGGTCATACAGCTGGTAGCGGTGATTCGACGAGGTGGGCTCGTGAGGAAGGGGGGTGGGATGAGGTCCTCGGAAAGGGTTGAGAGAGGCTTCCACCGCCGTAGTATGGCTACTGCTGTGAAGACCACCCTGGACATTCATGACGAACTCCTGGCAAGGGCCAAGCGCCACGCCAGGACAACGGGTCGAACACTGCGTGCGGTTGTGGAGGACGGTCTGCGCCTCGTCCTTGCGGCGCCGTCGCCCCCGCCCTACAAACTTCCCGATCTGCGGGTCGGTGACCCGCAGGCACCCGATCCGACGGAGCGATACTCGTGGCCGGAACTGAGGGAGTTGATCTACGGCGATCCCGGGCCCCGATGATCGCCGTCGACACCAACATCCTCGTGTACGCACACCGGCGGGAATCCCGGGTCGGCGACGAAGCGCACGCGCTCATGGTCACACTTGCCGAGGGAGATCGGCCATGGGCGATCCCATGGCCATGCTGCTGCGAGTTCCTCAGCGTTGTGACGAACCGCCGCATTTGGAAGGCGAGCGCAACAACCCCGCAGCAGGGTTGGCGCCAGTTCCAGGCGGGGATCTCGTCTCCGTCGAACCGGTTGATCGGTGAGACCGGTGACTTCCCGACGATCCTCGGTCGCTTTGTAAGCCGGCCACGGATCGTGGGCGGGGTGGTTCACGATGCTCGGATCGCAGCAATCTGTGTCGCCAACGGCGCCGATGTTCTGTTCACCCGCGATCGGGACTTCTCGATGTTCCCTGAACTGACGGTCCGGAACCCCTTCCGGTAGGAGGGTGCTGAGAGACCCCCGGTTGGCCCGACGGCCGCTCGCAAAATCGCAGGTCAGCGGACGGAGGGATAACCCTAACCACCGTTGTTGGCACCCTCCCGGCGAAAGTACGCGCCGCGATCCGGTGCTGGTGGTTCAGCGGCCGCGCCGGAGACGCCGGGTGTAGAAGGCGGACTGCATGGTGCTGGGGTCGAAGCTACCCGTCGGCACGGGAGCGGAGACCGCGAACCGGTAGAGTGCGGTCTGGTAGATGCCGGTCAGGGCGGTCATCACCACGGTGACGACGATGCCCCAGAGGATGCCCACGCCGATGGCCACCCCTCCCACTCCGGTGCCTGCCGACGCGACCCCGGCCAGGACCAGGGCGATCGACGGGATGAACAGCAGGAACCCGACTATGCCCAAGCCGATGTGGCCGGCCAGGTTCTCGCCCCAGGTGCCCCTGACCAGAGATGCCGACTTCTTGAGTGCCTTACCCGCTCCGAGGCCCTCGACCACGATGATGGGCAGCACCAGGAAGGTGATGACGGTCCAGGCCATCCCGACCAGGGCGATCACGATCTTTCCCACGATCCCGACCCGTTCCTCGATCGCTCTGAGGATGACAGACACTATGGCCGACAGCAACGCCCAGGGGACCATCTTGCCGGCCCGGCGGGCCGCCCCTCTGATGGCGCTCCCGATGGTGGGGTCGCCGCCCTCCAGCCGTTCGTTGGCCGCGCTGATCAGCGCCGCGTTGAAGAAGATTGTGATGTAGGCCAGCACGAAGTACATGACCGCCAGCAGCACGATGCTCGCTCCTGTGATGTTGCTGGAGACGAAGATCGGGATGATGAACGTCGCGGCCACGATCAGGGAGGCGATCCCGGAGATCACGGGGAGGAGCATCAGTTCCTTGTCCGCTTTGAGCACTTCCCAGGATGATCTGGCGAGGGCGAATGAGTTACGAATCCGTGTCATGCGCGGGATGGTAGCGGTCGCCTGCGCCTATCCGTGGGAATCGTATACCTGGATGCCCGGGTCATGCCGTGCAGCAGTCCGGAACGGACCAGCCTTAGGGGATCGGATCGGGTGGGTTGCTATCGGTCCCCGAACGGGCGGTGGCGTCGAGGTCGGGCAGGGTCGATTCCCTTGCTCACCAGGTAGCGCCGCCGGGCCATCTCGAGCCGGTCCCATGCCTCAGCATCGGCCTCGGTGATGATGGCGTGAGGTCCGTGCCGGAGGTCATCGGGGACGTCCGGCTCGAACATCCACCAGGCGGACGGCATCCCCCACAGGTCCCAACGGTCCAGGAATTCGTCTCGCACGGCTTGCCACTCGGCTTCGGCCAGATCCAGGGAGCCGAAGGTCGCCAGGAACTCCTCCTCGCTCCCGAACGTGAACACCTTGAAGTGGAGGAACGGTATTTCGGTGGGTTTCTTCTTCCTTCTCATCAGCCGGATTGTCGCGGCTCGGCGCTTCTATCCGTGTCCCGGTATCCTGGAATGCGGGCCAGTCAGGGAGACGAGAGCGAGATGTGTTTCGATCACGATTCCGAACCCCCCGTACCCTCAGGCGAGCGGGAAGCGGAGGGACGTGACCTGACCCTCACCGCCCGTGACGGAAACGTGTTCGCCGCTTTCGAGGCGTCCGGCGATACGCCGTCGGAGGTCGCGGTCGTGGTTCTCCCGGATGTGCGCGGCCTGTACCGCTTCTACAAGGAACTGGCGATGCGCTTCGCCCAGGCCGGCCACGACGCCATCGCCATCGACTACTTCGGGCGAACGGCGGGTGTCGGGGATCGGCCCAACGATTGGGATTTCTGGCCGCACGTGCACGGCACGACGTTCGGCGGTATCCGGGACGACGTGACCGCGGCGGTCTCGCACCTGCGAGCGGGCCGGCCTGATCGTCCGGTGTTCACGGTCGGGTTCTGCTTCGGCGGCTCTACCTCCTGGCACCAGGCTGCCAACGGCCTCGGCCTCGCCGGCGCCATCGGCTTCTACGGGCAGCCCCGCCGGAAGGAGGAGACCAGCGGCGCCATCGACCGGGTCGCCGGAATGGCCTGCCCGATCCTGGCCCTGATGGGAGGCGACGACCCGAGCATCCCCCTTGAAGCAGTGGAAGGGTTCAGGGCGGCGCTCGAGGAGGCCGGCACGCAGCACGAAGTGGTCGTGTATCCGGGCGCCCCCCACTCCTTCTTCGACCGCCATAATGAGCAGTTCGCCGGCGACTCGGCCGATGCCTGGCGGCGGATGTTGGAGTTCATCGGCATGAACACGCCCGGTAGCTAACTGGACTGGACACCATGGCGCGAACGGGAGGAAGGCGGGTGCACGAATGGCCGCTGCGATAGAGACCACGGGGCTCACCAAGTACTACGGGGACACCCCCGGCATCGTCGACCTGGACCTGAGGGTTGAGGTGGGGGAGATCTACGGGTTCATCGGTCCCAACGGGGCCGGCAAGACGACCACCATCCGCCTGCTGCTGAACTTCCTCTACCCGACCAGGGGTTCGGGTTCCGTTCTCGGGATGGACATGGTGGGTGACTCCCTGGCCATCCGGCGCCGGGTCGGGTACCTGCCCGGGGACCTGGCGCTCTACCCGTCGATGACCGGCCGCGAATTCCTGCTCTTCTTCAGCAAGCTCCGCGGTATCGACACCGCGGCGAACACCCGCCGCCTGGCCGAACGGTTCGACCTCGATCTCGACCGGCGGATCAAGGAGTACTCGAAGGGCAACCGCCAGAAGGTCGGCGTGGTCAACGCCTTCATGCACGAGCCGGAACTGCTCGTCCTCGACGAGCCCACCGCCGGTCTCGACCCGTTGATGCAGCAGGAGTTCGGCGAGTTGCTGACCGAGGTACGGGGGGAGGGTCGCACGGTGTTCCTCTCCTCCCACTACCTGCCCGAGGTGGAACGGGTGGCCGACCGGGTGGGGATCGTCCGGCAGGGGCATCTGATCGACGTGGACACGTTGGCCGGCTTCCGGTCGAAGGTCCAGTCCAACCTGTCGATCAAGTTCGCCTCCCAGGTCGACCCGGCCCGGTTCGCGGCGATCGAAGGCGTCACCGTGATCGACGTCCTCGACGGCGGCACCCTACTTCGTCTCAGCATCGCCGGGTCGCAGAATGAGGTCATAAAGGCGACCGCGACCCTGGACCCTGTCACCGTCACCTCGGAGGAGGCCGATCTCGACGAAGTGTTCCTCTCCTACTACGGCCCGGACACACAACCGGCTTCCGGGAGTTGAGCCGGTGAACGTCGCGATCCTCGCCAAGGTCCTCGGCGACCGGCGGAGGGCCATAATCGGGAACTCCGTCGGGCTGGTCGCCCTGATCGTCTGGCTGGGGGCGCTCTTCCCCATCCTGCGCGAGTCCGATGCCTTCGTCGAGATGATCGAACGGTTCCCCCCGGAAATGTCATCCGTGTTCGGTCTGGACCCGGCCACCTTTCTCACCGCGGCCGGGTTCGTCTCCACGGAGCTCTACTCGCTGTTCGCGCCCCTCCTGGTCCTGATCTTCGTGATCGGCGCCGTCACGTCCGAGGTCACTGCCGAGGAGCGAGACGGACTCATGGACATGTTGCTGTCGACCCCCGCCCCCCGCGGGCGGATCCTTCTTTCGAAAGCGGTCGGGGTTGCCCTGTCGACTCTGGTGCTAGTGGTCGTGCTGACCGCGGCGCTGCTAGCCGTCAGTCCGATCTTCGACATGGGCCTGTCGGTGGTCGGCGTGCTAGCGGCGGGTGTCTCGCTGTGGTTGCTGGGGATCCTGTTCGGGGCGGTGGCCCTGCTGGTCGGTAGTTTTTCCGGCCGGACCGTGGTAGCGGGCGGAGCAACCGGTCTCGTGGCGGTTCTGGCCTGGTTCGTCAACGGGTTCGCCGGTCTCTACTCGTGGCTGGAGGGACCGAGCGCGGCAAGCCCGTTCACCTGGTACCTGGAGCCGAACCCGCTGCTCGAGGGATTCACCGCAGGCCATCTGTGGCTGGCCATCACGACTGCCCTCCTCACGGCGGCTGCCGTCGCCCTGTTCCTCAGGCGGGACATAGCCACCGAACGAGCGGTCCTGCCGGACACGGCCGTCACCCGGCGGCGTTCCCGGAAGCGAGCCCCTCGGCCGAGGGCCGCATGGCTGCTAGCGGGACTGTTCCGCAAGTCGCTCTGGGACCGCCGCCGGTCCATCTGGGGATGGGGAGGAGGTCTCGGCCTTCTGACCCTCGTGATGTTCTCCGCCTGGCCCGCCCTCGCCCAGGACGCGGAGGCCCTGGCGGACCTGATCACTTCGATGCCCCGCGAGGTCTTCGCCATGTTCGGGATGAGCGACCCGGAGGCAATCGTCACCCCCGCGGGTTTCATCTCGTCCCGTACCTACCAGACCATCGGCCCGATCCTCGTGATCATGTTCGCGGTCCGGGGCGTTTCCATGGGGCTGACCAAGGAGGAACACAGTGGAGTCCTCGATCTCGTACTGGCCAACCCCGCCAGCCGAGCCAGAATCGTGGCGACGAAAGCCGCGGCGATCGCCTTCTCGACCGGTTTCGTCGTCTTGTTCCCCGCCCTGATGGCTCTCGTCGGGGACATCCAGTGGGAGACCGACCTCGGCGCCGGCAGGATCCTGGCTGCGAGCGCCGGGCTCGGCCTGCTGGGACTGTTCTTCGCCGGGCTGGCGATGCTGATCTGGTCGCTGGGAGGCTCGTCGTTCCCGGCTGTGCGGATCGCTGGAGTGGTGGCTCTGGTCACCTTCCTGCTGAACGGCCTGGGATCGCTGACGGAATCCCTCGCTCCGGTCCGTGCGATATCCCCCTTCTACTGGTACTTCGGCGACTCGCCGCCCCTGGCCAAGGGCTTCGAACCTTCGTACTTCCTGCTACTTGCAGGGACCCTCGCCATGGGGTGGATAGCGATCGAACGCATGCGCCGCCGCGACATAGCTGTGTAGGCAACCGGCCCGCAGGCCGCGGTCCGGAGTTGCCTCGACACCGGCTGGCGGCGGCTGTCCGGTGTTCCCGGTTCGCTTGGTTCCCAAGTCTGCCTAGAAGGGTGCTGAACAATGACGATTGCTCGGGCCTGCCGCCCGCCAGCCCAGGCATTTTGCCGGCGGTTGGCAGGCCGCTGGTGGATTGCTCAGCACCCTCCTAGTCCCAGGTCCGGCCCTGCCCGCTTCCGGGCCCTCCCCGATCATCAGGATCCTTCCGTGAAGCGATCGTTCCTGTCACGGTGGTGTTGCATAATGATGGGTAGCCATAAACACCGCCGGTCCGTTTACCGGTACCGACCGGACCGGAGCAGGGATCATGTTGCCGGAGGCGACCCTCTGGCAGGGATAGCGGGACGCGTCCGGAGACCGAGGAGGTGGTGGCGGGGGTGGGCCCAGCGGAGGCATCGGGCCGCCGGGTTTTCGCGCTCTCGGCCCTGTTGAACCTGCGGCGGCTTGTCCGGCAATCTCCTGGTTAGCGTTCCAGCCGGTTGCGGACCACGTCACTTACCTGGGGCGAGGTAGGCACGCATAACGGCGTGATGGCGATGCCTCCGGCCCGGTTGACGCCGACGTCGGTGCCGTCCAGCGGGACGGACCCGAACTGCTCCCGGTAGCTGAAGGCGAAGTTCCCGTCGGAACGGGGCTTTTGGATCTGTCCGTACGTGACCCGAGCCGGTGGAACCACCCTCCGCGGAGTCGATGCGTCCGCCTCCCATGGCAGGTTGACCGATACCACGTCGCCGGGCATGTCCACCTCCCGGATGTCGCCGAGGATCTCGGTACAGAGCTCCGCCAGCCTCTCCCACACGGGGACGGCCTCGTCGGTGTGCATGTGGCGGTACCACGTGATCCATGTCCCTCGTATTCCCGTCGAGAAGCCGACCGCCGGGATGCCTAGCTCCCAACCCTCGAAGCAGGCTCCCACCGTCCCCGAGGAGATGATGTAACCGGCGCCGTGGTTGTAGCCCAGGTTGATGCCCGCAACCACCAATCCGGGAGGCGTTTCGAAGTACGAAGCCGCTACCTGAACGGCGTCGGCCGGTGTCCCCGACACGGTCACGATCGTGTGCCCCGACCGTTCCACCGCGGCGACCTCGATCGGGTCGAACCGGGTGAGGGCCTTGCCGATCCAGCTGCGCTGTCCCTCCGGTACTACGGTGCGGACCTCTCCCAGCCGCTCAAGCGCCGAGATGAAGGGCAACAGGGCCGGGCTGTCTAGCCCGTCGTCGTTGGTCAGCAGGATCCAGGACACAGGTCGGAAGGCTAGCGACCGCGTAGGTGATTCCCGTCACCCGATGACTCCACGTACCATATGACCATGGATCGCATGCGCGCAGCCTCGATCACGGTCAGCGACGGGGTCACCCACGGGACGAGGGAGGACACCTCCGGAGACCTGCTCGTCGGCAGGCTGGCGGACCTCGGGTTCGATGTGGACCGCCACGTTGTGGCCGACGAACGCCGACTCATCGGGGAACTGCTGGCCGGACTCTCCTCGAAGCGCCGTCTGATCATCACGACCGGCGGCACCGGTTTCGGCCCCCGGGACGTAACGCCTGAGGCCACCGCCGCGTTGATCGACCGGCCGGCTCCCGGTCTTGCCGAGTTGATCAGGGCGGAGGGACTGCGCCACACCCCCATGGCGGCTCTTTCGCGGGGACTGGCCGGCGTGATCGGCTCCTGCCTGGTCGTCAACCTGCCGGGCAGTCCCAAGGCCGTGAAGGAGGGGATCGACGCGCTGGAACCCCTGCTTCCCCACATCCTGCAGTTGCTGGCCGGCGACACCGAGCACCGTTAGGAGGGTGCTGGGCAAATCCACCTGCGGTCTGCCAATCGGCGGCATGATTCCTGGGCTGGCGGGCGGCAGGCCCGAGCAATCGTCATTGGTCAGCACCCTCATAATGGGGGTCCACCACTTCTAGCCCCGATTTTTCATGCGGGAGTTCGTACTAGGCGAGCAGAGTGCGCGATATAAGCTTCTGACCAGGGACTACGGCCATTTCCACAACCCTGTCTCGGCCCGGCGGGACCTTCACCCGTCGGGTGAGGCCAGGCCCAGTCACGATCATGTGGTTGATGTGGCCTGTTGCCGTGGGTGTGTCTGGAAACATGAGGAATCTAGGCTAGGGTCTCCCGGGTCCGGGCCGGCTCAGCCGGACACGCGGTGGGGTGCGTGTAGAGGTTGAAGCCGCCGGGTCGAATGAACCCGGCCACGGTCATCCCGACCTCGTCTGCGAGATCCACCGCCAGCGACGACGCGGCCGACACGCCTGCAGGATGCTCAACCCTGCGACGGCCGCCTTCTGCACCAACTCGAAGGAGACCCGGCCCGATACCGTCACGATCATCTCGTCGAGGGGCCAGCCACGGCCAGCGTGGAACCCGACCAGCTTATCCATGGCGTTGTGGCGGCCCACGTCCTCCCGCAGGTCCGCCGGCGCGCCGGCCACGGTGAACGCTCCCGCCGACGTTATGGCTCGTATGCCTGGTCCAGAAACCTCTCGGCCGCGCCCGCAGGCACCAGGTGGCCCACCTCCTCTATGCCGGCGGTCGGCACTCCGATGAACCCCCCCGCCTCGTCGAAGGCGGCCCCGCCGCTGCTTCCTTCACTGATGTCGGCGTCGGTCTTTATGTACGTAACGCCTCCGCGGTCGACCCTCCCCGAATACACCCCTCTGGTCAAGGTCATGGTGAGACCGCCCACCCCCGGATACCCGAGGATGCGGATGGCTTCTCCCGGTTCGAGCTGCTGCTCAGCCACCTCGATGCTCCTGCTTGGCGGAACCGGTTCGCGCAGCTTCAGGACCGCCAGGTCGAGCACCTCGTCCGCCGCCGCCAAGTCCGCCAACACCCAATGGAACGGTTCCGCTTCGAAAGAGTTGGTGAACCAGACCACCAGCTCACGGCAAGGTTGGCCATGGTCGTCAAGAACCACATGCGCGTTGGTGAGTATGTGGGTACCGCTTGACACGACCGTACCGGAACCTGAACTGTAGAGGTCAGGAGGGAATGAAGGACATTCACCGGCTTCGATGTAGACGATCGAGAGGGCAAGTTCGGCCCAGTCAGCGGTGGCTCCGGCTCTGGTCACCAGGGGTGTTTCGGGTTCGACTGGCGACGCGTTGGTGGTTGCCAGCCGGGTGGTGACCGGCGGCGTGGTGGTTGGCGGGTTGGAGGTCGGCGCCGGGTGGGTATCGGCCGCCTGGCTGCGGGCGGGTATATCCTCGACGGTCGTCCGATCCGACCCGCTGTCCCGGCTGGTGATGATTGTCGACAACGTCAGGACGAGGACGATCACGATCAGGGCTATCCCCCAACGGGGTAGTCGATCTAGGAGGTTGAGCGGCCGTCGCCGGCGTGGCGAACCGCCGTGACCGGCGGACCGACGCGAGTCGGATCTGTCGGGGGGTTCGTAGTCGAACTCGAAGCCCACTGACGGTACCTCCGGTCACAGATCCGTTTCTTCTAGTGGTTCTACGGGCTCTACGACTGCGGTGATGGTCATCTCCCTTCCCTGCTTGCCGAACACGTCGGCCGCCACGTAGGGCCCCGCCTTATCGTGACGTACGGACATGATCGCCAGATCTCCGTTGGCGAGCCGGCTCACGTTGGACACCAAGGCGGACCGACCGTCGGGCGGGTCGATCAACTTCGACGGCCACCACAGTTGGGTCTCCAGCATGCGCTCGGCTTCCGGCCGCGCCTCATGGTCGAAGTAGATGTAGGAGACTTCCGACCCGCTGTGGGTAACTATGGTCCCCAGGTACCGATCGAGCGGGTCTCCCCCGATCTCCGACGCTTCGAGAGTTCCCTCCCTCCGGAAGGCCCACTCGGCGGCGTGGGCATAGTCGGACATGGCCAGGGCTCGGGAGAGATCCCTGTCGTAGGTTCCCACCAGGAGATCGTGCATGAACCGCCATCGCCCGCTCACCTGCCGGCGCATTTCCGGTGCAACGGTGTGCACCTCACGGGGATCGCGGTCCGGTCGGAGCACCGCGGCAGGATCCTCACCGGTCTCGATCGCCCGGCGACGCCGGTAGGCTTCGACCGCAGCTTCGTAGCGACGCCCGAGCCAGCCCCGTTTGGCCAGTTCCTTCATCATGCGTTCCCGCATCGCCATCGCCCCTAAGGGCGTTACGAGGAAGGGTCGGGCCTCAGCCTTCATCACGTCGAACTCGGTCCTGTCCCGCCCCGGCGCCTCGTCGGCTTCGAATTCGCCGAACGGCTTCCAGATGACAGCCGCCCAAGCCGTCGCCGACCCGATGAACTGCTCGAAGGCCTCCTCCGCGGCCCACTGGGTGTCCACCGCCGCCATTACCTCTCGTTCCAGATCGGATATCCTGATCCGCGCCTTCTTCTCACGCCGGAAGCTGTTCACCGCCATGGCCGCCAGCAGCAGGAGGATGATGAACATCAGCACGGCTTCCCCTATCCAGAGGTCTCCGAACCCTTGTTGACGACGGTCTCCGTACCACCCGTTCTCGCGAGCCAGCAGTCCGACCAGACCCAGGGCGCCGTAGATGACCGTGAAGAAGAACAGCATCCGGACCTGGCGGAAGGTTTCCAAGGAACGATAGGGTTTCCGGTCAAGCCGGAGGGCCAGCGCGATGGCATAGGCGGCCAGAGCCACCGACACCCCGAATGCCGTGGCGTCCAAGGCGCGCAACCCGGATGTCCCCGCGACGATCCCGCCGGAAAGACCGACCAGCACCATGAAGCTCGCCGCGGCGCCGAAACCGGGCAATGCGGCGAGCCCGGTCGAACCTGGCGCATCACGACCGGCCGCAGGTGATCCGTCGACCTTGGAGTCAACCGATCCCCGCTGCTCGCTTTCGTTCTCTTCGGGCGCCTCGACATCCCTCGATGTGGACGTTGACATGGGCGACGGCTCCGGGAACCGATCTCGGAGGCGGGCGGCCACCGATCGGGTAAGGACCGCCAGCACCAGCCCGTAGGTGACCGTTGCTCCTCCCCACAGCCAGCCGCGAACAGCGGGACTCATCTCCGTAACACCTATCAACTCGACAATGCCGGTGAGAACCAGGAGTCCGGTCACGGCCAGAGTGGCGAGTGCCCCGATCATGGCTCCAGCCGGAGTGACCGCCGGTAGGCGCTCCACCTCGAGCACGTGTTTGGAGCGCTCGACGAGACTATCGAACCTCCGGCGGCTCTGTTCCTCGATCCGGTGTAGGCATGCGGCCAGCCGTCCCAGCAGAGTGGTGGGCACGGCCCGGGCAGCGTCAGCCCGGAGTTCGTCGGCGAGAGTCGGCCCGTAGTCGGGGGCGATCATCCTCACCTCCTTGACGATCATGACCTGATCCTTGATCCTCAGCGGGTCCACGCCGTCGGGCATCTTCCCTCCGTCGGCCGAGGAGAAGACCGCCTTACCCACATCGGCCCACAGCTGCTGATCGATCAGGACGCCACCTTCTAGAGCCCGTTGGCGACGGACGCTCTCCATAAGGGCCTCGGCGTCGACATCCCCGGCGTCGTCCTCGCTGTCCGGCGGCATGCCCCGCCAGATGACCCGCAGGACCGAGTCGTGGCCGACCGTTTCCTGCATCATGCGCCCGGTCATGTCCCGCAGGGCGTCGATCACATCCTGGGAGAACGTGAACATGTACCGAAGTGCGTCGCGAGCCCCCCGGCCCATGACGCGCAGGAACTCGCGCATTCCCACCGGCTCGCGTTGATCGACCGCCGGCTCCTTGACGAGGCGGGCGTGGAAAAGGGATTCGATACGCCGTTGCGCGTCGATGATGGTCTCCCGCGGGTACGGAGCCTCCTGAGCACCACTCGGAACCCGGAGCACGCCCCCGTGATCCGCGGCGCCCGCCAGCGTCACCGCCGGGATCTCGGCGATCCGCACGAACGAGCGAACCAGATGGACCTTGGCCTCACCGAAGCCGATCACGCCGCCGGTCATCCCGTCCACCGGCGCCTCATACATTCCTGACCACATTCCCAGCCCGGTGGCCAACTCAGTGGCCACGTGCGACGCAAAGCGGTCGGAGTGGGGGTCGGTGAGTGGGATGGCCAGCTTCGCTTCCGTCTGGCGATCCTCCGGAATCACCACCAGATTGGCATCGGCGGCTGGGTCGAAGAAGTCCTCCGGTCCCTCCCAGCCACCGGCTTCTCTCCCTGCGTTCGGGCTTGGGGCGACCCACATACGCGCCTCCAGGACCCGTAACCCATCGGGTGCCAGTTCCCTGAGCCGGTCGACCATGTCCCGGACCCTCGCCACCGTCTCGGATTCCGGCCCGGCGTCGGGACAACTGGATTCCTCGACGTGGTTGCGGTCGCCGACCCGTGCCATGGGCTTGGTTGCATCATTGGCAGGGCCGCACAATGCCACCACCCGGACTACCTCGAGATCCTGCGGCGCGAGTATCTCGAACACGGAGGAGGGTTCCCCCCTCCCGCGGCTATCGACGTAGACAGCGGGTTGGTCGCCTACACATGAAACGAACGGATCGACCAGACCGTAACGGGCCCACTCCGCCAAGAGTTCGATGGCGGCATCGTCTCCCCCTTGAGTGACAAGAATAACGCGACGCTCCCTCACAACCAGTCATCCTCTCCATCGTCTTGGTCCCCGTCCAGGCAAATAGCGATCTCTTCCAAGCCCTTGTAGATGAGATCCGCGACACCGAGCCAAGCATTCCTGGAGGTCGGATCCTTCGCCAGATCGTTCCCGGCCTTGTGCATATACAGTTTGATCTGCTTCCGCAGAATGCCGATCGCTGCTTTCCGTCGGTCGCCACGATCTGCGCCGTTCACCGCTGGGCTCCCAGTACCGGGGGCGGTTCCGTCCTCCAGCCAGCGCGACAGCACATTGCTGGGTCGAAGGAACGATTCGGGGTCTGATGCATGCGGTTCGCTTCCCCACTCGATCAACTGGGTGTAGGGCCTAAGGTACGTCCCCGGTTTCCTCCACTGAACCGCGACGGGAAGGGCCAGAGGCAGCGACTCCAAGAGCGTGGCCAGGAACGCTATCGGGTGCTGTCCCGGAACCGGAAGCATCGACTCGAACGTGAAAGGACCGTCCTCGGTCTCGAAGGTTGCTCGGTCGCCCTGGATTTTGATGAGGCGGAGAAGCTGACCGATGAACCATCCCCTGACCATGGCTTGTAACGCCGGCCGAGGTACGGGCGCCCCCATCCACAGCAGGCGCGACCGTCTCGCTTTCCAGAAGCCGGTCAGGGACGACTTGTCGCGCGCCCGAGCCCACGCCGCGGCGATGGGCTTGTTGAGGGACTCGAACACCATCGGATGCAGGGCGCCGCCCAAAGCGGAGTACACCGCCACCCTGGTCTCGCGTTCGGACTGGTCGACCGCCTGGTCCACCACCTCCTGGAAGTTGTCCTGCATATCTTTGAACCGGCCGGTCAGGAATTCCCTCACCGGCTGATCGACCGGCAGTCCGGCCACCGGAATGGGACTGGTGTAAAGCCGGATCCCCAGGTCCGATCCAGGATGCACCAGAGGGAGCATCTCCTGGTCGACCGACACCAGCGGCTCGGCAGCTTCGAAGGCCGACTCGAGGGCGCTGAGGAAGCGCTCCTCCCGCGGCGCCCGCTCGACAGGAGGCAGCCCGTCGGAGAGGTACCCGCGCAGGCCCTGGGACAGGAATACCTTCCAGGCCGACCCGTCGGCATTCAACCAGGCTCGGGTCCGCTCTAGGAGGTCGTCGCGAGAGGTGCGCGCCGTGAACGACGCCTTGCTGGGTGTCGCATCCACCGTCAGCCACTCGGGCGCCGTCCATCCGGCGTCGACGGCGATCCACCGCCCTATCGCCGTCTGGTCCTCATCGCCGGCAATCACGGTCCGTCGGACCTGGCGCCACGCGTCCTTTGTCCCGGTACGGCCGGATGACCGGGTGGTCAGGTCGTCGAACAGATCGGGGAAGTCGGCGGGGTCGATCACCAACTTGATGCTCTTTCCCGGCTTCAGGGAATCAGGAACGAGCTGGTCGGCAGGTGGATCATGGCGGGGCCAATCCTCGATCGGCGTCGCTCCCGGCCGACCCTTGTCAGCTTCGACAGCGATACGCAGTTCGTCGGCAGCGTCCCGCAAGGCTCGGGTCAACGGTTCGATCACCCCGTTGCGCAGGTCGTCGGCGAGCCGGGCCGCCAGCAGCCGGTGCTCGGCGTTGTAGCGGCGAACGATGTCTGTCTGGACGGCAGCCTGCAGCGCGCTCTTCACTTTCTCGTGGTCTGCCCCCAGAAAACCCTTCGAGTCGCCCATGGCGTCGGACACATCCGACCGGACATATTGGGCCAGGGTGAGCTCCTCCTGGCGCTCGCTCTCCAGCTCGACCTTCACATGGTCCAGCTCAGCGTCGGTCTTGGCCAGAAGCGCGAGCGCCACCCGGGCGCCTTGTTCGGCCAGGGTGTTGCCAACCACCTCCAAGAGGCGGTCCGGGGTGTCCTCGACCCAACTGAAGCAGGCGTTCCGGAGCCGGTCGTCCAGCGTCTTGAGCACGCTCGCGCTACGAGCCCGTACCTCGTCGACGATGAACTCCACCCATTCGCCGACCCTGGCCTTGGACCCGAAATAGTCTCTGCCCGCTTCGTGAACCTCCCTGGCGACCCGTGTGCACTCGGTATAGAGCTCGGCGTCGGTAACCGCGATGGCGTCGAGGATCTGATTCTGATCCCGACCGCGCTCGTTGAGGCCGCAGCCGTTCAGGAACCGGGTAAAGGACCGATCTGCCAGACCTTCGATCACCTCGTCCGGGGTTGCGTTCTCGTAGGCGAGCCACTCCTTGGCGGCGACCATGTGCCCGTCGAGTAGCCATTCGACCGCGTCGCGGGTGATCCTCCGTTCGGCGTAGGCCCTCAACCTCCCTACTCCTAGGTCCACCTCCGAGAACCCGAGAGCCTGAAGAGCGCCTTGATAACGAGGCGCCGGGAGCATCCACTCGGCAGTACCGCGGTCGGGGAAGGCGCCCGCCGAATTGTCCCAGTTGGCCATCCTGTAGTGGACGAAATCATCCTGGATTGAACGATCGGTCATCACCGCGCCGAGGCAGCGGGCCATGACCCGGTACACAGCAACCTGGTTACCGAAGGTCACGCCTTTGGTATTGGCGTGACCCACGAGATAGGGGAAGGCGGGGCCGGATCGCTGCTGGAGGGCGCCCCCGCCCGGAGGGACGAAGTCTCCGTCTCCGTAGTAGCCGTGGAGCAGCTCGGCGACCGCTGCCGCCGTGTTGGGCTGGATCCCGGCGCCTGCCGACGGCGACAGCTCGGCGAACACGTCGGCCGAATAGAGGATGCCGATCGACTTGTCGAGCCACGGAGCGCCGTCCGCCCGGAGGATGTCGCACACGTCGATCAGTACACCGGCGCCGGTTCCGCCCGCCAGCGACGAGATTACGACGGCCACCGGTGGCGGAGCGTCATCCTCCGGCCCGTCGCCGTCCAACCGAGCAGCCAGCTGATCGAGTTGGGCGGCCGCCCCGGCCGACATGAGTGCGCTTTGCTTGGTGGTGATACGCTTCTTTATGCGATCGGTGTAATACAAACCGATGATCCGGCCCACTGCCCGGTACTGACCGGCGCCCATGTCGATGGGAAGTCTCCTGAGGGTGTTGTCCACCAACCACCCGGCACAGACCTCCTCCTCGGCCTTCAGACTGTGGACGATTGAATCCAAGCCGATGCCCGGGCTGGTCAGAGGAAGGTATTCGTCGGACTCGAGCATGGCAGGCGACCCCGGCAACACCGGAGCGTCCTGTGTCACCGGCGTGTCGATGTGCAGGAATTGCCAGCCGTCCGGTATCCCTTCCTCCCATCCGACTTCTTCGAACCTTCTTTCCAGGTATTGCTTCAGATAGCGCAGGGTCTTGCCACCCGAACCGCCCAGTCCGATTATCAGGAACTTTCTCAGCATCGTTCTCCTATTCGTGGTCGGTTGATCGCCGGTCAGGCCTAGGTAGCCGCTCCAATGCCCTCCGCACGAGATCCGTGAGTTGCTCCTCGGTTGGCCGCGAGGGATCGATGGGTGCCATGACCACTCCTTCGAAGGGTGGACCGTTGGACATGTCCACCAATACGACCGGATGGCGCAGCCGGCTCTCGGGAAGATCCGTCGATCGCTCCGATATCTCGATTGTCTCGTATCCCTCGCCTACCACGCCCACGAACCGGCGGCTGCGCGCCATCGACAACTCGACAAACGGGACACGCCAAACACGCAGGGGCGTCTTCCGTCTCGCCCGCAGCCGTCCCGCTTCGAGCATCGAGTGGCTGTGCCTGGGCGGGCGGTGACCCTCGTTGCTCGGCTCCGAGGCCAGAGTCCAGCCCTCGTCGACCAGAAAACGGCTGTAACGCACTCCTCTCGGACGGCGGATCCGCCCGGCGATCCGGTTGATCCCGAAGAGCCAGGCCCAGATGATCACCAGCAGCAAGGCCATCAAGACCCCGACGATGATCGCTTCGAGCACCGGGTTGCGGAGAATGTCGATATCTACCTTGACCGACAGGGGAATCGTCCGGACGTCACCGCCCTGCTCCGAGGGATCGCTTTCGTAGTCGAGGTGCATAACGTGGTTCTCGGGGGTCTGAACAGAATCACCGAGAACCACAGTAAGGGTGGCGGGCACGGGATCACCCGAGTTCCATACGGAGCGTCCGTCGGGGGAGAAACCGACCTCCACTTCCACCATCTTCCCGTCGGTACCCACGAGGGGTTCGGTCTGCAGGATGCGGATCATGCCGGGCCGATCGTCGTCGTCGATGGTGATCGGGATGGTGAACTCGGTGCCCTCCACCGGGTCGAGATCGGCGGTCGCCAGCCGTAGAATGGGTCCGTCGGGTTTCGCCGAGACGGTAAAGGCACCAGATGCGGTGGCGGGGTCGGCGTAATCAGACTCGATCCTGACCTCGAACCTGTGATCTCCGGGCGTGGACGGAACCGGTAGACCGAATCGCCCGTCACCGGCCGGCTCCTCTGCAGTTGCCGAGACTGTCTCCCCGTCGATCAGCAGGGTCATGAACATCGTGTCGATACCGGATATGGGACTTCCATCGACGAGCACCTGAAGCTCGATCGACCTTGTATCGGGAAAGATCGGGCTGGTCAGCACACGAGCCTCGACAGGGGGCGGTTCCACGACTATCGCCAAGCAGGATTCGACCACACCCTCTCCGTGTACAGCCACCTCCTCAGGCGAGTACGATGACAGGCGCTCGCTGGCGAAGTCCAAGGTGAGCAAGCGGTAGTCACCGTCTTCCCCCGGGGTTTTGAAAGGGTGGTCGCTCGACAGTGTGGGCGGCCGGTCCCCGGTTGCCCGCACGACCACCGATCGCACGAACGCAGGGGCTATTCCCTCCGGAAGGGCGCCCGACCACACGATGTCCTTCCCGGCGGACCAATTGGGCTCGGGAAGTCCTTCGCAGATGGCCGGTTTGGGCGACACGGTAAAGGCACCGGACGCGATTGCCGCGTCCGCGTGGTCGGACACCAGCCTGACCTCGAAGGCATGATCGCCCACGTCCTGTTCCGGTAGCCGAATAGACCCTTGGTCGATCTTCACGATCCCCAGCCTCTCACCGTCCAGCAAGACTTCCAGGAACCTCTCATCCACCGCAGACAGCGGCCTTCCGTTCACGCTGACGACCAGAACGATCTGCGTGTCGGGAAAGATCGGATCGGTCGCTATGGACGCTTCGAGAAGGGGCGGTTCGAGAGCTACGGCCACACAGGCGTCCTCGACGTCTTCTCCCCGCACAGTCATCCGGTGAGGCGCGTACCCCGACCAAGGCTCCTCGGAGAAATCGAGAGTGAGCCGGCGGACAGAGCCATCACCTTCCAAGCTGTGGAGAGGATGGTCGGTCGTCAACTCAAGCGACTCTCCGGTCGCCTGTACGATCACCGAACGAACGAACGCCGGAGCCACCCCATCGGGAAGATCGCCGGACCACACGATGTCCCTCCCGGCAGGAATCTGAGGTTCGGGAAGCCCGCCGCATACAGGTGGTGGTATCCAATCCGGGAGTGGATGCAGATTCATGGGTCTGCCGCAGTCGTCCGACTCCATCCGGTCGATCAGCGTCTGGGTATCCCCGGGCACGAGTGTTCCGACGTAATACAGATGGTCTTCTATCTCGACACCGAGTTCCTCGACACGGCTACGGAGATCGCCGTATCCGGCAGCCACCCCATCCGCGGTTCCGTCCGCCACCCCGCACACCGCGGGAATCAATAGCTCCTCGATTGCACGGGCCACGCTTCGAGTGTTTATGCGCCGCTGCTGACCGTCGTAGGGACGAGGCGACTGGTCACCCTTGTAGGCATCGCTGAGATCATGCTGACCGTCGGTCAACCAGACCACCCGGTTGCATGCTGCGGACCAGTCGAGGTCGTCATCGAGTGCGCCGAACAACGCCAACACGTAGTCGGTATTCAGGTCGTCAGCGCCAAACCCGTCCACCACCCCGTACATCTCTTCGATAGCGCCCTCCTCCCGCAGGTCCCTGAACTCCATACGGAGATCGAACCCGCTTCCGAAGGCCGCGAGGGCCACCCGTATGCGGGTTCCGGGACCGAAGTCGGCAATCTGCTCCAGATCGGATATGTACCGTTTGGTGGCGTCGATGCGTTCCCGGTTGGGATCGTTGTCGCGCAAGGATTGCGACTCGTCCATCAGGAAGAGGACGTCCCAGGACTCTGCAGTAGCGGGACAGAGAGCTTCGGTGACTACCGGTTCTCGTGGGGATTCCTGCGCGCGGGCGGGGTGGCTCGGGGCCATAGGACCCGTGACGAGGACCGCGATCGTCGCGAGAACGACAAGAAACGTGGCGACTGCCCGGCATCGAACCGGGGGTGACAACGCGGTCATGCCGGCCATTCCCGTGCGACACGGATAGCGATCTGGTAACCGCACCAGAGTGCTGCCACGAGGGAGGTGATCAGTGAGAGAACGACCAGGGCGGTAGGCCGCCAGACGCGCTCATACCAGTTGGGGTGCGCACTGGAACGGGCGAGCCAGTACATCGAGAAGCCAGGAAGAGACAGGATGAGTACTGCTGATATGCCGAGAATCCCGGTCCAGAACCCTGTATCCCCTACTGCTCGTACTTCGCCGACTCTTAAGGCCATAATCACGGAGACCCCGGTCCCCAGCGCTGTGACCAACAACCACAGGATCCATGTCATCCCGTCGCTTCGCCGACCGGTTCCTTTCCTCGGTGCACCTGAAGGCCGTGGCCTGTGACTGCTGCTGGATTGCCCGTATTCGAACTCGAAGTTCAACGCTCATCCCTAACTAACTGATGTGAGAATCACCTCACAAACCTGCATGGTCCGAGTACTGATTCCGCGCGGCTGGTCAACTTACCAGGTGGTTGTGACACGGGACTGGATCACCCAAGGTGGTGCCTTCCAAGGGTGGTTAGTGTGATCTCCTATAGCAAGTTTGGAGTTCCCCGTGGGCTGGACACTTCGTTGATGTGGCCGTGTGGTACTAGTAGTTGTTCTCCTATTTCGTTTGGTGTCTGTTGCCTCAGCGTTGGAGTGAATCCAGGCGGGGGGGGTACCAGCCTTCGATCCCACCATCAGACTGATAGGCGAGCCTGGTACCGACCCGGGCAGCCGGTGCGCCTTGACGAGTTCTTTGAGGGGTGCCGAGGAACGACTCGGCGGCGGCGTTGTGTATCCCATCACAGCCTGCATAGCCGCCAAGGTGACCAACTCGGCGTCTAGCAGGGTCCTGAACAATGACGATTGCTCGGGCCAGCCGCCCGCCGACCCAGGAAGCATGTCGGCGATTGGCAGGCCGCTGGTGGATTGCTCAACACCCTCCTAGGGTCCCGGGCCGGCTCAGCCGGACACGCGGTGGGGGTGCGTGTAGAGGTTGAAGCCGCCGGGTCGAACGAACCCGGCCACGGTCATCCCTACCTCGTCTGCGAGATCCACCGCCAGCGACGACGCGGCCGACACGCCTGCCAGGATGCTCAGCCCTGCGACGGCCGCCTTCTGCACCAGCTCGAAGGAGACCCGGCCCGAGACCGTCACGATCATCTCGTCGAGGGGCCAGCCACGGGCAGCGAGGGATCCGACCAGCTTGTCCATGGCGTTGTGGCGGCCCACGTCCTCCCGCAGGCCCACCAGTTCGCCGGCCACCGTGAAAGCCCCGGCCGCGTGCAGGCCGCCGGTCTCGTGGAATCCGGTCTGGGCGGTGCGCATGGTCTCCATCATCTGTTCCAGAAGGCCGGCCCGCACAACCGGTCCTTCCGGAAGGGGTGGTGATGTGATCCTGATGGCATCGATCGACGCCTTGCCGCACACCCCGCACGAAGAACTCGCGTAGAGATTGCGGCGGAACTGCTCGGGGTCGATGTGGATGCCACGGGCCGGTACCAGTTCGTAGCGGCCTTCACCCTCCTTCCCGGGCAAGGCGCGGACACCCGCCAACTCGTCCGGGCGCAGGATGATCCCCTCGGTGAGGGCGAACCCCCGCGCCAACTCCTCGTCGTGGCCGGGTGTGCGCATCAGGACGGCGATCGGTACCCCGCCCATCCTGAACTCGACCGGTTCCTCGGTGGGGAGGAGGTCGTTGAGCGGCAGGCGACCGTCCCCGGTTACCCGGATAACCGGACGGGATGAACTGGCTGGCATGTGCGCTCCGATGTCGGCGGTCGGTGACCTTCCGCCGCTCGCTTCCGTTGATTATGGCGCGGTCTGCGACGAACGGGGCAGGGTTGGGGAGAGTAGCCCGGTAGGGCCTCTCACTTGGACGAACCTATGCCGCCCGGGCGCGGAGAACGAGAGTGATCTCTTCTCGCGAAGCTGGTCCTGACGGCATCCGGGATATCTAGCCCCGATCATTCATGGTCGGGGTTTGAAGGGGATTAGGCAATGGCGCTTCGGGTCGCCTGACCTGAGGTTATAGCCATTGGAGAGCCTCGCATCCTTCTTGAGGTGACTTCACAGCCAAGGTGAGGTGTGTCTGCTTGGTATTGACGAGGTTGAAGTGGCCTGATGCGAATCGGTGTGCTGGGGACATGAATAATCAGGGCTAGCAGACGGGGCAGGTGCCCGGCGCAGGTACCCTGGTCGGCGACTCGACCTCCCGAGACCGGATGCCGCTGGACAGACTGATCGATGTGCTTGACCTCCACGTCGCCTTGCTCGATGAGCAGGGGACGTCGAAGGGCAGTGAAGTAGTCATAAGGCAGGTCGTCCGTCCCCGGAAGGGACACGGCCCGCGATACCTTCTGGAAGGCGAAGGAGACCGCGCCTTCATCCGGATGAACTCGAACTCCTACCTCGGCTTGGCGCTGCATCCCGACCTGATCCGGGCCGAGGAGACCACCGCGCATGCGATGGGAACCGGGCCCGGCGCGGTGCGCTTCATCGTGGGTACGCACCGTCCGCATGTGGACCTGGAGCGGGCCCTGGCCGACCTTCACGGACGGGAAGACGGAATGATCTTCTCCTCGGCCTACGCATCCGTGGTCGGGGCCCTGGTCCCCCTCATCGATCCCGGTACCACGGTCATATCCGACGAGTTGAACCACAACTCCATAATCAACGCCATCCGCCTCGCCCGACCTTTGAGCAAGTCCGTGTACCCGCACCTTGATATGGCGGCACTCGACCGCCAACTCGCCGAGGCGGCCGGCCGCGCCAAGCGGGCGGTGGTCGTGACCGACGGGATCTTCTCGATGCGCGGGGACCACGCCCCCCTCAACGAGATCATGGACATCGCCCGCCGCCACGACGCGAGCTTCCTGGAGAATGTCGTGGTGGTCGTCGACGACTCGCACGGGGTAGGAGCCTTCGGTGCGGGCGGCCGGGGTACCGAGGAGTACACGGGTAGCCCCCCGGCCGATGTCCTCATCGGCACCCTCGGCAAGGCCTTCGCCGTCAACGGGGGATACGTGGTCTCGCGTGGCCCGGTGATCCGGTACCTGAGGGAGACGTCCCCTCTCTACATCTACTCGAACCCGATCACCGCAGCCGAGGCCGGCGCCGCGCTCGCAGCCTTGCGAATACTGGAGAGTGGTGAAGGGGAGCGCCTCCTGGAACACCTCCGGAGCCTCACCCGCCGCCTCGAGTCCGGCCTGATAGCCCTCGGCTACGAGGTCATTGCGGGCGAGCACCCCATCGTGCCGCTGATGCTGCGCGACACCCGCGAGACCCGCCGCCTGGTGGCGGCCCTCTTCGACGCAGGCATCCTGGCCACCGGCCTTGCCTACCCGGTGGTCCCGAGAGGAGACGAAGAGATACGCCTCCAGGTCAACGCAGACCACACTCCAGCCGACATCGACTACGTCCTGTCGGTGCTAGCTGCAGCCCGCCGGCAGAGCGGAGTCCGCTGACCGGCCCGCCACCGGACCCTGCACAACGGTCGTCACCCCGGATGCAGCGGAACAAGGCGCGTTAACGCTATGCGCCGTCGTTCGGTACCGCGGGTCCCGTCGATCAAACCAACTGCGGCAACGGTTGGTAGAGCCTATGGGTCCTGGCGGCGAACCCCGACTGTGCGCATCCGCGCAGCTTGCCTCCTACGGCGTGGTCGCCTCCGGCTCGGGCGGACCGACCGAGCTGCTGACCGGGGTGGACTGGCCCGGCTGGTATTCCAGGTCCTCCGGTAGCATGGTGAGCCGTGGCGCGTAGAGAGATGATCGCTGTTGCCCTGGTGGCGGCTGCAATAGCGTCCGTGTGGGTCTGGCGGGTCTTCACCGCAGACGGTCCTGCTTCCGTGACCCGGGCGGAGGCGTCCGCCTCTTACTACCCGGAGGACGCCGTCGCCTACGCATGGATGACCCTGGAGCCTGGCGAGGGTCCGTTCGGGAGCCTTCTGCCCATGCTCGGTCAGCTCGATGAACTCGAGGGTGTCCCCGGGTTGACCGGCGGGGGGGAGGACATGCTGCCCGACGGCATCGGCGCGGTCCTCGGAGAAGTCGGCACCTGGTTGGGAACCGAGGTGTCTGCGGGGGTGGTAGACCTCGATGACCAGGGAGTCGGCGTGGCGATCACCGTGGGGGTACGCGACAGTGATGCGGCCGCCGAGTTCCTGCACAACTGGCTCCATCACCAGAAAACCGGGGCTTCCACCCCCTTTGAGCGGCATGTGGTCGGAGATGGCGTGATCTGGGTGGGAGGCGGCAATGAGTGGATGGAGGAACAGGCTTATGCCCAAGCCGGGGACCTGCTGCTCTTCGCCACCGACAGAGGTCTGCTGGAAGAGATGCTGGATAGGGTCGACGGTGATCACCGTGAGACGCTTGCCTCCGCCGAGCGCTTCGAGGAGGCAAGGGCCGCCGCACGTGACGGGCGTTTCGCGTCGGCCTACGTGGATCTGGAATGGCTCGCCGGCAAGATGGGTGATCCCGATCACACTTCCTGCCCCGGGGCTTTGTTCGACAGGCCCGAGTGGTTGATGGTCTCGGCCGACTGGGTCGGCGACGGCCTGGTCGTCGACATGGCTACGCCGGATATGACCAGTTGGTGGACCGACAGCTCGGCCGGTGTCACCGATGCCGTCGTTCCGGCCGAAGCGTTGGGGTTCGTGTCCATGGGGTTCGATCCCGACATCGACCGCTGGCGTGAAGTTATGGGCGGCTGCGAGATAGCCGATCTGATACCGGGCGGTTACATGTTCGAGCCGCCGTCTGAGATGGATGGAAGCTTCGAACCGGGCGCCACCCTGGCCGATGCCCTGGACCTCGCCCTGAGATTCGTGGACCTCGGGACCGGGCTCGATCTCGAGGCAGACCTGTTCGACCATCTGGGCGGGCAGCTGGTCATCGCTGCCCACAGCCCGGGCGGGGAGGCCTCCTCCTTCGAAGGGGTGGCTGCGCTGTCATACCGGCCCCTGTCCGCCAACGCGCTGGAGGGGACGATGGGAGGGATCGCGGGTGGTGTGTCGACGTTGACGGGCGTTTCCCTGCGCCAGGTCGACCTGGGCGCCTCCAGGCCGGCGAACTTGATGGAGGGCGGGAAGCCGCTGTCGCTCGGCTACGTGCTCCACGACGGGTTCCTCACGTTCGGGACCAGCCCTGGTGCGCTGGAGACCACGTTGGCGGTCCGGGAAGGGACGAGGGATAGCGTATCCGACACCGACCGGTACCGGCGTGTTGGCGACCACATCCCCTACGATCCGCTGCTCCTGGCCTACGTCGACCTTGCGCAGGTGATCGGTCTGATGGGATCCTCCGGGATGGGACCGGACGACGGCCTGTTCGCGATGCTGTCCGGGTGGTTGGGTCCGATGGCTCTGGGTGTCGGGACCGATGGCGACTACAGCAGGGCAACCCTGGTAGTTTCATTCTCCCCGTCCATGGATGCGTTCATGGACGGCGCCGGCGGCAGCTAGGTCGATCCTCCGACACGTCTGCGCTGTCCCGGCCCGAGGCCGCGAGACGCTATCGTGCGACGATCAGACGATTGAGCGCATTCCGGTCACGGGCGGGTTCCCGAACGAGCCGCTCGAAGTGGACCAAGCGGGTTGTCATCCCGGTGGTGATCCTCGCCCTGATCTATGCTGCCGTCTCCTTCTACATCGTCGACAGCGCGCTGGACGCCGAGGCGAATCCGCTCGAGGAACGCCCGCAGGATTTCGGCCTGCACTACGAGGACGTCGAGTTCACCCCGCGCGGATGGCCCACGATCGTCCTGCGGGGCTGGTGGATGCCGGCCCCGGATGCCCGCGGGACCGTGATCCGCGTGCACGGCATCGACAGCACCCGCAGTTCCCGGCTCGGTCTGGCGCAGGCTCTGGTCGAGAACGGTTACTCCGTGCTCGCATTCGACCTGCGTGGCCACGGCGAGTCCGATCAGGCCCAGATGGGCGCCGGAATCCACGAGAGCGAGGACGTGCTCGGCGCGGTCGACTACGTGGTCCGGGAGCGTGGCGCCGAACCCGGAAGGGTCTTCCTGCATGGCCACTCCTACGGTGGGGCGATCGTTCTCATGTCGGGATGGCGCGAGCCCGCCGTCGCCGGCGTCTTCGCCGACTCGGCCTTCGCCTCGCTGTCGGATCTGGTTGTCCAGGAGGTAGCCCGGCGCACCTCGGCGCCGGCCTGGTTGGCCGCCGTCCTGCGGCCCGGTGTGATCCTGATGGCACGGCTTTCCAAAGGGCTCGACATCGAAGCCGTGTACCCCGCGGAGGACGCCGCCCGGTATCCCTACACGATCGGGCTCGCTCACTGCCAGGGCGACGACCGTATCCCGATCGGCCACCTGGAGCGGATCCGGGCCGGGGTCCTCCATGCACCGGTCTTCACCGTCTACGAGGGCTGCACCCACGGCCAGGCCTGGAACGACTTCCCGAGCCGCTACGAGGCGAATCTGATCACCTATCTCGACCAGAGGCTCGGGCTGTGAGCGGCCATACGGTCTGCATCACGGGCGGGCGGCGGATCCTCGATCATGCCTCGGGGGTGACGCAGGCACCGGACGGGAGCGGGTGACTACAGGCCGGGATCGGTCGTGATCCGAGGGTCGCGCAGGGATACATCCATTGGCCGTGGAGGTTCCCGGAACGGTCTACCCGCTGAAGACGAGGTCGAGGTAGGGACCGACCCGGATGCGCTCATCCCCCTGACGCAACCCCATGACGGCATGGACGATGGGCCCCGCGCAGCGGACGCCGTGGTTCCTGGCGGGGCATCCAGGGTGCGGGGACGGCCGCCCTCGCCCAACGGCGCCTCCTCCTTCCACCTGTGGTGGGAGGTTCCCGAAGTGCCCTTGGCCTCCGTGTCGGCGATCCTGCAGGTTCTTGTCCCGCCGAGGGTGAGCCGCCTGGCCTTCTTCGCCGTCCAGGCCTCCTTCTGGTCTCCCGGCAGCCACGAGGGGGGTGCCCACGCGGGACTCCAGTGGAATCCCCGCCATCCGCGCAGCCGGGCCGCCAACTGGGGTGGATACGACCACAGGGGATCCATCCTGGAAGGTACGGTCTCGTCCCTGCCCTCGACGCCCGACGATCCGAACACCCGGGACTTCGGTTGGGTCACGGGGGCGCGGTACCGCCTGACGATCGGGCCCCGAGTGCCGGGATCCCGCAATCCCGGCCGCTGGCCGGCCCGGATCGAAGGCCTGGACACGGGCGAGGACGTGGAGGTCCGGCAACTCCTGTGCGAAGGGGACCATCTCCGGGCTCCGGTTGTGTGGTCCGAACTCTTCGCAAGGTGCGACGATCCCTCTGCCAGGGTCCGCTGGAGCAGCCCGCAGGCGGTGACCAGCGAGGGTTCGGTCGTGGAGGTCGAAAGGGCTCGGGTCACCTACCAGGCCTACGCAGATGGAGGATGTACCAACACCACCGTCGAGACCGGTCCGGACGGCATCGTGCAGCGATCCGGATGCGAGCGTCTCGTACCCCATGACGCTGTGGTTAGCTGGAGGGCATGACAGCTACCCCGCTCATCGTGATGACGGTCGGCGGCAGCGACTCGGGTGCCGGTGCCGGCGTCCAGGCCGACCTGAAGACTCTCTCCGCCCATGGCGTGTTCGGGACAACCGTGGTGACGGTGGTGACAGCCCAGAACACCTGCGGGGTGGAAGGGGTCGAGCCGGTTCCGGTAGGCCTGATCGAGAACCAGATCGAAGCCCTGCTCGCCGACCTGCCTCCGGCGGCTACGAAGACCGGACTGCTCGGGCGGGCGGACGTTGTCAGGTTGGTGGCCGAACAGTCCCGCTGGTTGGCCAACCTCGTGGTCGATCCGGTCCTCGTCGACCGCACAGGACGGACCCTCGTCGACCCGGCCACCGTCGATGCCTACCGCGATTCCCTCATCCCGGTGGCTGCAATCGCAACTCCCAACCATCGGGAGGCCGGTCTGCTCGCAGGCAGGCCGATCCGGAACGAGACCGACCAGAGGGCGGTGGCACGGGAACTGGCGCGGACCTGTGGAACCCCGATCCTCGTGACCGGCGGGCGGACCGGAGGTGTACATCCGGTCGACGTGCTGTCCGACGGCATCGAGACACATTCCCTGGCCGGACGCTGGGTCCGGTCCCGGAACGTGCATGGGACCGGTGACGCCCTCTCGGCGTCCATCGCCGCCCGGTTGGCCAGGGGAGCGGGCCCGCTGGTGGCGGTGGGGGAGGCCAAGGCCTGGGTGGCCCGTGCCATCGCGGGTGCGGCGGACTGGCAACTAGGAAAGGGTGAAGGACCCATCGACCACTTCGGCTGGGCCAGTGGCAGGGTGGACTAGGAGGGTGCTGAGCAATCCACCAGCGGCCTGCCAACCGCTGGCATTATCCTGGGCTGGCGGGCGGCAGGCCCGAGCAATCGTCATTGTTCAGCACCCTTCTAAGAAACGGGTTCTTGGTCGGCCAGCAATCCTCTGACCAGGTCGTTAACCATCGGACAACTGGCCGGCAGGGAGTCTCCCACCACCCTCCTAGCCTTGATTCTTTTCATGTTTCCAGACACACCCGCGGCAACAGGCCACATCAACCACATGATCGAGACTGGGCCTGGCTTCACCCGACGGGTGAAGGTCCCGCAGGGCCGAGACGGGATTGTGGAAATGGCCGTAGTCCCTGGTCAGAAGCTTATGTACCGCACCCTCCTAGTACAAACCCCCGCATGAAAAATCGGGGCTAATGGGGGCCCACACGCCGGCAACACCGATGTGTGGCGCCGGAAGCGGTATGCGTATGGCGCTGGCGCATGGCACCCGTCCTCGCCTTCTGATCGTCCCCGCCCTGGATCCGCCGGATTCTCGGATGCCGGCCCGGGTTACGCTGGGGTTCATGCATGCTTGGATACTCAACGACACGAAAGGACTGACCTCCTTCACGCTCGGCCGCGTGGTCACCCCCGAGCCCGGTCCGGGCCAGGTAAGGGTGAAGCTGGTCATGTCAGCACTCAACCGTCTCGATCTCTGGATGTCCATGGGCTTACCCGCGCCCAGGCAGTTCCCTCATGTGGCGGGAGGCGACGGGGCGGGAACCGTGGATGCTCTGGGCGAGGGCGTGGCCGGTTTCGACGTAGGGGACGAGGTGATAGTCAACCCGGGTCTCGGGTACGCCCCGACCACGAATCACATCCCGTTCAGCGGCAAGCTGGGGGTGCTGGGGGAGCACGTCTGGGGCACTCTGGCCGAGTACGTGGTGGTCCCCGTGTCCAACGTGGTGCCCAAGGCGCCTCATCTCGACTGGGAGCAAGCAGCGGCCTACGCCCTCGCTTACGGAACCGCCTACCGGATGCTGCTGAGGGCCCGGCTGCAGCCCGGTGACGTGCTCCTCGTGGTGGGCGTCGGAGGCGGAGTGAGTTCCGCCGGTCTGCTGATCGGTCGGCTGATGGGTGCCGAGGTCTACGTGACGTCTCGGAGCCCGGCCAAGATCGCCCGCGCCATCGAGTTGGGAGCGGTAGGGGGCTTCTCATCGACGGATGCGTTCTCCAAGGAACTCAAGGCGGCGCGCAGGCCGGCCGACGTGGTGTTCGAGAACGTGGGTCCGGCCACATGGAACCAGTCGATGCGGTCGCTACGCCCCGGTGGCCGGGTAGTCACCTGCGGTTCCACGAGCGGCGCCAAGGTGGAGATCAGCGTTCCCCCGCTGTTCTTCCGCCATCTCGAGATCATCGGTTCCACGATGTTCGATCACGAGGACTTCGCTCAGGTGAGCCGTTGGGTCGCCGACGGCGACCTGCCCGTGCTGGTGGACCGGGTGTACGACTTCGAGGATCTCCCGGCCGCTCTGTCCCGCATGAAGGTGGGTGACCACCACGGCAAGATCGTTATCAGGAGGAGGGGAAGTGAGTGACAAACCCCGTATCGGATGGGTCGGCACCGGGGTAATGGGCGCCGCCATGTGCGGGCATGTCCTGGATGCGGGCTATCCCGTGACGGTTACGACCCGCACCCGGTCGAAGGCGCGGGACCTGCTCGGCAGGGGCGCGTCGTGGGCCGGAACCCCCGCTGAGGTAGCCGCCGCCTCCGACATCACCTGTGCGATCGTCGGCTTTCCTGCGGATGTTCGTGAAGTGTTCCTGGGACCGTCCGGCCTGCTCGCTGGAGCCTCTCCCGGTGATGCGGTGGTGGATATGACGACCTCCGAGCCGGCCCTGGCCATTGAGATTGCCGAACGGGCTGACGAAGCCGGCGTGTCCGCCATCGATGCTCCCGTGAGCGGCGGGGACATCGGGGCTCGCAACGGAACCCTCTCGATAATGATCGGTGGCGAGGAGGCTGCGGTCGAGCGGGTACGCCCGATCTTCGAGGCGATGGGAAAGACGATCGTCCGCCAGGGAGGCCCGGGGGCAGGCCAGCACACCAAGGCCGTGAACCAGATCCTCATCGCGACACTGATGATCGGGCTGTCCGAAGCCCTTCTGTACGGACAGGAAGCGGGGCTGGACCTCGAGACCGTGATGGAGTCGGTCAGTGGGGGAGCGGCCGGATCCTGGTCCCTCTCGAACTATGGCCCGAGGATCCTCCGTGGTGACTTCGAACCCGGGTTCTTCGTGGACCATTTCGTCAAGGACATGGGAATCGCCCTGCAGGAGGCAGCTGCGATGCGGCTTCCGGTCCCGGGTCTGGCTATGGCCCACGAACTGTACGTCTCGCTGCAGGCACAAGGACTCGGTAGGAAGGGCACCCAATCGCTCATCCTCGCCCTGGCTCGTCTGGCGGGTGTCGAATGGCGGGAGTCTCCGGCGCCGGGCTGATCGGCAGGGTTCCCGGCCACGGGATGAGCACGGGGATCTCACCGCTGTAGCATCCGGCGTGATGCCGTTTCCCCTGCCAAGACCAGTCCCTGCAGCGTTGCGCACTTCCGGGCGGGTGCGTCCACACCGGTACCGGCATGGCTGAGCCGGGTTCGGGAGGCCGGGCACGAGACCCCAATCCGGATCTTCCCGAACCTTCCGGCGTGCCCAACGTCCTGGCTTCCCGCTACGCAGGGGCACCGTTGCGGGCGCTCTGGTCGCCGGAGGGCCGGGTGGTCATGGAACGCAGGCTCTGGGTGGCGATCCTCGAAGCCCAGATCGACCTGGGCCTGGTGGTTCCGGAAGGGGTGGTGGGGGCCTACCGGGATGCGATCCACGACGTGGACCTCGCGTCGATCCGCGCCCGCGAGGAGGTGACCCGCCACGACCTCAAGGCGCGCATCGACGAGTTCTGCGGCCTGGCGGGTCACGAGTACATACATCGAGGACTGACATCCCGCGACGTGACCGAGAATGTCGAACAGATGCTCATCCGCCGGTCGCTGGAGATTCTCAGGGACAAGACGGTGGCCGTGCTGGCACGGATGGCGGCCGTCGCGGCCGAACACAGGGATACCGTGATCGTCGGGCGTACCCACAACGTACCGGCGCAGTGCACCACTCTCGGGAAACGCTTCGCCGACGCTGCCCAGGAGACCTTGGTGGCATACCGGAGGGTCGAACACCTGATCTCCGACCTTCCGCTCAGGGGCTTGAAGGGGGCGGTGGGCACCCAGCAGGATCTGCTGGACCTGTTCGACGGGGAGGGGGACAAGGTCGATGGCCTGGAGCGGCTGGTGGCGGACGGTCTGGGTTTCGGCAGTACCTTGACCGCGGTCGGGCAGATCTACCCGAGATCCCTCGATCTGGACCTCGTGAGCGCTCTCGTGCAGCTGTCGGCAGGCCCGTCGAGCATGGCCACCACGCTCCGCCTGATGGCGGGAAACGATCTTGTCACCGAGGGATTCGGTGTCGGGCAGGTCGGCTCCTCGGCAATGCCGCACAAGCGGAACATGCGCACATGCGAACGCATCGGGGGCTTGGCCGTCGTCATGGGCGGATACCTGGCCATGGCGAGCAGCCTTTCGGGGCGCCAATGGAACGAGGGGGACGTGAGCGACTCTGTGGTCAGGCGGGTGATGATTCCCGACTCGCTGTTCGCCTGCGACGGGTTGCTCGAATCGACCCTTCATGTGCTCGACGGGTTCTCGGCCTTCCCGGGGCGTATCGAGGCCGAACTGGCAGCCGAACTGCCCTTCCTGTCCACGACCCGGATGCTGGTAGCGGTTCTCAAGGAGGGCATGGGGCGGGAACGGGCCCACCGGCTCATCCGGCGGCATCCCCTCGCCGCGGCCGACGCCCTGCGAGCCGGAGGAGAGTGTGACCTCTGGTCGGCTCTGGGCGATGACCCCGGTTTCCCGCTGACTACCGACCGGGTCCGGGAGGTAGCGACGTCCGGTTACCTGGCGGGCAGATCGGCCTCCCAGGTCGACACCATCGTGGAACAGGTGGCGCAGGTGACCGAGACATTTGCGGAGGCGGCCGCCTACGAACCCGAGACCCTCCTCTGACATCCCATCCATGGCGATCCAAGCCCTCTTGGCGAAATGCCCGCGGGGGTTGTCGGCTCGTGGCTTGGTCGTTAATGCTTCAGCCGGCAGGACCGGTAAGCTCCCGACAATGCGAAAGGTGGTGATCGTCAGGAACTCCACCGGTTCCCTGGGCCGGCTGGCCGAGCGGCTCTCGGCATCCGGAGTGGCGTGGGAGGAGGTCCACCCCCTCCGGGGGGACCCGGTGCCTCCCGCAGACGAGATCGGAACACTGGTGCTCATGGGTGGGATCATGGGGGCCTACGAAACGGACACGTTCCCATTCCTGGTCGACGAGATGGATGCAGCGCGCCTGCTGGTCCGGAAAGGCCGGCCCGTGCTCGGAATCTGCCTGGGATCGCAACTCCTGGCCGCGGCGCTGGGGGGCCGGGCCTATCCGGCCGACCGGCCGGAGGTGGGCGCCGTGGCATCGGAACTGACACCGGCCGGTATGCGGCATCCGGTCGTTTCACAGGTTGGCGGGCGTAAGGTGTTCGCCATGCACCAGGACACCTTCGACCTGCCACCGGACAGCGAGTTGCTCGCCAGTTCCGACCGTTTCCCGCAGGCCTTCGCTCACGGATCGGCGCTGGCCATCCAGTTCCACCCCGAGACCCACAACGACGAGGCCGGCCAATGGGCTGAGGACTCGTCCGACATGGTGGAGAGAGCCGGAAGCAGCCTCGAGGAATTCGAGGCCGGCATGGAGGATGCCGGGCAGGAGTTGGCTGAAGGAGCGTACGGCCTCTTCGACGCTTGGATCGAAGGGCTGGATGGTTGAGTTCCCGACTCCCTTCGGCGTCCGGAGCTACCCTTCCTCCTCCACTGGGGAAAAGGCCCGGAGACCCTACTGGAACCGACGGAGGCCGCGCGGCGATTTCGTGCGCGAGGGGTGGGACGGAAGGATCCCCGGCCGGCATGCCCGGGCTGGGCGGCACGTGGTTGAGAGGCAACTAGCTTGAGGTCCCGAAGCAGGCCCGACGCGCCGATCCTGCGAAAGACGTTCTGGGTCGGTGCCGCAGCCCTGGTAGCACTGCTGGTGGCCGCGTTGGGCGTGTTCCTAGTTTTCAGATCATTCCAGGACCCCGTGCCCCACGACCCGGAGGCGGCGCGGGCGGAACTCGACAGCCGTAACGTCGAAGAGGTGGCAGCCAGCCGGGAGCAGGTCCAAGAGATCGAGAACCCTCCCGTGGCGGAACCCGTCGTGGAGGAGGTGGTCGAGGAGTTGCTGCAACCCGAGGAGGCGCCGATCGAGGATGAAGGGGTGGGATCCACCACCCTTCCCACGGTCGAGGAGGTGCAGGTCCCCGATTCGATCGCCAACGTCCACAGCCCCCGGTTGCCCGGCGCGATGTTCGATGCCGTGATGCTGGTCGGGTCGGACGCCAGCGGTTTCCTCGCCGACAGCATCATCCTGCTCCTGTTCCCCGCGGGCGGGGCGGCGCCTGCGATGGTCTCGATCCCCCGTGACCTCTATGTCTACAACCCGTGCTCGGAGGACTACCGGCGTGTGAACGCCAACCTGGGCGGATGTCCGGGGTACGCCAACGGCTCGGAACTGCTCGCCCTCGCCATTCAAGAATTCACAGGTGTGGAGATGGATCACTACGTGAGGGTGGACTTCGACGGCTTCGTGCAGCTGATCGACGGTCTGGGCGGGGTGGGCATCTGCTTCGAACACCCTACGTACGACGAGAAGGCAGGGCTCGATGTGCGGGAACCCACCTGCTACATCGACGGCAGCACCGCCCTCGCCTACGCCCGCTCGCGCAACGCGACGCAGTTCATCGATGGAGAATGGCGGCAGGCTTGGTCGTCGGACTTCGCCCGCCAGGAGCATCAGAGGCAGTTGTTGCTCCAGCTAGCCGGCCAGATGCAGGACTCCTCGCTCGGTACGATCCTCTCGACCCTCCAAGGGCTCTCGCACACCGTGCGTCTCGACGGCGGATGGTCCCTCACCGAGGCTGTCGAGTGGGTGTGGCGATACCGCGGTCTGGATCCCTCCCAGGTGACCCAGATCAGGATCCCGGTGGAGGACTACCGGACGCCCGAGGGGGCCCAGGTCCTGATCCCCACCCGCTCCTTCAACGACATACTTTCCGGCTGGTGGGGACCGGCGCGACGTTAACCCTGAATTTTCATGTATCCGGACACACGCCGCTGCCGAAGGCCACATCAAGCACATCATCGCGACCGGGCCGGGCTGCGTCCCACGGGTGACCGTCGCTCCGGGCCGAGACGGGATGATCGAAACGCCACTCGCGGCGCCTATCCCACCGCCGCCCCACAGACCAACCACGGGACCCCGCGATACCAAACGACTGCCGTATTGGCGTGGACGCGCCCTAGGAGGGTGCTGAACAATGACGATTGCTCGGGCCTGCCGCCCGCCGGCCCAGGAGTTTTGCCAGCGGTTGGCAGGCCGCTGGTGGATTGCTCAGCACCCTCCTAGTGTCCTGTATCTCTGTTTCGCTTGCGTTCCGGGCTTGATGAGCCGAACCGGAACCGACCAACGCTACGAGCGGGCTGTATCTGTCACAGGCTCGTTTCACAATGGTAGATAGCCGCATACACCGG
>JAPOQZ010000090.1 GCA_026710435.1 bacterium | reverse complement strand
GCAACCCACTTCGCACCTGCCGGCGCCGTTGTTCACGCCCGGTGTGCGGTTGACCCGGCCCGACCCTGGTTCGGTGTCGCACCGCTGGATTGGGCACGCTCAACCGGAACTCTCGCCGCGTATCTGGAAATCCGGCTCGGACAAGAAGCCGGCGGAACCGTCGCGCATGTACTGCCGATCCCCCAAGACGGCGGCGACGGCACCGACGATGATCCGCTCCGAGACTTGAAGGCTGACATACGCAACCCGGCGGGCGGAACGGCGCTCAGCCAAGACCACCGCGGCGGGTGGGGCGAGGGGAAGATGGCCGCCTCCCAAGCCGACTGGCAACCGAGACGGATCGGAGCCAACCCGCCTGCTGTGCTGCCAACGTTGCTGACTGACGTGTTCGGCGCGGTGCACAACGCGTGCGGGGAGCCGGTCAGCTTGGCGACCCACGCCGACGGAACATCACAGCGCGAGAGCTTCCACCGGTTCCTCACCACCGGCCCCGAACCACTCGGCGAACTCGTAGCCGACGAACTCTCCCACAAGTTGGACACGCCCGGCATCCGGTTCGACTCCACCGGAACCTACACGCACGACCCGGCCGGCCGAGCCCAGGCGTTCAGGAAGCTGGTTCAGAGCGGTATCGACACCGACCGGGCGTTGGCGAACTCTGGACTCATCGTCGATGGGTAACCAACTTGGGGCGGTCCGATCCGGCAAGTTCCATCGGGAACGTGACCTGGGACAGGCCGCTGATCTCGCCCACACGTTGACTGAAGCAGACCAACGCGTGGCCGTACTCCGGGATCAGACATGTCGGCAGGCTGACCGCTGTCAACGGTTGTACTCGAACCCTCGGGAACTCGCGGAGGTAATGGGTTTGAGCCCGGACGTGTTGCGGTCTCGACTAGACCGGTGGCGGAAACGACCCGAACCGCTGAAACAGTCGGCGTAAGCTAGTGCTACCGAAAGTGATACCGGGCCTTCGTCCCCTTTCATATAAAGCCTCTTGACCTGGGAGAACACTTCACAACCTCTCGTACCCGGCGGAAACACTTGACACCTGGATGTCCTGAGGAAACCATCAGGGATGACGCCGCCTGCACACACCGGATCCGCCACGAAGCCGCCAGCGACTCACCGCTGGAAGGTCGCGCGGTCCGGTCTAGGCCGGTTGGGATAGCGAGAAGTGGGAAGGGCACATCTCTGTTGGGGACTGGCCCGGTGTGATCAGAATGGCAGGACCATTGCCACCGGATCGACACTGCCGACGGCTAGAAGCTTGTGCGGGGCACGCCTAACGGGAGTCGATCATCCACCAAAGTACCGACGGGTGACTGCCATGGTCCCACCCACCCGATGACGAGGGGTCTCTACTCTGTGCCCCGCGGCGGGCGGTAACGGGGGACCCTCAGGGGCTGTGTACCTCTGGTCTAGCAACAGCAGTCGGCGGACGGCCTGGTCCCGGGTGACCGCGAGCCGGAGCCGTCCGCGGTAGTGCACCGACCACCCCAGGGACTACGATGACACCTTCCCGATGTAACGGGGACCCTCGTAAACGCGGTAGCTCCGTTCGTCGTACGGGTCAAGGTAGCGGACGATCCCGGGAGAGGGCACAATCCCGCCGGGCCGTGCTCCATAACTGGGGGTAGTTCTTGCCTGCCGGTGCCGCTCAGAGCCGAGGAGAAGCGGCCCGGTCCGCCTATTGTGGCCGGGGTGTCCGGATAGAGGGGTGAGGTGACCTTGGGTGATCTGACAGTTTCACGTCAGGCAGGTGTTGGCCACGGCTGGCGTGGATACTTCAACTTCTTGAAGTTGTTCGGTCTAGCGATTCTTGCTGGGCTGGGGACTGCTTGGGTGCTTGTAGCCGTTCCGGGCCTGCGAGTTGAGGAAGCGGCTGGCTCTGCGACGGTTGCGGTTGCGTTGATTGTGACTTTCGGGCTCGGTTACGCGTTCGACGCGTCGCCGCATCGTGTTGATCTGTACGGGCATTTGAGGGAGAGGGCTGCTGCGGGGCTGGTGTTTGGCTTTTTCATGGTTGCGGTAACCACTCTGTTCAGCTTGGTCGCTTACCAACTGTGGCCCCTAGGACAGCTGATCTCGTTCGGTGCCTGTGGCCTCGGACCGGGTATCTGCAGGGTGCTTCCCCAGTCTGTCGATCCAGGCCCGTGGCTGGCGGGGTACGGGGTCGTCGGGTTGGCGATGACACTTGCGGGAGCTGCCCAGCTGTTCCTTGTCATGTATCGGCCTCCCCGGTTGGACCCCGCTCAAGGTGGCTACGACGTTTGGTGGCGGCGCTTGGTGGCGAGGGCGTTGGATGCGTTGGTCCTGCTGCTGGGGGTATTGGTAGTACTCAGAGTATTCGGATCTGTTAGGAGTGGGACAGCCGCCGGATGGGCTGTTTCGATCGGTTTGCTGCTGTGGGCGTTTCTGTACGAGGTGTTGGCACTGATGTGGGGTAGGGGGCGGACACTGGGGAAACTCGTCTTTGGGGTGAGGGTTGTGTCAGCGCGAAAACGCGGGGCGGTTCAGGCGGTATCTGTGGTGCCTGCTTTGGTTCGTGCGGGTGTGACCTCGGTCGTGTATTCGTTCGGTACCTATGTCGTGCTGGTGTTCTCCCTTGGACGAGACATCGAGCGGACCTTCGTGATTCAGATGATCGCGATGGGGGTCGTCTATGTGAGTCCCGTTTTGCATGTCGGCTGGCAAGGTCTCCACGACGCGTTGTTGTGCGACACGAGGGTGATCCGCTACAGGCGGGAGAGCCGCGACAAGCGGTCTGTTGTGGGTTCGGAATCCGACGTCAACGGTTTGCGGTTGCGGGCTTCGGCGTCGAGTACCGACGTCCTGGACCGGAGTAACCAGGTGAAGATCGTCTCGGGTGTGATACGTCGGGCGACGGGACCAGCGGTATTGATGGTCAACGCTCCGTGGGGCGGCGGCAAGTCAACGTTTCTCACGATGTGCGCCGAGGAGCTAAACGCTAGGGGAAAGTTGGTGGTGGAGTTCAACAGTTGGACTCAGCAATACACCAAGAAACCTCTCGTGGACCTAGTGGGAGCGATCTCACAGCAAATACGGGCCCGGCGGGGAGACGACACTACCGGGGATCTGAAAGACTACGCAACGCCGCTCGCCGAAGTGTTTGGCCGCTCTCGCAACATCAGGCGGCTGTTCGTGTCCTGGGACAGCACGAGCGAAGCGGTCTGTGAGTTCTCCACGGCACTCAGCGACCTCGTGAAGCGGCACGGCACTGTTGTACTCCTCGTCGACGAACTGGACCGTTGCCAGGCCGACTATGCGCTCGGAACCTTGGAGACGCTGCACCATCTGTTCGCTGTGGAGGGAGTCGTTTCCCTGGTCGGAATTAGCCGTGACGACCTTTGCCACACGGTCCGGTCTCTCTACGGCGAACGGTTCGACGCCGACACCTACCTGAGGAGATTCGCCGACCTACTGATCGACCTGCCACCGCCCACACATGCCAACCTGACGAAGTTCCTCGAGAGGCAACTAGAAGCGACCGGCCTGCAGAGCCGGATACGAGGAACCACGGCTCAGATACTGACAGTCATCACCGAGTTGGAAACCTGCAGCCTCCGGGATCTCGAACAAGCTACTCACCTAGCGGCCCTCGCGCTCGCTGCCGACCCCCCAACCGAGCATCCGATGGGTGTCTGGGACCAATCAGTAATGGCGATGATCGTGCTGCGGGCCGCCGACCGTGACGCGTACCGCCGATTCGCGCGTAGACAGACCGACAGTTTCACAGCGCTCGCAGCCGCCAACGCCAAGCTACCCCCGTACCCAGACATAGCAGGCCCGCCACGCATCCTTCTGCACCGGACACTGTTCGAGGCGGCACTGCTCAACGTAGAACCCGCCGAGTTCGAGGACACGGCCAGCTTTCAATACCAAGCTGCCCACGAACTCGAAGGCCGCAAACATGATATCGAGCACCGGCTCGGAGGAACCACCGAGGACGCCGAAGCGGTGCTCCGGTCAGTGGCAGCACTCCGAAGCCAGTACCCCACACCACCAGGATGGACACCATTGCGGGTCGAACTGATCGCCGACCGCCTCGACCTGCTGGCCGAATAACAGCAGCGAACCCCGACCCCACAGGTACCTCGCACGCCCGGAGCGGAGAACCACCGTCGACGGTATCGGCACGTCCGCGGCGGCGTACCCTCACTTGCTCGAATAAGCGGCCGCAGCCTGGTCAGACAAACCCCCCCCCGCCCGGGACAGGCGTCCGGCAGGCCCACGAGCAGACCCGCCAACAACCCGGCTACACCGAGAACTCCAGGGCGATGCTCAACCTGGAAGTGGCCAGAGCGGAAGACACCCGGAGACGGGAAGGGGACGGACACGGGCCCGGCATCAAGCTCTAACGAGGGTCACAATGTAGGACATAGCGGCCTAGCCACCACAAACCGCCAGGTCAGCGGCCTAGCGCAACGGACGGCCACACCGCTGGTGCCTTGAAGTCAGACACACCACCCTGCGACGGGGTCAGCTCATCCACCGGCCCCGTACCTTTGTGGCCGCCTCGACCTCAGCAGCCCACTGCGCCGCGGCTTGATTAGAGGAAAGTATTCAGCTCTATCGAAGCGCCTCGCTGATCGCCCTGTCTCCCTGCCCCCAATCTCTCCCCGGCCTCGAGGTCGCCAGCCCAGCCCGCAGCGGCCAGCTGGCCGGCCACAGCCAAAGTCACAGCCCCGAGTGTTTGGGGTTACGCTATTTAATAGCGTAGTATTGCTACATGCTATAGGTGTTGCACCATTACCAGTATGGTACTACAGTTCCTCTAGAAACGCACACAGCTAAAGGAAAGGAGCGGTGCGATGAACGTACAGCAGCACGAATGTCCGGTAGTGAAGGACCTAGTCCATCCCGAGACGCACGAAAGAGCGGAGATGACCCTCTGCGACTACGAGCAGGCCGGCGGCAACCTACGCCGGCTACAAGCCCAAGCCGAACGGCACGAGGACCTCGACCTGTTCGAG
>JAPOQZ010000177.1 GCA_026710435.1 bacterium | reverse complement strand
GATTCGGCGGCTGTTGGCGCTGAGTTGGTGGCGGCGGATACGGTTGAGGTCTCGCAGGGCTCGAGCAGCGGTGAGGTGTTGGTCGCCGATGTCGGGGTCGCGGATGTCGGCTTGGGTGAGGGCGTGGTTGATGAGGGTCTCGATTATGGCGGCGTAGACGCAGACAGCGACGTGTCCGCGGACTCGTTGTCCGGTCCAGTGCCTCACCGGGCGGAGCCGTAGATGATCTTTGAGAACCCGGAAGCGTGCTTGGTCTGCTGCGAGTTGGCGGTAGTAGCCGACGACTTGAGCAGTGGTGGCTTGGGTGGGTGTGAGGCTGGTAGCCAGCACGTAGCGGCCGGCGAGGAGTTCTTCGTATGTGTGGGCGTCTTCGCTGCCCGAACGGCGTGTCCGACGGGATCAGGAACCCGTCACGTACCAGTTGGACGGCCTCACCCAGCCGGGCAGCCGTTCATCAGCAAGCTCGGAGTCCCGGCCGGGTCCCACCAGATCCAACCTCAGCGCCTCCACCAGGTACTCCCGTACAGCAGGTGAGTACTCCCACGGTGGGCTCGATGAGGATAAGTCAGCCGTCATGCGTCGTACTGTAGGCAAACAGTTGCGACAGACACAACGACGAATCAGCCGCTCGAGCCCAGCCGCGATTGTCATGGCCTCGGCGTAGAGTGTGGTCGAACGCTCGGGGAGACGTTCTGGTAATCGGGTGCCCGAGTCCGCTAGGAGGCCTTGTCCGGGGAGGTTGAGAATGACCACGATACAGTACGTCACTCGCGAAGAGCTCTGGCAGGAGATGGAAGCCCGTCTTGCGGAGGAGCGGATGACCGTGGAGGAGTTCCGCGCCGAAGGCGAGGCGGATACTCTCACCGACGCTTACCTCCGCGAGTTGTGGTTGATGTATAGGCCCCTCCTGTTCGACGAGTGACCCGACGGGCCTTGGAGGCCGCCGCCGCGGATTTTGTATCGATCCTCAACGATGTCGTCGCGTCCGCGATCGACACTGATGTGAGGTTCGGCGTCGGCTTGATCGCCGACGGTCAGCGCGCACGAATCGAAGCCTCGAGAATGGGAACCTGGTCCGATGGGATTCCGCTCGTTCGTGCGGATGAGGATCCAGCCGTACCGGCACTACAGCTGAGGGCCAAGTACATGGTCGAGTTGGCGCAGAGCGGGGAGTACCTACGGGTTGTGACGTCCGCCGTCGGTCTGTGGGTGGACGTCACCGCAGGCCGGAAAAGGCATCGACCGTTGGTACGAGTCGAGTATGACCGCCACCCGAGGGCGACAGACAGACCGGCGGCGCATGTTCATCTCCACGCCAACTCACCCGAGATGGCATGGGTATACGGGTCGAGCGGTCGGGCGGCGCCGGACCTCCACGCGTTGCACTTCCCAGTTGGGGGTCAGCAGTTCCGACCCACGCTGGAGGACTTCCTGCTCTTTCTGAACCGCGAGAGGCTGTACACCGACTTCAAGCCCGGCTGGAAGCGAGAGGTGCTGCGGTCACTCTGGCAATGGGAAACCCTCCAAGCCGCGGCGACGGTGAAGAAGTATCCCAAGACCGCGGTGGGCGTGTTGCTGCAACTCGGCTACGAGATCTCCCCGCCTGGCGAGCGTGTTACGCAGTAGTGGGGTCCGTAGGGTTCTGCGAGGGACTATCCCCCGGGAGGGAACCCACCGTGGCTGGCGCGAACTCTTTTCTTAGCTCTGACTAGGCCAGCGTGGGCAACCTTAGGCGGCGCGCGAAGCGTTGAGTTTCAGGAGGCCGGTGAGGTTGACCCGCTTTGGTGAGCTCCTATGTCAAGTTGGGGGTTGTGGATAGTGTGGATAACTGCTGGAGGTGGGTCCAGATTCGGTCTGAGATTCTTCGTTTGAGTATGCGGAGGGCTTCTTTTTCGCTTTT
>JAPOQZ010000225.1 GCA_026710435.1 bacterium | reverse complement strand
TCATGTTTCCAGACAAACCCACGGCAACAGGCCACATCAACCACATGATCGTGACTGGGCCTGGCTTCACCCGACGGGTGAAGGTCCCGCCGGGCCGAGACGGGATTGTGGAAATGGCCGTAGTCCCTGGTCAGAAGCTTATATCGCGCACTCTGCTCGCCTAGTACAAACCCCCGCATGAAAAATCGGGGCTAACCGCGAGAAGGTCCGGGTACGAAAAAACCACCACCGTATCAAACTTACCCCTTCCGTCGGGCGTCTCCCGCTGGTAGCTTGATCGGGGAACCACTCATGGCGGAGTAGGAGGCGGTCCACCGTGGACTATGACGACACGTGGCATCTGCACGCTCGATGCCGAAACAACTACTCACATTTGTTCTTTCCTCCCACGACCTTCGAACGCAAAGACGACAGGGAGCGAAGGGAAACGAGAGCTAGGGCCGTCTGTGGCGCCTGCTCGGTACGGAGGGAGTGCCTCGAGTACGCCCTCCGCATCAAGGAGCCGTTCGGCATCTGGGGCGGCCACACCGAGTCGGAGCGGCGGGAGTTGCTGACGGTCTGAACCCGAACCGACAACAGACCCAACCGCCTGTCAGTTGGAGACCGAGACCTGCTCTCCCACCGACCGCTCGTCGCCGAAGCGAATCGTTGCGCCGCGACGGTCCATCCACTCGAGCAACGGAACGGCGTACTTCCGGGTAAGGCCGGTCGCGTCGCGGAAGGCCGCCACCGTGAACCGGCTCGGTAACCCCCCTAGTTGCCTCATCAGTGTCTCGAGTTGGGTCGGCAGGTACGCGAGATCGTCGGAAATCCGGATCAGGAGACCTTTCCGGAGCAACGCATGGAGCAACTCGGGATCGACCTCCAGTTCCTTCAACCTCGGCACCGTCGGACCGCTCTCCTCCAGTGCCTTCTCGATCCGCTTCCACTCCACTTCGTCCTGCTCGCTGAACGTGGGCGTGAAACCCTCCAGCGCCACCGTGGATCCATGCTGTACCAGACCGTCCGCACGGTTGAGAACCGCCGCCAGAGTCTCGAAGCCGAGCTTGAGGAGGCTGGCCAGGCTGGCCTTGGGAATCCCGGGGCGTAGCGGGTTGCGCTCATGGAACTCCGCGGTCACCGAGAGCGCCTGTTCGGCGAGGCGGCTGGCATGGCTGGACGCCACGAGGAGCGGTCCGGTCGAGACCGCCTCGTTCGGCGTGGGGCCACCGGAGTGAGCCGCCAAAGTGGCCGGATGCTCGACTCCACGCCACTCGAGAAGTGCATCGGCTCGGTGGGCGTAGCTCTGGTCGAGCGAGGGGCGGATGGCAAACGAGGCCGCCCGGGCGTCCCTGCCCTTGCGAGGGGCGATCGGCTCGACGATCCGGCCGCCGGCCACGATTAGCCGTCGCCCCACGTCGCGCAACACGAACCTGTCCCCCATCTGGACCGGCACCGGGGTTTCGAGCCGGAGCACAGTCATCGACTCTTCCCCGAGCATCCCCAACGTCGCCAAGCGCACCGGCCAAGCTCCGCTTCCGAGGTGCAGTTGGTACGCGCCTCGCCTTGAGATGGGTTCGTTCACGTAGCGCGCTGTTCGTACCGTCGCCAGGACCCGGGAACTGGGCATCCATTCGCCGGGATGCCCGAGCATCGATCCTCTAGCTACGTTCCGTCGGTCAAGGCCCGCTATCCCGGCGGCTGTCCGCGTACCGGGCCGGACGGTGGTCCGCTCCGTTTCGTGAGCCTGGAGAGAGCGCACCCGACCCGGATGGGCGCCCGGCATGACCTCCACCCGATCCCCCACCGAGAGAGGTCCGTCCACCAGAGTCCCCGTTACCACCGTCCCGGCTCCCGACACCGGGAACACCCGGTCGATCCACAACCTGGTCCGGCCCCTGGAGGTCACCGGCGCGGTCTCGAGAACCTGCATGAGGACCGTTCGTAGTCCCGCCAACCCTTCGCCCGTCACGGCGGACACCGGCATGATCGGGGCGGCTTCCAGCGAGGTGCCTGCCAGTTGTTCCTCGGTCTCCAGCATGGCCAACTCCACCAAGTCGGAGTCAGCCCGGTCGATCTTGGTGATCGCTACCACACCGTGACGGATCTCGAGCAGGTCGAGCACCGCCAAGTGTTCCTCGGACTGGGGCATCCAGCCCTCGTCGGCCGCCACGACCAGCAGAGCCACATCGAATCCGCCCGTACCGGCCAGCATGTTCTTTATGAACCTCTCATGGCCGGGAACATCCACGAAGGACACTTCACGCCCACCGAGTTCGGTCCAGGCGAAGCCCAGGTCGATAGTCAGGCCCCGTTCCTTCTCCTCCCGCCAGCGGTCCGGGTCGCGCCCAGTCAGGGCTTGGACGAGGGTCGACTTTCCGTGGTCGACATGACCGCCGGTCCCTACGACCGGCATGCGGCCCTCAGCACACCGGACAGGGTGCCGTCTTCGTCCTCTCCTACCGCCCTCACATCGACTAACAGATCTCCCGCTGACCGGCGAGCCACCACCGCGGGCTCGGCCTCGAGCAGCCTCGGCCACAGATCCTCACCTCTCCGTTCGATGGCGAGCACCGGGGAGGGGACCGTCATCCCTGGAACCGACCCCGCTCCGACCATCGCTTCGGACATCCGCAACACGGGGGGGAGGCCTGACCGGGCCGCGATCGCTTCGAGCCGTTCTGACAGTTCCTCGACCGGCCGCGTGACCATGTGCCAGAAGGGAATCTCGATGGCCCTCCCCGACGCGTACATCTCGGCGGTCCGGGCGAGCGCGGCGATCGTGGGACCGTCAACCCTCACCGCCCTGGCCACCGGGCTGGACTTGAGACGGGAGACCAGGTCGGATCTACCGGCGATCACCCCGGCCTGGCACCCTCCGAAGAGCTTGTCGCCCGAGAACGTGACCAGGTCCGCTCCCGCTGCAAGCACCTGCCGCACGCCCGGCTCGTCACCGATCCAAGAGGGTGGCGGCCCCCTCACCCAGGGAACGTCCGCATCCAGGAGGCCGCTTCCCACGTCGTAGACGACCGGGACATCCCTTCGCCTACCCAACTCCACCAGTTCCCGGAGACGAGTCTCTTCGGAGAACCCCACCACCCGGTAGTTCGAGGGATGGACCTTGAGCAACATCCGCGAGTCGGCTCGCAGGCCCGACTCGTAGTCCCGGATCCGTGTGCGGTTGGTGGTGCCGACCTCCAGTAGTCGGGCACCGGACGCCGCCATCAGATCCGGCAGGCGGTAGGAACCCCCGATCTCGATCAGTTCCCCCCTTGACACCGGTACGGAGGCTCCCTGCGCCAGGGTGTGCAGAACCAAGAAGAGGGCAGCCGCATTGTTGTTCACAACCATGGCGGCCTCAGCTCCGGTCAAGTGCGAGAAAAGGCGGGACAGGTAGGTTCCACGGGAACCCCTCCGCCCTTCTGCGAGGTCGAACTCCAGGTTGCTGTAGCCGAGAGAAGCGCGACCGGCATCCGCCGCAGCTTCTCGATGCAGGACCGCTCGACCGAGATTGGTGTGCAGGAGCACACCGGTCGCATTGATGGCCCGTCGCAACCTCCCTCTGGAGAAGCGTCGTGCCTCTCGGCGCGCAATGGCCACCGGATCAACCTGCTTGCCCTCTAGCGCCGCGGACCGGGCCGCGTCGATGCTCCGCCTCGCAATCTCGGTGACCAGGACCGCAGGCAGATCAGGTGCGATGTCGACGGAAACCCTCACCGACAACGCGTCGACGGATGGCAGGAGTCGCAGGTAGTCCATCGGATAATGATACCGGCGGGATAAGCTGAACCCATGGGCACCCTGCTGGTAGCGGCTTTCCTGACCGTCCCGATCCTCGAGTTGCTTCTGTTCATCTACGTCGAAGGACGGGTCGGACTGGCTCGGCTCCTGATCGCAATAGTGATAACCGCCGTCCTGGGAGCCTTCCTGGTCCGACAGCAGGGCTTCGTCGTGCTGTCTCGCCTGAGAGCGGACGTGGCCTCGGGTGTGATGCCGGGTCGCCAGTTGGTCCATGGCGCCCTAGTCCTGGTTGGAGGGGCATTGCTACTGACTCCGGGTTTCCTCACCGACGCCATCGGGTTCGCCCTGATGATCCCCTCCGTTCGGGAAGGACTCCGACGGTTGGGTTCTCGCTTGTTCCGGCAACGGATCATCATCATCGAGTGACGCATAGGATTCGAGAACGGCTCGGGAGTGGGAGAGGGCAGCGAATGGGTCGCGGAGGATCGCGGGTCGATCCCTTGGCGAGGGATGTGAGAGTCCGCCCCATCATTCGAGGATTGACGGTAGGTGGCCTGCCCGGCTACGACAGGTCGGTCGTCACGACGGTGTTCCGGCGCCCTGCTACCGGCACCGGGCCTGCCCGGGACCGGCCTCGCGTCGGGGCGCCGGAGTCCACCGGTAACTGATGACCGGACAGGGAACGTACCTGAGCACCAATCCCGAAACCTCGGTGGCCCGGCTGCTTGCTCCCAACCCCGGCTTGTTCACGGGACCGGGAACCAACACGTACGTGATCGTCTCGGGAGACGAGTGCGTGGTGATCGACCCAGGACCCATCCACGATGCTCATCGGGCAACGATCCGTGACTTCATCCAGGGATTGCAACCTCGCGCGGTGCTGGTGACCCACACCCACTCCGACCACGCACCGCTGGCCAATCCGATAGCCGCCGAGTTCGGCATCCCCTCGTACGGGTACGCGGCCGGCCCTGGATTTGACCCCGACCGCAGGTTGCGGGAAGGCGACCGGCTGATCTTCGGACGAGCCGTCCTCAAAGTCCTTTACACGCCGGGCCACACGGATGACCATTTGTGCTTCCAGTTGGACGACACCCTCTTCACCGGGGACCACATCATGGGGGGTTCCACCGTTGTGGTCGACGACATGACCAGCTACCTTCGATCCCTTCATCGGGTGCGGGAGGCTCGGCCTGCCAGGCTGTTGCCCGGTCACGGTCACGAAATAGCCGATCCCGGCGCGGTCATCAGCCGGTACGTGGACCACCGAATTGCCAGGGAAGCACAGATACTCGAATCTGTCCGATTCGGAGCCACGACAGTGGGCGAGGTAGTGGAGTCCGTCTACAGCGAGTTGGACGCCCGCCTTTATCCGGCAGCCGCCGTCTCAGTAGTCGCCCACCTCAAGAAGCTGAACCACGAGGGGAGGCTTGTCTTCGATCAGGATTCCCCAACGGTCACGACCAACCCCTCGATGGCCTGGAATCTAGAGGTTGGATGCTCAACCGGGGCAGGATGAGATCCCTCCTCGTCGCCGTCGGGGTAGGGATCCTGTTCGCTATCTGGCTTCCTGCCCTCGCCCAGAGTGACGATGAACTGTCTGCGATCAGGGATGACCTGGAAAGGCTCCGGATCGAGTCGGAGGAACTCACCGCACAGTATCAAGAAGCCTGGGCGGCCGACGCGGAACTCCAGGCCCGGATCGAGGCGCTCGAGTCGTCGATCGCGACCTACGGGATCGACCTGCGCCGGCTCAAGGACCAGATCCGGAAGCGAGCGGTGGAGCTCTACATGAACGGCGTGACGGCGAGCGATCTGGCCTCCTTGTTCATCTCAGCCTCTCCAGCCGACCTCGACACCCGCTCGGAGTATCTGCGGGATCTCCGGCAGCAGGATCAGGCCATCTTCAACAACCTGGAAACCCTCACCAACCAACTCGAAGCGCTCACCGAAAACCTGCGGCGAGACAAACAGGAGCAGGAACTCACGTTGGCCCGGCTCGCGCAACTTGCCGTCGAACTGAACGAGCGGCTCGAGGAAGGCCAAGCCGCATATGACTTGTTGCAGCAACAACTGGCCGAGGAGCAGGCGAGGCTCGAAGCGGAACGGCAGGCCGCAGAGGAGCAGGCGAGGCTCGAAGCGGAACGGCAGGCCGCAGAGGAACGAGCTCGCCAGGAGGAAGCCGCCAGGGCGGCCACGACTACAACGACCCAACCGACGACGACACTCGCTCCGACCACTACCGCTGATGCAACTGTGACCACCGCCGAACCGACGACAACGGCTTCGGCCACAACATCGGAAGCCACAACCACCCCAACCACAGAACCGACAACGACTTCCGCCGCCCCGACCACCACCTCCCAGCCAACGACGACTGCTGCGATCGAAGTAACGGATGCCACTCTCGCGATCCCCTCCCGAACCGACCCGGATGAGGAGGACGCGGATGCAGCCCAGCCCGGTGGATCAGTATGTCCTGTGGGTGGCTTCAGCACCTTCAGCGATACATGGGGGGCACCCCGGTCCGGCGGTCGGCGCCACCAGGGCGTCGACTTGCTCGCCGCCCGGGGCACACCCGTGGTAGCGGTCGAGAGCGGGTTCGTCGAACGGATGGCCCGGGGAGGCCTCGGGGGAATCACCGTGTGGCTGCAGGGCGTGAGCGGGGACGACTACTACTACGCCCACCTCGACAGTTGGGCCTCCGGACTGTCCGTGGGCCAGGAGGTTTCGGCCGGACAGCAACTAGGTGTGGTGGGCACGACCGGCAACGCTCCCAACCACATACCCCACCTGCATTGGGAGTTCCACCCCGGGGGTTTCACACCGGGAGGAGGGACCGCGGTCAACCCTACCCCGCTGGCCCGTCAACTCTGCGAATAGGAGTCGCCGGCAGGCCCTAACCGGTGTGCGTGTCGATCACACCGGTCCGGACCGGTGTGGGCGGATTCTCCAACCCCGATTATTCGTGCGGGGGTTTACTCGGCGAACAGAAGTGTGGGACATGAGCTTCTGACCAGGGACTACACCGTCTCGACAGTCCCGTCTCGGCCCTGCCCGGTCGCGATCATGTGGTTGATGCGGCATGTTGCCGTGGGTATGTCTGGAAACATGACGACTCAGGGTTGATGCCGCGTTGCAGCACCGCCCACTGCGTGACCGCCGGGAGCGGGTAGATCGTTCGGCGGCCCCTGCAATGCGCTGAGGAGCTTCGCGATCCGCCCGGTGCAGGTCTCCGCATCGGCTGGCGGGACCAGTTCCACAAGCCGGCGGGCTGCATCGGCGAAGGCCGCTGAGGCGGGACGTTCAGGCCTGGCCACCACCACCGGGTGTCCCTCGTCGGCGCCTGCACCCAGAGCAGGGTCGAGCGGGATCCGAACGATCAGAGGAACCCCGAGCGAGTCAGCCAACTCCCTTCCACCCCCGTGTCCGAATACTTCGTAGCGCCGGCCCTCCGGAGTTTCGAAGTAGGACATGTTCTCCACCACCCCGACGACCGGCATGGCTGACCGGCGGGCCATGTCTGCCACCCGGATAGCCACCTTCTGAGCATTCTTGGGTGGAGTGGTGACAACGACCATCTCGGCCTGAGGAAGCATCCGCGACAGAGCCATCTGGATGTCCCCCGTCCCCGGGGGCATGTCGATGACCAGATAGTCCAGGTCGCCCCAGGCCACCTGCTGGAGAAACTGCTCCAGGGCTTTCGAGAGCATCAGCCCGCGCCACATGAGAGCGGTCTCTTCGGACTCCACAATGAGCCCCGTCGACACCACCTTGATACCGAGGACATGCACCGGTTGCATGAGTCTGGTTTCTGCATCCGCCTCGATACGGGCGCCGGCGCCGAGCATCCTGGGTATGGAGAAACCCCAAATGTCTGCATCCAGGAGGCCGACCCGGTAACCGAGGTGAGAAATCGCCAGCGCTAGGTTGACAGAGACCGAACTCTTGCCTACCCCACCCTTCCCACTCCCGACCGCGATCGCCCGGGTGGTTGGATTGACCTGGGTGGGCGCCGCATTGTCCCTGGCCCGCCGGCGCGCCACATTCATCAACTCCGTCCTCTGGGTTTTCGTCATCGCCCTGGTTCTGACGATCACATCCTGGACGCCCGGCATGGCCTTGACCTTGCGAACCGTGTCGTTCTCTATCTGCGACCGCATCGGGCATTCCGCGATGGTCAGGGCAAGCCCTACTGTGACCACTCCGTCCTCGACCGTGATCTCGCGTACCATGCCGAGGTCCACGACATCGGATCCGAGTTCAGGGTCAAAGACGCCCCGTAGCGCCTCGATTATCGCTTCCTCGCTCGGTGGACTCGGCATGGCTCCTCGATCCGCGGTCTCTCGGTCCAACCTTATCCCCGCACGGGAGGCATCGGACATGACATCCATGCCGGCGGGTCGCGACTCCTGGCGGGCATCGAGCCCGCATCAGATTCCAGGTCCGGTATACTGGTGACGGATACAGTGGCCCTTGTGTGTGGAGAGCATCCGGATGGAACAGCTTGTCAAGATCAAGAGAAGTAAACGCGAGCGTGCCGTGACCCTTACCCCCAACGCGGTGAACAAGATTCGCCAACTGCTCGGAGCCGAGGATGATCCATCGCTTGCACTCCGGATGGCGGTACGGGCCGGAGGTTGCTCCGGCTTCTCGTACGAGATGTACTTCGATTCCGAGGTTGACTCGGGGGACACGTTGGAGAACTTCGACGGGGTCGGCGTAGTGGTGGACAACCAGAGCGTCAACCTTCTCCGCGGGTCCGTCCTCGACTACAACGACGGTTTGATGGATGCCGGGTTCGCGATCAACAATCCGAACGTCAGCCGTTCCTGCGGGTGCGGTAACAGCTTTAGCTAAACCCGCTGCCGGTCACCGGCGCGTCGTCCCGAGCACCTTCGAGGGCCGCAACGAGCTGCGAACTAGGGACCACGAAGGACCCTTCACGTATCGACAGGAGACACGATGGCAAAACGGATCCTCGAGACTCCCAGCGCCCCTCCCGCACTCGGTCCTTATTCGGTCGCCGTGGGTATCGGCGATCTGGTGTTCTTCTCCGGTCAGGTCGCCCTCAGGCCTGCAGGTGGTCGGACTGACGGACCGATAGCAGATCAGACCCGCCAGGTCATGGACAACATCGGTGCCCTGCTGTCGGATGTGGGGCTCGGGTACGAGGACATCGTCAAGACCACCATCTTCATGTCGGATATCTCCGACTACCAGGAGATCAACCGGGTCTACGCCGGGTACTTCGGGAGCGATCCCCCCGCGCGGTCGGCCGTCGAGGTGTCAGCGCTTCCCGGTGGGTTCGGGGTGGAGATCGAAGTGGTGGCCTCCCGGAACCGTCCTGGGGGCACCGCAGGGGACGCAATTGGATGAAGCCGCGATCCTGTCGCGGCTCGGTCTCGATCGCGTCAACCCGGGCGCCTACGCGGGCATCTGGTACGAAGGGGGCGGCGACACCGAGCCCATCTACAACCCGACCACGGGCGATGTGCTCGCGGAGATCACCACGTGCGACGCCGCAACCTACGACCTCGTCGTGGACAAGGCAACCGAGGCATTCGAAGCCTGGCGGGCCACTCCGGCGCCGGTTCGAGGGGAGTACATCCGCCGGCTGGGCCAAGCCCTGCGGGACCGCAAGGAGGACCTGGGAGCACTCGTAACCCTGGAGACCGGCAAGATCCTGGCCGAGGGAACCGGCGAGGTCCAGGAGATGATCGACATCTGCGACTTCGCGGTAGGGCTGTCGCGACAACTCTACGGCCTGACCATGGCTTCGGAGAGGCCCCGGCATCGCATGTACGAGCAGTGGCATCCCCTGGGCCCGATCGGTGTCATCACGGCATTCAACTTCCCCGTGGCGGTCTGGTCGTGGAATGCCGCCATCGGTGCTGTGTGCGGCGACTCCATCGTATGGAAACCATCTCCCCGCTCGTCCCTGACCGCGGTTGCGGTCACGGCGATCTGCGACCGAGTCATGGCGGGGACCGGACTGGGGGCTGTATTCAGCTTGGCAGCCGGCGGCACTGGCATCGGGTCGAGGATGGCCGGTGATCGTCGCCTACCCCTGATCTCGGCGACCGGCTCCTCGGCGATGGGTCGTTCGGTGGGCTCGAAGGTCGCAAACCGGCTCGGAAGCTCCCTCCTCGAGTTGGGTGGGAACAACGCGATGATCGTGATGGACGATGCCGACCTGGATCTCGCTACCCGAGCAGCGCTGTTCGCAGCAGTGGGAACTGCGGGTCAGCGTTGCACGACCCTGCGCCGCCTCATCGTTCACTCCGACGTCGTAGAGGACATGGCCAAGCGCATGGTCACGGCGTACGAGTCGGTCCCCATCGGCGACCCGATGCAAGAGGGCATCCTTATGGGGCCCCTGATCACCGACGATGCGGTGGCCGGCATGCTGGCAGCGGTGGAAACCGCCCAGGCACAGGGCGGGAAGGTTCTGACCGGAGGTAGGCGCCGTTCGATCCACGGGCTTTCCGACCGCTTCGTCGAGCCCACCATCATCGAAATCGGCAAGGACGCTCCCATCCTCCACACCGAGACCTTCGCACCGATCCTGTACTTGATCGAGGTGAGGTCCCTCGCGGAAGCGATCGAAGTCAACAACTCCGTCCCTCAGGGCCTCTCCTCGGCCATCTTCACCGACTCTATCGGCAGGGCAGAGTCGTTCCTGTCCCACCGAGGGTCGGATTGCGGCTTGGCCAATGTGAACATCGGGACGTCGGGCGCCGAGATCGGAGGCGCCTTCGGTGGTGAGAAGGACACCGGTGGAGGCCGCGAGTCGGGCTCCGACGCCTGGAAGGCCTACATGCGGCGCCAGACCACGACCATCAACTGGGGTGGTGAGCTCCCGTTAGCACAAGGAATCGAGTTCTCTTGAGTATCGTCGCCTCCTTTCGGTTCACATCGTGACCAACATCGAGGCCGGTCCCGACATCACGGAGCTACGCGGTCCCGACGGGGTCGACTCCTGCCTGCAGAGTGGAACCAGAGCGGCCTGGAACGAGCGCTACTCGACGAGAGGGATGCCGCCAGGAGCGGAAGCCAACCAGTTCGTCGCTGCGTTCGCATCAGGTCTCAGCCCCCGGCGGGTCCTCGACCTCGGCTGCGGGCAGGGACGGAACGCTGTCTGGTTGGCTCTGGAGGGACACAGCGTTACGGGGATCGACCAATCCGAGGTGGCAATCGGGCAGGCCAGGCAGCTAGCGGCCGCCAGCGGGGTGGAGGTTCGATTCGAAACGGGGGACATCGTCCAAGACTGGGTCCCCACTCCCGGATCGTTCGATCTGGCCGTGCTCTCCTACCTGCAGCTACCGGCGGAGGCCCGGACGGTCGCCCATGCGAAGGTCAGGTCCGCTCTTGCCGACGGCGGGACGGTCTTCCTCGTCGCCCATCACAGCGACAACCTGCGACACGGGGTCGGGGGTCCACCGTATCCGCAGGTTCTATTCGACGAGGCGACCCTGGCGGCAGACTTCGCCGCCTTGCGGATCTCGACTAACAAGAAAATATTCCGGGACGTGGCCGGCGCGGACGGCGAGATCCGGCAGGCCCGTGACATCCTGCTGGTAGCCGAAAAACCCCGGTCCTGAGCCTGACAAATCCCCTCCGGACGGAGGTGCGTTACTCCATATTGCTCTAAATTGCTCTATCACGCTCCATTTCACTTAGGAAGAGGTTTGACCGTTAGCTTGGCGAGTTTGAGAGGGATTACTATCCTGATGGTGTCCCTTCCGGACGAAGTAACCGGGGACTCGGAGCGGCATGCGCCGGACCTGAGATAACGGTCGTCGGCATGCCGTGTTCGGAGTCGTTTACCCCTTTAGGAGGAACGATGGCGTACAGGGCCATGTATATCTGGATAGACGGAACCGAGCCCACGGCACTGCTCAGATCCAAGACCAAGGTGCTGGCAGACGGTGAGGAACCCGGCATCTGGGGCTTCGACGGTTCCAGCACCAATCAGGCTCCGGGACACGCCTCTGATGTGGTACTCCGACCGGTCAAGACCGTGCCCGATCCGATCCGGGGTGGGAACGACATCCTTGTGCTCTGCGAATGCCTCACCGACGACATGGAGCCGCACTATACGAATACGCGAGCTGCGTGCGTGGCTGCTGAGGAGAAGTACGCCGACTTCGAGCCCTGGTTCGGGCTGGAACAGGAGTACACCTTCATCCAGATGGAGGACCAGACCGCCTACCAGTCGGGGGGGCTCCCTCCGGGATTCCCCTCCAACGGCTACCCCGCCCCTCAGGGTCCCTACTACTGCGGCGTGGGTGCTAATCGGGTCTTCGGAAGGGCAGTGGTGGATGCTCACAGCCAGGCGTGCATCGACGCCGGCCTGTGGATAGAAGGCACCAACGCCGAGGTTCTTGTGGGACAGTGGGAATACCAGATCGGCCCGCTTCCGCCCGTGGAGATGTCCGATCAACTGATCATCGCCCGCTGGCTGCTGGAGAGGATCGGGGAGGACTACGGCCTCGAAGTCTCACTGCATCCGAAGCCGGTCCTCGGTGACTGGAATGGCGCCGGATGCCACACGAATTTCTCGACCCGCCAGATGCGGGAGGGCTATGACGCCGTCATCGCCGCCTGCGAAGCGTTGGCGGCCAATGCCGACGAGCACATCGCCAACTACGGCGCCGATATCGAGATGCGGCTCACCGGTGCCCACGAAACCCAGCGTTATGACCAGTTCAGCTACGACGTGTCCGATCGGGGCGCATCCGTCCGCATCCCTTGGCAGGTGGAGAAGGCCCAGAAGGGTTACATCGAGGATCGCAGGCCCAATTCGAACTGCGACCCGTATACCGTGACTCGTCTCATGGTCGAGACGATCTGCGGAGCGGCGTCCTCCTGACCGACACCTTTCCCTCCCCCGGCCCGGAACCCCGTTCCGGGCCGGGTACCAACCCATCTTGAGTCCTTGGTCCCTGGCGCCGGCCCCGTTTCTTCATGTTTCCAGACACACCCACGGGACGATGCCACATCAACCACATCATCGCGATCGGGCCGGACTTCACCCGACGCTTGAAGATCGCGGCGGGCCGAAGAGAGGACTAACGAAACGGCCGTACTCCCTGGCCAGAAGCCCATACCCATCCCGTTCGCCCCAGCACAAACGCCCGCATGAGAAATCGGGTTCAGAGGTCCCGCGTAGCGTGCAGGACGGCAAACCACGACTTCCACGGCTCCTATGACAGAAACCTCGGTACCTCGCGGATGACCTCTGCAATTCCGAGTGTCAGAGTCCGAACTGCTGGCCGCAGGCGACCCGGCTGTTCTACCGACCTAGGCCTTGAAGTGTTATGTCGCTGATCTGATCAACCTGTTCGTTGAAGCTGGCGGCGGCCGCGCGGAATTCGACCAGAGCGGCCCGCCTCCGTTCCCCCGAATCGGACGACCTGAGCCCCGCCAGAGCTTCCTCGGCGGCCGCGGCCACGGCGTTGGCCGACTCGAAAACCCCTTCGTGGGCTTCGACCAGGCCGGTGACGGTTTCCGGCGGGCGGTGGAGTTCCACCGCGGCGGCGAAGATGAGGGCTTGCTCGGAAATCGCTTCCATGGCCACTTCGGTGTCACCATAGGGGACCCCCGTCTCGCTCCGGTTATCCCACTCCTCGTTGACCGCGTTCATCTCGGCTACGAGCTCTGCGAGAGCCAGTTTGTCCTCGGCGAGGTTGTTGAGGTAGAGGTCGATCTCCGGTGGTAGGAGGGTCGTTGTGGTGGTTTCCCCTTCGTCCACCCCTCCGGTTCCTTCCACATCGTCCGCTTCATCCGCTGAGGTGGTGGTGGTCGCTGACGTGGTCGAGACGGGTTGCGAATCGTCAACCGGTACCGGCTCCAAGCGGTTGACCCACACCCACGTGAATAAAACCATTCCGAGCACTACCAAGGGTAGGACCCATCGCCCGGGTTTGGGATCGGGGTTCCGCATCATCGACACCACGTTACTAGCAGACAAGGAAAAAACGAGGAAACCTCGCCGGCCCGCTCGCCAGCACGTATCCATTACCGCACCGAAGGGGGTGTCGGGCCGCACTCGAAGGGTCTGAACAGGGGAGTTGGCCGGACTTCCCCGCTTGCAGGGCAGGTTGGCCTGACGGTGGGAAAGGGATCGACGAACGCCCTGCCCGGAGACTTCAAGGCCCCTAGCTCCGATACCCAATACTTCCAGACGCGCCCGCGGCCGCATCAAGCACATTTCGCGACCGGTCCGGCTTGACCCGACGATCGAAGGTCGGGCCGGACCGAGACGGGACTATCGAAACGGCACTAATCCGTGGTCCGAAGCTCATGGCCCACATCCCGCTCGCCCAGTACAAACCTCCGAGCCGAGATCAGGGCTAGACATCCCCACGACGGTGGGGTATGTTGTCGGGCGGCGTGATGTACGGGGACGACGGCGGACACGAAGGGTTCCGCCATGCCGAACGCGCCCACCCCAAGCGAAGACCACCTCAGCGAACACGTACCCTGGGAGAACCTGACCATCCCTCCCCAGCAGGATCGTCGATTCCTGGTGTACGGCTTGGCCGCCGGACTGATCGTCGCCGTGCTCGGGGTGGTGGTGGTGCGCCAACTCAGCCGTCCCGATGTCTCGGATGTTCTACCGGTGACTCCCATTACCACCGAGTCCGTCGAAACTCCGCAGCCGATCGAGACCGTCCCGGAGCAAACTCTGCAGCCGCTCCCAGCCGTGCCGGTTGCTCCGCCCGAGCCGGAAGCGCCCCAGAACACCTCGGAGGCTGATCTCATGGCGGCTGATCTGGGCGGGATCCGCAGGCAGGTGGCTGGCCGGGCGGAGTGGCTGGTCTTGGAGTTCTTCACCGTCGATCCATCGGAGCCGTGGCGAGAGAGGGTTGAAACAGCCTCCGGTTTGCGGCTGCCTCCCGAGGTCACGCCTGACACTCCTTCCGTCCCCACCGTCTCATACGTCGAGTGGACCCGCACCCGGTCGGTGGACCAGACGGGCGACGACACGTTCCTGGCATCTGTTCTGATCCGGCGCCTGGTTGCCACGGACGGGGTCACGTTCGAGCGTCTCCCGACGGAGTGGGTGGAGGTCCACTTGACCATGGAAGCGGACGGGACGGTACGGGCGACCTCCCTGCCGCGGATCACGGCCCCTCCCCAGGACAGCCTCCTCCCCCTCTCCGATCAGGACCTGGAGTGGTTCACAGATCCAACTGGGATCTCCTGGCCTTCAAGCGCTCCCTGACCACCCTCCACAGGTGGCTCTTTCCTGGCAGGGCGGCTACGGATGGAGGTCGGTGTTGCTCGGTCCTTCTCCGGACTACGAGGGGTGATGAGCAATCCACCAGCCGCCTGCCAATCGCCGGCATGATTCCCGAGTCGGCGGGCGGCAGGCCCGAGCAATCGTCGTTGTTCAGCACCCTCTAGGAGTCCTGGTAGTAGCGCTCCAGAGCCACTTGGACCGTCGGAGCGATCTCCGACCAGTCGGCCTCGGTGGACTTCGAGACGGTGACAAAATCAGCCGTCATGAACACACTTGCGACGCCGTCGATCGCGAGTAGCCGTTCCGCTAACGGGTCGTCGCCTGCATTGGCGCGTACATAGCTCCTTGGACCGCCGACTTCAACCCCTACGCCGAACTTCAAGGCGTTGGGATTCGGGGTCCTCTGGGGTGTGATGCTCACCGAACCTCCTCCGGGCTGGATGGTAACCGCCCGGGGTCCGATTCAAGCACCGCGGTGGGTATAGTCTGATCCATGATCAAGCGCCTGGAAAGAGACCTACGCAAACAGTTGGGCAGCGAGAAGGTCCTGTCTGACCCTCTCGATCTGTACGTCTTCGGCAAGGATTCCGGCCTCGTGCGTGGTGAGTCCAGTCTCGTCGTTTTCCCCACCACCACCGAGGATGTCGTCGCCCTGGTTCGCGTCGCCGCCCGGCACGGCATCGCCGTGATACCACGCGGGTCGGGAACCGGTTTGGCCGGAGGAGTGGTAGCAACCGGCGAGGCGCTGTTAGTGGTCACCACCCGGATGAACCGGATCGAGGAAGTCGACGTCGAAGACCGCATGGTCTGGGTCCAGCCTGGCGTTATCAACCAGGATCTGAGCACCCACACTTCCCCTCTCGGCCTCTACTTCGTCCCCGACCCCTCCTCGCAGTCGGTATGCACGATCGGGGGCAATGTCGCCAACAATTCCGGCGGCCTCCACTGCCTGGCGGAAGGAACCACCGTTAACCATGTGTTGGCCCTGGAAGTTGTGACGGCCGCCGGCGAACTGGTGGTCTTGGGTGGCGCGAGCCCGGATCCGACCGGACTCGACCTGAGGAGTGTCATGGTCGGATCGGAGGGAACCCTCGGTATCGTCACCAAGGTCCTCGTCAAGCTGACGCCCAACCCGCCAGCCGTACGCACCCTGCTGCTGGCCTTCGCCGATGTCGAAAACGCTGCGGCCACGGTGTCGGGCATCATCGCCAACGGCCTCGTTCCCGGGGCTCTCGAAATGATGGACCGGGCGATGATCCAGGCCGTGGAACGCTTCGCCCACGCGGGATTCCCTACGGACGCCGAAGCCTTGCTGATTGCTGAGGTAACCGGCCATCCGACGGCCGTCGATGCGGAAGCCGACCTGATACGCCGGGTAGCACAGGACCATTCAGCAACCCTGATCCACATCGCGGTCGAGGAGGCCGAGCGCAAGCGCATCTGGCTCGGGAGGAAGTCAGCGTTCGGCGCCATCGCCCAGATGAACCCCGACTATTACCTGCACGACACCGTCGTGCCCCGAACACGGCTGGTGGAGGCCGTAAAGGAGGTCTACGTGATCGGGAAGCGGCACGGCATCCCGATGCTGAACGTATTCCATGCCGGCGACGGCAATCTGCATCCACTCATGACCTTCGACGCCTCCCAACCTGGCGTGCTCGACAGGGTGCACGCGGCGGGAAAGGATCTGATCGAAGCCTGTGTGGCGGTCGGGGGTTCACTGTCCGGCGAGCACGGGATCGGGCTCGAGAAGCGGGACTACATGCCGTTGATCTTCGACGAGGTCGGACTTGACGCCCAAGCCAGAGTGCGGGAGGCCTTCGATCCGGAAGGCCGTCTCAATCCGGACAAGATCCTCCCTGAGGGTTCGCGCTGCTTCGATTTCGGACGCCCACCGCCGGTGGGTGCCTGGGTGTGAACAGAACCGCGGGGTATCGGGAGGCCCAGCCGACCGCTCCCGAATTGAGACCCCGATCCATCGAGGAAGCAGCCGGGCTGCTATGCGAACTACCCCAGGAGAGCAGGGTCCGCATCCTTGGCGGAGGCACCCACCTCGGACTCGGATACCGCTTTGACCCCGACCTGATCCTTTCCACAGCCGGCATGGACCGGATCGTCGCCTGGGAACCGGACGACCTCACAGTGGTGGTGGAGGCGGGAATGACCGTCGAGGAGTTGGAGAACACGCTGGCAGCCAAGGGCCAGACCGCCCTACTGCACGAACGTCCGGGTGGCGGCACTGTCGGCGGCGCGCTCGCCACCGCGACTTCGGGATGGCGGCGCTACCGCTACGGGCCGATCGGCGACCGGGTCCTGGAAGTAACGCTCGTTTCCAGTGACGGGCGCGTCGCGACCGCCGGGGGAAGGCTGGTGAAGAACGTCACCGGTTACGACATACCCCGGCTGGCTACCGGTTCGCTCGGATCCCTCGGCCTCATCGCGCGGGTCTGCTTCAAGTTATGGCCGCTGCCGGTGACAACGGCCACCGTAGCGATGGAGTCCGCCGAGGAAGCACTATCCCGCGCCTTCCGGCCGCTCGCCGTGCTGGAGACCGATGGAAGGACCTCCGTTTTCCTCGGCGGCACCCGCGAGGAGATCGAGGGCCAGGCCGCCGCGCTCGGCGGCTCTCCAGCCGAGGGTCTCGCCTGGCCCGACCCGCCCTCGGGACACGTCCGGTTCTCAGTGAGGGTCCCCCCGTCGCACCTCAGATCGATCGTGCGACGCTTCGACCGGACATGGCGCTACGTAGCCCAGTTCGGGGTCGGAGAGGTAACAGCGGCAACCAACGGGGCATCTAGCGGAGCCCTGGAGGAACTGCGGGTTGCTGCGGAGTCGGTAGGGGGCGCCCTGGTAATCCTCGACGCCCCGGACGGCCTGAGACAGCAGTTCGATCCCTGGGGTGCCCCTCCGGCTTCTCTGCCCATCCAGCGCCGCTTGGTCGAGCTATTCGACCCGGGCCGGATGATCAATCCCGGCATACTCCCAGGAGGTATCTGAATGAGCTGGGTAACGGATCATGCCCCTCACCCCGATGACCTCGCTTCATGCGTGCAGTGCGGGTTGTGCCTTCCCAGTTGTCCAACCTTCAGGCTCACCGGCCTGGAGACAGCCTCTCCCAGGGGCCGGCTGACAGCCATGTCGGCGGTAGCGGAAGGCAGGCCGGTCGACCGGCGTTTCTCGGAGATCATGGGCAGTTGCCTGCAATGCCGCGCCTGCGAAGTGGTGTGTCCAGGTTTCGTCCCGTTCGGCAAGGCGATGGAGGGAGCGAGAGCGGAGTTAGCCGCCCAGATGCCCGGTCCTGGCCGCCGCCTGAGGCGCTTGGTAACGGCGCGGCTGCTGCGAAGGCGGGGAGTGATACGCATGGCGAGCGCACTCATCGCCCTGACCCAGACCCTCCGCCTCAAGTACCTGGCGCCCCGACGGATGCGAGGAGCCCTCAGCGGGCTTCGACCACTCTCTCACCGGCCCCCCTCGCCCGTCGGCACCACTCGGCCCGCCCGCGGCGACCGTCGAGGAGTCGTCGCGCTGCTCTCCGGATGCGTGATGGACCAGTGGTTCGGCGATGTCCACACGGCGACAATCGAACTGCTCACGAGGGCAGGCTACGACGTCACGGTTCCCGCCAACCAGACCTGCTGCGGTGCGCTGGCTGCGCACGACGGGTGGGCGGACGACGCCCGCGACATGGCAGCCACCAACCTCGCTGCTCTCGGTGGCGCCGATCTCGTGGTGGTCAACGCGGCCGGGTGTAGTGCTCACATGAAGGAGTACGCACACTGGACGGAAGGTGGGTCTGACCTGGCAGCGAAGGTCGTAGACGTAACCGAGGTCGTAGCAGAGGCAATAGCGGACGGCCGGCTGCCCCGACTGCACGAAACAGGGCCGGCGGTGGCCGTGCAGGACCCATGCCACCTGCGGCACGTTCAGCGGATCACCCACCAGCCAAGGAAGATCCTGGAGGCGGCGGGTCTGCGCACCGTCGAGATCGACCCGGCTGGCCAGTGCTGCGGAGCAGCGGGCATCTACAGCCTGCTGGAACCGGAGCTGTCCGGGCGCCTCGGCCAGGCCAAGGCCGAACAGATCCGGGTCACGGGCTCGGGTCTCGTGTCCAGCGCGAATCCCGGATGTGAACTGCAGATCCGAAATCACCTTTCCAGCCTGCAGATCGATGCCCGTGTCGCGCACCCGGTGGAACTGTACTGGGAGGCTCTCCGTTCCCACGCGGTAGAGCCCACCGGGAGATGAAGGCGGTTACTACTCCGTTCCCCGACAACCCATCGGAAAGGATCGGGTGACCAACTTCCTCAACCTGGACCGGGAAGGGCGAGGACTTGAAAGAGTCCTCGCCGTCTCGGTACGACCAGGATCGGAGACATGGCGCTGGGCGGCCACCCTTGCCCGATCCTTGCGGGTGGCGCTTGGCGTCACCGGGTTGGCCATCGGAACAGGCTTGGCCGGCAAGGGTATCGCCCTATGCCTGCACGGAATCGGCCTGAGCAGTGTCAACCTCCCACAACACGACCACGAGGCACTGGCTGCCGGTCTGGCCATCGCGATGATCGGCGGCGCGATCATCGGGTTGGCAGCTGAGACGGCCTTCCGGTCACCAAGCCAGCGCCCAGATGCTGCTCCTTGGGAAACAACGGTGACCTGGATACCGGCGCTGCTGATCGCGCTGTGGATAGCGGAGCAGTTGGAGAGCCTTGCCGCCCTGCTCCTGCCCCCTTTCTCGGAACTCTTCAACCTTGTGCCTGCCTACCTGAACGAGGTAGGCAACCGGGGCTTGCTCGCCGGTCCTGCGGGCATTGCGCTGATGTGGCTGGCCCTCCAGTTCGGAGCGCCGCGTTACCCACCCATCGGAGACAACTCCCCGGCGTTGCTCTACGCGTGCTGGATGGCTCTGGTGATTATCAACTACTAGCCCCGATTTTTCATGCGGGGGTTTGTACTAGGCGAGCAGAGTGCGCGATACAAGCTTCTGACCAGGGACTACGGCCACTTCCACAATCCCGTCTCGGCCCGGCGGGACCTTCACCCGTCGGGTGAAGCCAGGCCCAGTCACGATCATGTGGTTGATGTGACCTGTTGCCGTGGGTGTGTCTGGAAACATGAAGAATCAAGGCTAGCCCGGTCGGGGAGTCCTATTGCGCCTACATGCGGTCCGGAACTTCGATGCCCAGCAAGTCCAGGAGCAGCGCAAGGGCACGACGGCTGGTTCGGACCGTTGCTAGCCAGGAGGCTCTTCTAGGGGGGTCGGACTCCGTGAGGATGTGGCATGCCTCATAGAAACGGCTGAAGTCGGAGGCCAACTCGTAGGCGTACTCGGCCAGATGGTTAGGAGCGCGCAGGTCTAGAGCACGGTCGATCACCTCCGGCAGTTGCAGCATCCGCAGCATCAGGCGCCGCTCCACCTCGACCGTGGGAGGCATGGGAGGACCGCTTGGGAATCCCTTAGCCACCGCTCTGTCCAGTATGGAGCCCATCCGCACCGCCGCCATCTGCAGATAGGGTCCGGTCTTGCCTTCCAGAGAGGTGAAGCGGCGGAGGTCGAACACGTAGTTGGACGTACGGTTGTTGATCAGATCCCCGAATTTCAGGGCCGCGACACCCACCTGCCGGGCGATCTTGGCTCGCTCTGGCTCGGGATATCCGGCTGCCAGGTCAGACTCTTCGAGCCGTGCCACGGCTGCCCCGGTAACCATACCGATCAGATCCTGCAACCCCAGGACTCCTCCGGCCCGGGTCTTGAAGGGGGTTCCGTCGCGGGCGTTCATGGTCCCGAACCGGATGTGCTCCAACACCGCACCGGCGGCTAGTCCAGTTCGCCGGGCAGCCCTGAACACCTGCTCGAAGTGGTAGGCCTGGCGTGCGTCCACCACATAGAGGACCAGGTCGGCGTGCAGTTCGTCCACCCTCATGGCGATGGTGGCGAGATCCGTGGTCCCGTAGAGGAAGGCGCCGTGAGACGTCTCGAGGATGAGGGGGCTGATCTCGGTCTTGTCGTCGGGCTCGGCCACGTCCACGACCACCGCACCCTCCGACCGCACTGCCGCCCCTCTGGCAAGGGCACCGTCCACCATCGGGCGCAAAAGGTGACGGACGGTACTCTCCCCGTACCAGAGGTCGAACTCGACTCCCAGATCCGCGAAGTCCCGCTCCTGCGACTCCCTCGACACTCGCACGAAGTGTTCCCACAAGGCCACGTACCCGGGCCGACCCGACTGGAGGTCGCGGGTAGCCCGCCGCGCCTCCCCCGCCAGCTCTTCGTCATCGCCGACCCGGGCTGCGATGTCCGGGTACCACTGCTGCAGGTCAGCCAGAGTGATCGATGGTGGCTCGGCATACGGTCCCCCGGCACCTTCATCGAGGTGCGGAAGACCGGGCAGCCGCTCGCGGGTGGCCACCATGAGCATCCCCATCTGGAGTCCCCAGTCGCCGAAGTGCGCATCGCCGAGCACCCGATGGCCCGCGAACCGGAAAAGACGCTTCAGGCTGTCCCCGATGATCGTGGCCCGCAGGTGCCCCACATGCATCGCCTTGGCCACGTTGGGCCCCGCATAGTCGACGATCACATCGAGCGGATCGGAGACCGCCGGCATCCCCAGTCGCGAGTCGTCCGCCATCTCGGACACGTACCCTGCGACTGCCTCGTCCGTGAGGGTCAAGTTGATGAAGCCGGGACCGGCCAACGACACATCGGCCAGCCGGGAATCTCCGGCGATCTCCTTCACGACCGAGCCCGCGATCTCTCGCGGGTTGCGGCGGGCTTGCCGGGCAGCAGCCAAGGCCCCGTTGCACTGGAACTGGCCAAGATCGGGCCGGTTGGAAACCACCACCTTCCCGTAGGCCGCGTCAAGCCCGCTCGATTCGAAACCGCGCTCGACTAGATGGGTAAGGTCAGAGAGAACACTCATGTGAGAGAGTGAGGTTAGTGGCGGTCGTCACGTACAGGCAGCCGGTGGTCAGGTGCCAATGCCCGACCGTCGGGAGTATTAAGCTTCTCGCGAAAACTGCAGGTAAAGGCCCATGTCGTTACACGAGACTCTCCACAAGATTCGCTCCGCGCCCACTCCTAGCAACGAGGAAACCGCCAAGTTCCAGATCCTCGCGCCCGTGCTCAACAGCCTCGGCTGGGACCCTTTCGGACAGGAGGTCCTGTACGAGCACGCAGTCGGCGGTAAGGGTGGTGGCCGGGTGGATATCGCTCTTGACGGACCGGACCACATCGTCGGCCTCATCGAGGCCAAGGCACCGGGGCAGGATCTGAGCAAGCATGTAGATCAAGTCATCGGCTATGCGTTTCATCAGGGAGTAGACATCTGCGTGCTCACCACTGGCCTTGAGTGGTGGCTCTACCTGCCGATGGAGAAGGGCCCTCCCGAGAAACGACTGTTCCTCGTATTGCAGATCGGCGAAGACCGGGTGGAGCAATTGGCCGACGACTTCGGTGCCTTTCTCGGTCGCAACAACCTCCTGAGCGGGCAGGCCAGAAGGAAGGCGAGACAAGTTCTCAAAGCCCGTCACCTAGCGGACCGCATGAACACCGAACTTCCCAAGATCTGGAAAGCCATGTTGACCGAACCCGATGACGACCTCGTTGAACTGGTTCGCCAACGCGCCTATGAGAAGTTCAACCTCAGGCCCGCGCGACAGCAAGCAGCGGCAGTTCTACGAGGCTCCCCTGTTCCGCCCGTCGTCCTACCCACATCTGGTGCACCGAGACCCAAACCGGATCCGCGAAAACCACTTCTTGTGCCGCATCCCCAGGGGAAACCCAAAGGAATCCGACTCTGGGGTGAGGACCATGAGGTCAATTCGTGGCGACAAGTGCTGATCACAGTCGCAACAGAACTGCACCTGCAACACCCGGACAGCTTCCGACGTGTTCTGGATCTCCGTGGCCGGAAGCGTCGATACGCTTCTCTCAATCCTGACGAACTGCGCAGCCCGGCACTGATCGGATCGTCCGGCACCTATTTGGAGACCCACTGGTCGGCTAAAGACATCCTGAAGCGGGTAGCGGAGTTGTTGGAGCTCTTTGATCACTCTCACTCAGACTTGGAGATTCTTTACGACTAGTCAAGGGTCCGGTCGGTGGCCACCGGCATTCTTACTGACCGGTGCCATCGCCAGTAGTGCTGTTCGAGCCCCAGAATACCCACTAGCCACTACCTGGCCATCCACTAAATCACCGGAAAGTCCCTGAACCTCTACTACCCTTAAAATTCGTCATGACTAGTTTCCTTGTGCGGGGGCCTACCCGGTTGAGCGGCCACTTCGAGCCGGCGGGTAACAAGAACGCCACGTTGCCCATCATCGCTGCCTGCCTCCTCACCGAGGAGCCGGTCACCCTGCACAACGTTCCGCAGATCGGTGACGTGGGATCCCTCCTTGCGATCCTCGAGGACATGGGCGCCAGGATCGAGCATCTCGCCCCGCGGACCATCCGGATCACATGCAACGGGGTGACCACATCGGACATATCCGTGGAGAGGGCGACCAAGATACGGGCGTCGATCCTGCTTGCAGGGCCTGCGGTGGCTCGCTTCGGTGAGGTGGTCATCCCGCCACCCGGCGGGGATGTGATCGGGCGCAGACGGATCGATACCCATGTGCGAGGTCTCGAAGGCTTGGGCGCTCACTACCGGTTCGTCAACGGGCACCGTTTCCGGGCCGGCACTCTCAAGGGGTCGGTGGTGTTCCTCGACGAGCCGTCGGTTACAGCCACCGAGAACCTGATCATGGCGGCCGTGCTCGCCGAAGGCACCACCACGATCGAGAACGCCGCATGCGAGCCGCACGTGCAGGACCTATGTGGATTCCTCAACACGTTGGGGGCGCGCATCACAGGAATCGGCAGCAACATCCTCAAGATCCACGGAGTGGACCGCCTCGGTGGTGGTGTTCATACCATCTGTCCGGATCACATCGAGGTGGGAAGCGTGATGGCTCTGGCGGCCGTCACTCGTTCGCCCATCACCATCGGCGGTGTGCCGCCGGACACGTTCAAGCCCATCGGTCTGGCCTGGCAACGCCTCGGGATCGACTACGAGTTCCTCCCCGATGACCAGGTGCGCATGTCCGCCGACCCCGGCTTGGCGGTCCAGACCGACCTCGGAGGGGCCATCCCCAAGATCGAGGACGGACCCTGGCCTTCCTTCCCGGCCGACCTGACGTCCATAGCCCTGGTAGCCGCTACCCAGGCCGACGGATCGATCATGATCCACGAGAAGATGTTCGAGTCACGCATGTTCTTCGTCGACCGCCTGATCGCCATGGGTGCCCGGATCGTTCTGTGCGATCCCCACCGGGCCGTGGTAGTGGGTCCGGCTTCACTGCGGCCCAGCAGGATGGCCAGCCCAGATATCCGCGCCGGCATGGCCTTGCTGATCGCTGCCCTGGTCGCCGATGGCGAGAGTCGCATCGACCATGCTGAACAGATCGAGCGGGGCTACGAGGCTATCGATCGGCGTCTCTGCGCGCTTGGAGCCGACATCGAACGGACCGCCTAGTGTCCCGTATCGGGAATTCGCTGGAGACAGCCTCCTCCGCCTGACACGCACCGGTTCCGGGGAGCCGAGACCGCGAAAACCGTCGAGGCGGTCTCCTCCGGCGGGCCCTCCCCCAACCGCCCCCTCCCCGGCTCCGAACGCGTCCCGCCGTACCCTCCACGAGGGGCTGGGTGGACAACATGAACCAAATCACGGTCC
>JAPOQZ010000118.1 GCA_026710435.1 bacterium | reverse complement strand
TAGAAGGTCGCGTCCGTGACCCTCGGAGGTGGCGGCGGGGGTGGGAAACCCAAGGAAAGAGGCACGTTCGGGCGGTTTTCGCGTTCTCGGGGTTCGGTGGCGTGGAGGTGTAGCCCGCTCTTATGTGACGAACTTCCGACTCGGGACACTAGCGAGAACTCTGTCCGGAGGACTCCGTTCCCTCCATGAGTTCGGCCACGGTGTGACTCACCAGGTAGAGGCCGGTGGCCGTAACCGCCGATCTGCCGTCTCCCGGGTCGAGTTCACCGCTCATTGTCAACCGGCGGCCCCGGCGATCGTCCACACGGGCGCGCAACCGGATCGCGCCATCCAGGTTCCCCACCGGCCGCCGGTAGCGGACCTCGAGCCGGGCGGTTACGGTCAGCACCTTTTCCTGGATGATGCCTGCCCAGACCAGGATCTCGTCGAGGGCAGTGGCGGCGATGCCTCCGTGGAGGTTGCCGATGATTCCCTGCAACTCGGGCCGCGCGGTGAAACGGGCCAGCACATCGCCGTCCTGTTGAGCGAACCCGTCGATGTGCAGGCCGATGGGGTTGGCCAAGCCGCAGGCGAAGCATCCGTTCCCGGTGTGCTCACGAAGGCGGTGGACTATCCGGGAGGTCGGCACCGGACGATCACCCAAACTGGATTACCCCTCCCTCGACCGACGCGATATTGACAACCGACCAGACCGGCCATCCCCGGTCCTCGAGCAGGTGCCGGCCTCCGACCCACCCCTTCTCGATCACGAACACCGCCCCGAGCATCCGGCAGCCGATGTCCTCGACGATCTCCCCGAGCGCCACCGCGGTCCGTCCCCGGGCGAGGAAGTCGTCGACCACCAAGGCTCGTAGCCCGGCATCGAGCACCCGGCGGCGTATCTCGATGGTGTACTCGAAGCCCTTCGTGGCGGAGGCCACCTCCCGGCTCACGGCCTCCCTTGGGCCGGGAAGGACGTATTTCTTGGCGTAGATCATGGGAATCCGCAACTCGGAGGCGGCTGAGAGAGCAGGCGCGATGCCGCTGGCCTCGGCGGTCACCAGCACGTCGGGGCGCAGGGGAGCCGCGATCCCGGCGATGCGACGTCCGATCACGCCCATGAGCGCCGCATCCACCTTGTGGTTGAGGAAGGTGTCGACGTTGACAATGTCACCGTTGACGCTCGATCGCTCGCGGATATATCGTTCCAGGTCCATCGCAGCTCCAACGTTACCCGACCCGGTCCGCCCGCCGGTCGCTGTCCTACCTCCCGGAGTTCGGTGCGCGTGTCTTCGGTTCGAAGGGGCACAGCTTCCTGATGTCGCACTGCCAGCAGCGCGGCTTGCGGGCTTCGCACACGTCCCGGCCGAACTGGATGATGCGCATCGAAAGGCGCCGCCACTCGTGTTTGGGGACGAGGGACTTCAGGTCCTGCTCGATCTTCGCCGGGTCGGCCTCCCGGGTCAGCCGGAGGCGGTTGGTGATTCGTTTCACATGGGTGTCGACCGCAATGGCAGGTTGCCCGAAGGCTTCAGCCAGGACCACCGAGGCAGTCTTGCGTCCCACTCCCCTCAAGGTAACGAGTTCGACCATCTCCTCGGGCACCACCCCCTCGTACCGGTCGACCAGATCCTGGGACAGGGCGATGATGGAGCGGGTCTTCTGGCGGTAGAAGCCGGTGGAGAAGATGACCCCCTCCACTTCCTCGGGGTCGGCTACGGCGAGATCGTCGGGGGTCGGCCACCTGGCGAACAGTCCGGGCGTGGCCCGGTTCACGTTCTCATCGGTGGTCTGAGCGGATATCACCGTGGAGACCAGCAGCTCGAACGGGTTCGCATAGTGGAGCGCGGTCCCGATCTCCGGGTAGCGGATGGCCAGGCGGTTGACGATGCGCCGTGCGTACCCCCTCTCCTTCGGGGTGGGCACCGTGCCGTTTGCCCGCTTCTCGCCTGCCGCCATAGATGGGCAGAGGTTAGATACCTTTGGCGGGGGCAGAAACTCTCGGCCCCGCCCTATCGATGGGTCGGTGCCTTCCCGGTGCATCCCGGATCCGTGCTCGACCGTGGTTTAGCGGTCCCCGGGTCACCATAAGCTCCTGACGATGGCTTTCCGGATAGGCGACGACGACCGTGCGATCCTGCGGCTGGCGGTTCCGGCATTCGGGGCGCTGGCCGCCGAGCCGGTCGTGGCTCTGGTGGACACCGCCTTTGTCGGCAGGTTGGGAGAGCAGTCTCTGGCTGCCCTCGGGGTGGTGACCGCGTTGCTCCACCTCGCCTTCTTCGTCTTCGTCGCGCTGGCGTATGCCAGTACCCCACTCGTGGCCCGGGCAATCGGGGCAGGAGACCGCCGAGGGGCAGAGGCGTTGGCCGGTCAGATCTTGCTCATCGCCTTGGTCATCGTCGTGGTGGGCGTCGTCGTGTTCGAGACGGCTGCAATCGGGTTGGTGCGGTTGATGGGCACTGCCGAGGAGGTCGAGACCCTAGCGGCTTCCTACCTCCGCATCCGTGGACTGGGACTTCCCGGGATTCTCGCCATCACTGTCGGACATGCGATCTACCGCGGTCTGGGGGACACCCGGACTCCGATGTTCATCAGTCTGGGTCTGAGCCTGATCAACGTGATCCTCGATCCCGTATTCATCTACACGTTCGGATGGGGGTTAGCCGGCGCCGGGATCGCCTCGGTGGTGGCCCAGTCATCTGGGGGGGCGATGTTCGTCTACCTGCTCCTGTCGGGCCGGACCGGTCTCCGGATCCGGTGGAGGGTGCCCCGCCGGCACGATATGAGGGGATTGATCGGGGCCGGTTCGGCTCTGTTCGTGCGCACGCTGGCGCTGGTCGGCACCCTCACGGTGGCCGCGTCCGCCGCGGCGCGCCTCGGAGTGAGCGAGGTAGCTGCCCACCATGTTGCAGTGCAGGTCTGGAGCCTCCTCTACATGGTGGTGGACTCGTTGGCGATCGCGGCCCAGAACCTGGTGGCGGTCAACCTCTCCAGGGATCCTCCAGCAGCCCGGCGCTTGTCGAACAGGATGCTCTTGTGGGGGGTGGCGTGGGGAAGTCTCATCGCGGTGGTCTTCTGGACCCTGGGCGATACCCTGCCGGGATGGTTCACCAACGATCCGTCGGTAGTGGTACTGGCTGCCTCCCTGATGCCCTTCGTGGCGCTGTCCCAGCCGCTCAACAGCCTTGTATTCGTGCTCGACGGGATCATGATCGGCGCCGCGGACTTCAGATTCCTCGCAGTTGCGATGGTCGGGGCTTCCCTTCTCACATGCGCGCTGCTGGTTGTTGGCGGCTCGCTCGCCGGTATCTGGTGGGCCATCGTGGTTCTGATGGTCGCCCGCTTCGTGCCACTCGGTTGGCGCTACTTGCGGGTGGTCGGCTGACGGACAGTCCCCGACACACGCGCCGCCCGCGTTCTCATTTCATCTGGCTGCCCAAGGTTTCGGGAATGAAGGTCTGTACGAGGATCGCCAGCAAGACCCCCGAACCGAGGATCGACACGGTCGTCGGCAGACCCAACAGGTCGATTGTGAAACCGGCGATGTAGAGGCCCAGGATCGAACCCAGCACAGCCACCGAGTGCAACCACTGGGAAGCGGTGGTCCGGATCGTGGTGGGGAAGAGCTCGGTGCGCTGCGTGGAACTCACCGGATGAGCGATCGAACTGCCGAAGGCTGACAGAGCGGCGGCACCTAGGAGCAGGTCGGGACTCGACCACCAGTAGAACGCTATCCCGCCCGCCATTCCGGTGAGCAGAGCCAGGATTATTGCCGGTTTGCGCCCCAACGAGTCCGCCAGCCGCCCGCCTACGAAGAAACCGAGGCCGCCGACGGTGCCACCGATCAGCATTATCCGCGCCGCCTCGGGAGTCGAGAATCCGAGGCCGTTCACCATGTGATCGAAGGCGAAGGTGACCGCCACGGCGGAGAAGGCGCTCACCGAGAGTCCATAGAGCGCGGCCAGCCAGAAACGACCTGCGTAACGGCCATAGAGCGGGTACAGGAAGCTCGCCGGGCGTTCGTGGAAGCGGAAGACCGAACTCTCCCGGACTTGAAACCTCAACAACAGATAGAAGGGCAGTCCTACGATCGAGGCGCCGAACAGCAACCTCCATCCGTCTTCGTTGAGTTGCGCAACGGGCAGGGCGAGCAGCCCGGCGCCCGATCCCAGCGCCACGGCTGTGGAGTAGAAGCTGATTGCCCACGCCCGGTTGTTCCATCGCATCTGCTCGGCGATCAGGACTGTGGCGAGCATGGCCATCGCGGCGGCTCCCATACGGGCCAACACCTGGAGGAGGGTGTAGAGGGTTGGCGAGATCGCCAGCGCGGTGGCGCCGGTGGCAAGCAGCAGCATCAGGTATGCGACGAGGAACGGGCCCCGGCGTCCCCACCGGTCCCCGAAGACCGCGTAGACCACCGCGATCAACGCTCCTATCCGGGCGATCGCGAAGAGACGGCTCATGTCGGAGCCGCTGAGATCGAAGGCGATCCGCACGAAGGGGAGGGTGTTGACGGCCTGTGTCTGGGCGTATCCCTGGAAGAGGCCGGCCAGGTACATGAGGGCGAGCAGGCGCCGATCCTGCCGGCGGTACCGGGTACCCGGTCCGAACAACCGGATCAGGCGGCTCAGCATGCTCTCGGGTCGGACGGTTCCGGCGGGCGGTGGGTGCTGGATCGGCCCGGGGCGCCGCGGCGAGTCGATATCGCGTGGGCCATGCCCGTACACTAGCCCTGACTATTCACGTTCCCAGCACACCGAAGCGCACCAGGCCACTTCAACCATATTATTGCGGAGCGGCTGCCCCTCACCTTGGCGGTGAATACCGCGCCAGGCTGAAGACGGGGCTGTGAAACGGCAATAACCCCCATGTCAGGCGACCCGAGGCCCCGCTCCTTTTCCCCTTCAAACCCCTATCCGTGAATAATTGGGGCTAGGGCACGCGCACGCTACGCGAAGTCGTTGCGGTAGCACGATCAGGGGCGGGTGCAAAGGGATACCGGGGTCACCGTCGACCTTCGTCCCGGTATGGCGCCTTAGCTGCGAAGATGGGAAGCGGTAGCGAACCCCGACCCGGGAACGGAGAAGGATCTTGGAGCCAGCCAGTTTTCTGAGTGCCCTGGTGTTCGGCGCACTCTCTTTCGTATCACCCTGCGTCCTCCCCTTGCTTCCCGGGTACCTCGGGCTGATGTCCGGGTATTCCGTGGCCGATCTACAGCAGGGCAAGGCATCGACCGGCCGGATGCTCCGCGTCACCGTGCTGTTCGTCCTGGGATTGACGGTGGTGTTCGTGGCGCTCGGCGCCGGCGCCACCTCGGTCGCCGGCCTGCTGATCCGCAACAAGACACTCATCACCCAGGTGGCCGGGTGGCTCATCGTGCTGTTCGGATTGGTGATCCTGCTGATGGCGCTGGGCAACTCACCGCGGCTGGCCTTCCTGGCCCGGGAACGGCGGCTCGAAATCAGGCCATCCCGCTTGGGGGGGTGGGCACCTATCCTGATGGGGATGGCGTTCGGGTTCGGATGGACCCCCTGTATCGGACCTGTCCTCGCCGCCATCCTCACCCAGGCCGCCACCCAGGAAACGGTGGTGAGGGGGATGTTCCTGCTGTTCCTCTTCTCGATGGGGATGGGGATCCCGTTCATCCTGGCGGGCGTAGGGGTCACCAAGCTCTACTCGGGTATCAGCCTGCTGCAGCGGCACCTCCGCAAGATCAACGTGGCATCGGGCCTCCTCATGGTGGTGTTCGGATGGTTGTTCATCACCGGGAGGATCACCGACCTGTCGAGCCTCATCAGCGAGTGGATGATCCGCCTGGGCCTGGAGTGGCTGGCTGAGATCTAGTGGCCCGTGGCCCGTGCCGTGATCAGCTACCGGGTACTCGAACAAGTGTCATAGTTGGGCCGCTCACCGGAGTTGCCGACCCATGAGTCTTCCTTCGGATCAGCCCAGACCCCAAGCCCGGCACGCTAGCCCGGAGCAGACCAGGCCAAGGCATGGGAAATTGCTGGGAGAGAACCCCGCGTAGCGGCTTAGAACAGCCAACTGAAGCGACGACGGCCTGGTTCGGAGTGGAACGCAATGTTCTCGAACCGGTCGACGAACACCACTAGTGGATTGTTGGCGATGTCGTATCCGGCGTAGACGATCACATTCGGCCGTTCAGGATCACCTAAGCCGATCGCGGCGATGTCCGACAATGACAGAACATGGCTGGGATCGTCCAGTACCAACTCGATATCGTTGGAGGTGACACCGTGGCGGCAGGCGGACCTGGAAATGTAAGGCGGCTCTGCCAACGGGAGCTAGTTTGAGTGTGGTAGGCCCGCGTTGCGGGCGGCGTGCTCCGGGCCGCCATTGATGCCTCTGCCTGCGTCCTGCCTCCTCAGCGTACCCTGCAGGTACGCTTTTCGTCGGCAAGTCCTTGCCATAGACGCCGCTTGCGGCGCCATATCCCACCGCCGCCCACAGACCAACCACGGGACCCGCGTACCGTAACGAATGCGCATAGCGTGAACGCGCCCTAGTGTCCCGAGTCGGAAGTTCGTCACAGAAGAGCGGGCTACACCTCCACCCCACCGAACCCCGAGAACGCGAAAACCGC
>JAPOQZ010000243.1 GCA_026710435.1 bacterium | reverse complement strand
GCGGTTTTCGCGTTCTCGGGGTTCGGTGGGGTGGAGGTGTAGCCCGCTCTTCTGTGACTAACTTCCGACTCGGGACACTAGGAGGGTGCTGAGCAATCCACCGGCAGCCTGCCAACCGCCAGCAAAATGCCTGGGCTGGCGGGCGGTAGGCCCGAGCAATCGTCATTGTTCAGCACCCTCCTGGAGGTGGGGGTGGAGTCGGCCCGGGAGTGGTCGCGGTGCCCGCAGTGCGGGTTCAAGTGCCGGAAGGTGTGGGACAGGCGGTCTAAGCGGGTCCGTGATCTGGCGGTGTCGGGCCGCCGCACGACGTTGGTGTGGCGGCGTCGCCGGTTCTGGTGTGGGAACTGCGACGAGCGCCACCTCGAAGGCCACGCTCAGTTCGAGGGTGGGTTGACGCGGCGGCTCTCTCGCCGCATGGTGGCTGATGCGAGGGTGATGTCGATTCGGGCGGTGGCCCGCCATCACGGGGTGGGATGGCATCGGATCATGGCGTTGGTCCGCGCCGAGGCGGCTCGGGTTGAGAAACGTCGCCGCGCGCGGCGGTGTCGTGTGTTGTTGGTGGACGAGACTTCGATACGCCGCCGTCACCGGTATGTGACGGTGGTCGCCTCCGGCGACACAGGTGAGGTGCTGGCGATGATCCCAGGACGTGGGAAAGGGTCTCTGAGCGGGTTCTTCCGCGATCAGGGACCGGACTGGTGCCGCCAGGTGGAGATAGTCATGTCCGACGGGTCACGCCCGTATCGGGCGGCCATCAACCAATGCCTGCCTCACGCCCGCCACGTGCTGGACCGGTTCCACGTGGTCCGGTGGTTCACCGAAGGGCTCACCCTCGTGCGCCGCGAGCTCCAACGCCGCGAGCTCCAACGCCGCGACCCCGACCAGACACCCCCCGCATACGAACCTGACCTGTTCCGAGCCCGGTTCACCATCCTACGCCGGGCGGATCATCTCAGCGACGCCCACCAAGCACACCTGGATCGGCTCTTTTCTGCCCATCCCCGACTGAAAGTCGCCTGGGACGCGCTCCAAGAGCTCTACGGCATCTACGAAGCCGCCAACCAAGCACTCGAGCGGTTCGCCGATCTCTACGACAGCGGCCAAATCCCCGAATACCACGACGTCGTGGACAAGATCATCGCCTGGGGCCAAGAAATACTCGCCTTCCACCCCGGCAGACGAGCATCCAACGGACCACTCGAGGGGATCAACAACCTGCTCCAAGTCCTACGACGCGTCCCTCACGGGTTCACCAACTATGACAACTACGCAGCCCGAGGGCTCCTTGTAGCATGACCGACACACCGGCGCCAGAACACCCAAAACCCACGAAATCGCGCAGCCTCGAAAACCGGTGCTAACGAGCCTCACCGGCCGTCCGGTCGCGCAGGGCGGCGAGGCGTTCCCAAAGGTCGGGGACACGACCTCGTAAGTAGCTCAGTGCAGGCTCGCTCCGTGCCTCGTAGTCAGGGTCGGCCGGTAACGTGCCCGGGCTCTCGAGTAGCCGGATGATCCGCTCGAGCACGGGCGGCGGATAGTGGTAGCCGAACCGCCGGCAGTAGTAGCCCAGGCCGGCTTCGAGGCTGCATGCGCCGGAACGGTCCAGTTCGGCAAGGTCGAGGTAGTCCCGTAGTTTCGCCCTATACATGATCGTGTCGAGTTTGGTTGCCATCAGGTCCGGTAACGAGCCGATCTCCATGCCGCTGATCCTGGTACCGGGAGATATCCATCGCATTCTCTCCTGTGCCACGCCGTTGGTCGGCAGGGCGCGGAACACATCGACCTTCACGCCGTCCACGAAGCCATGGAACATGTTGTCGAACACCTCGATCGGTTCGACGGAGCTCACCGTTACCCGAAGTTGCTCCTCGACCGCGCTGCATGAGAAGCTCCGCAGCGTCATCACATCCAGATCCTCCGAAACGCGGTGCCTCAGGTGGATGGCGACCGCGGTGCCGCCCATGAGGACACCTCCGATCCTTCGGGCACAGCCGGAGACAGGCGTCCAGACCCGCCGGAGATTGCCGGGGAGGACGTCGGAATAGTCGTGGACGTCCATCATGCCTGTGCTGTTCGACGGGCGATCTCGGCGTCCAGCAGCTCGGCGCGCAGGCCCGTGTCGCAGCCTCGCAGGGTCCTGCATTCCTCCAGTACCTCGATCGGCAGGTTTCCGAGTGCCCAGGCACGCCCACAAGGGTCCCGACCGCCGACGAGGGTCTCTGCGATGTGTAGTCCGTGCTCGGAGATCCTGAGGGTGTCAGCGGCGGCGCCGGACCAGAAGGACCTCCAGAATCTGGGCGGGACGCGGTCTCCCGTGTCCGTGGGCGGGGTGGTCGGGCGGTCGCGGAGAAAGGCCAGCGCCAGCATACAGTCGTCGGACCACGACAGAGTCCACAGGGTCACCCGCTTCAGCTCGTAACCGATCTGCACGGTCGTCCGTGCCCGCTCGGCCCAGCCGCGGACCGCAAGAACGCCCAGGCATCGAAGGGTCTGCGAGTAGGACAGCCCCGACAGGAGGGCCAGCTTGGCCGCGGTGGCGCCGAACGGCCGGGCGCGTAGAGCATTCAGGGTCGCCTTGGCGCCGGGGCTCAACCCTCCTAGGGGGCTGCCCTCGGCGTGCAGCGTCGCCGGCAGAGGATCGAGTTGCCATGGATCCCGGTCTGGCGCCGACTCCTGCCGACTCCGCAGAAGGCACCGGAGACGCTCCGCGGGACCTCCATCGCGCGCCGGACGGAGCAGGACGGAAATCCTGCGCGCTGTCGCCTGCGAAACACCGAGCGTCTGGGCAATCAGGGCGGTCGCGGGCGATTCCAGCTCGACAGCTGCGATCCAGTACTCGGGCGGCAGCTTGGTCGCGTGGATCGCGGTACCGGTCGTGACCGCATAGCGCTTGCGGCAATCCCGACAGCGCCACCGACTCCATGGCCCGGTGGTTTTTTTGATAGGCGCAGCCCGACCGCTTCCGCACGCCGGGCATGCAGGCATCCCGCGCCATCTCGCCTGGATCAACCGCTCCTCGGAGACCTCCCTGGTAGTGCTCGTCATGGGCACAGGGTAGTCCGTGTGGGCCTTTTGCCTTCGTATGCGAATCGCCGTTCGTGTCACATGCTCCCCCTAAGATGCCCGGATGATGAGGTCCTGCGAGATGGTGATTGCCGGATGAGTTCGATTCACGAGGCTGCGTTCGAGGCTCACATCGCCGGGTTCCTCGTCGAGCGCGGCGGCTACCGGCGGGTGAAGACCACCGGCGAGGGCTACGAGTCCGACTTCGACGGGAACACCGGTGTGGACACGGCGGACCTTTTCGAGTTCATCGGAGCGACCCAGGGTGACCGGTGGGACAAGTTGGTGGACGCGGGGTACGGCGGGGATCCGGTCATCCTCCGGCCGGTGACAAAGAGGGTCGGGGTTGGCCACACGTGGTGGTTCGGTGGATCGAGGTCAGCGCCAGTCGTTCTCTGTCACTTCAATCGGACCGACCTCGGCTTCGTCGATATCGAGCGCGAGGGCGATGAGGTCCCGCGCCATCTCCCGCACCTCCTCAAGGGTCCTGGCCTG
>JAPOQZ010000249.1 GCA_026710435.1 bacterium | reverse complement strand
TGTATCAGATCGACGTGACCCTGGGAACGTTGGACGATTCTGTGCTGGCGGTGTACGACACCGACGAGTGGCAGTTGGCTTACAACGACGACCACGAGGACTTGTCAGCCTCTCGAATCCTTTGGATGGCTCCGAGTTCGGAGAGCTACTACGTCCAGGTTGCCTCGTTGGGTGACGGAACCGGCTCTTACACGCTGACCGTTGTCGCCCCCGACATTGTCGACGATCACGCCGACACGATCGGAGAGGCCACATCCGTGATAACCGGTGGCGCGGTTCTTGGTGTGGTGGATTACCCCGGCGATGTCGACCTGTTCGCACTCGACGCCGTGGAAGGCGAGCTGTATCAGATAGACGTGGCCCTGCGAACGTTGGATGATTCTGTGCTGGCGGTGTACGACACCGACGAGTGGGAACTGGCTTACAACGACGACCACGGTGGCTCGTGGGCCTCCCGGGTCTTCTGGGAAGCTCCGAGTTCGGGGAGCTACTACATCAAGGTTGCCTCACCGGGTGACGGAACCGGCTCCTACACGCTAACCATCATCCTTCGATAGAGTCGGCTCGGTGGATTCTCAAATGCCAGCCATAAGGGTTCGCCGACTGGTCCACTTGTCCGGGGGATTCCAGCGCTCTCCCCGGGCACCATCGACACTCACGCCGTCCGGGTTGGGCTGTGTTCAATAGTGGTCGTAACGCTGGTGTCCTCGGCCGTACGCCAACGGTCGCGCACGGTCACGGCTAGGAGCACTTGGTCAGCCGAGATCGCGTTGCCGCTGTAGGGTGTGACCCTGGACCGCCTACGGAATCGCAGGAGTGCAGCGTTGTCTGGACATTCTGCCGGCTCTTGGTGGTCATTGTCGCTGTCCTGTTGGTGGCCTGCGGCGGTGGAGATCCCGGCGATGTTCCGTCCACATCCACATCCAGCCCAGCCCCGGCCACTGGCGAAACTGTGGCTACGGCTGCCACGCCGGCTCCGGCCACCACCGCACCGCAGGCCACAGGGGATGTCGGATCCCAACCCACCAGTGGTACTCAGTCCAGTGTCGTACCGGTTGCCAGCGAGGACAGCGCAGCCGGAGGAACGACCCAGGGAGAGTACGTCTCTGTCAGCGCCGGGTACGGCCATAACTGCGCGCTGAAGAGCGACGGCGCTGTGGTCTGCTGGGGCTATGACGAAGACGGTCAAGCCACGCCGCCCGAGGGCAAGTTCGCCTCCGTCAGCGCCGGCAGGGGTCACACGTGTGGCATGAGGACGGACGGGTCGGTGACTTGCTGGGGCTGGGACGAGTATGGTCAAGCCACGCCGCCCGAGGGCAAGTTCGCCTCCGTCAGCGCCGGGTACGGCCATAACTGCGCGCTGAAGAGCGACGGCGCTGTGGTCTGCTGGGGCTATGACGAAGACGGTCAAGCCATGCCGCCTGAGGGGGAGTTCGCCTCCGTCAGTGCCGGGAACACCCATACCTGCGGGGTAAGGGCGGACGGCTCAATTGTCTGCTGGGGCGACGATGGGTTTGTACAAGCCTCGCCGCCTGAGGGGGAGTTCGCCTCGGTCAGCGCTGGGGGTATCGACACCTGCGGGGTGAGGAAGGACGGGTCGGTGACTTGCTGGGGTAATAGCTTTTTCTTGTACCGGCCTGAGGGGAAGTTCGCCTCCGTCAGCGCCGGGCGGTTCCATGTCTGCGGGCTGATGAAAGACGGATCGGTGGCCTGCGGGGGTGATGACAGCGAGGGTCAAGCCACGCCGCCCTAGCCGTAGTGTGTCTCTGTCAGCGCCGGGGAACGCACGCTCCGTGGATGTCGCGGTCGCCTCACCGGGTGCGTTACCGGCTCTTACACGCTAACCATCATCGTTCGATAGAGCCGGCTCCGAGGACCCTCAAAAGCCAGCCGTAGGTGGGTTCGCCGGTTGACGAACCAACTCGTCCGAGATTACTGAAGCTAGTGAGAGACCCCTCCTGCGAGGGCTTCCAGCGCTCTCCCCGCGCACCATCAACACTCACACTGTCCGGCCCGGGCGACCACACGTCACCGGCACGAGGTTTCCGTTTCATCGGATTCTGGTGCCAGGAACGACTACGAGATATTTCGGCGGGCTGGCGGACCGGTAGGCAATACGTGGAGAACCGCGTCCGGTTCGCGATCCCCCGGAGGATCAACCGATACCGGAGGCTACAAACTTGCCGATATACCAGGCCGCGGCACCGCCGAGTCCGGCGATCAGCATGTTCTCGAGACCGGCGCGTGTCTTGCCGGTGCGCGCAACGATCGATTTGACCAACCCTACTGCGAACAGGCCAGCGGCGGTTAGAGCGCCGGCCCACCAGAGCCCGACCGTGGTGTCGTCGGTGAACACGAAAGGGAGAACGGACGTGAGCGCGCCAGCGAGAAAGAGCAGACCCGACATGGCCATGGCGGTGACCGGAGAGCGTCGTTCGGAGTCGACGATGCCGAACTCCAGCACTTTCATCGCATTCAGCATACCTTCGTCCGAACGGTCGAATACAGCCACGATTTCTGCCACGTCCTCGTCGGTGAGGCCCATAGCCGCGAACATGCTGCCTAATTGGTCCAATTCCTTCTGGCGGTGATATCGAATGTGGACCCGCTCCAACTCGATCTCCGCCGCTAGCACATCATCCTGAGACTTGGTCGCCAGATACTCCCCGGCCGCCATGGATACAGCCCCTGCAATCCCTCCGGCCACGCCTGCCAACAGCACCTGGTCGGCGTTGAAGCCGCCACCGACCACGCCAGCGATGAGCAACAGCATCGACACCAGCCCATCGTTGACGCCCAGGATGATGTCCCGCCAGTACGGCCGGCTATCGCCGATATGGCTCTGATACGCGGGTGTCGCCGCTTCGCTCTGCGGCACCGCGTCTCCCTTGTTCACGGTGGCCGTACCAGCCCTTCCGACAGTCGGAGACACCACCTTCCATGCTAGCGCCGCGTCGGCGGCCGAGACGCGTTGGCTGGGGCGATGCGCAGGCGGAGCCATCTGGACTCGGAGCCGGCGTACCGATCGGTGTTGCACCGGCACTCGCCGGGCGCCCCGCCGCTGAACACCCTGGCGGGTCCGGGCTGAACACGCGCACCGTGGCTCGCGGGGATTCCCGAATCCATCCCGGATAGTGGCTTCAGCTACCTTGATCGGCCATCCTCTTTCACGCTCACCAGCCCTCCAAGTCGTGAATGCATCCTACGGGGACTTTCGCTGTCCACCCCGGCACCATGTCTGGAACCGAGTCGTCTGGCGGGACCACGGATCGAGGCTGTGCCTCTAGGTGGAACCGGAACCGGAACTGATGAGCGGGGTGCCGCTTGTCTCGGGGGTCGCTGATACGTTCGCGGGCGGCGGTGAGGAGCGGGCGTATCCAATACAGCGGGTAAGCTTTGCGGCCTCGGTGTCTGTGGGTTTCGTTCTGGGTTCGGTGTCGTACGTCGCCCGAGTCGCTGGATGGCGAGCCGGATCACATGCGACGGGTCTGCTACCTGCCAAAGCGTTCGGGAGCCGCCCCGCGGGCCACGCCTGGCAGCCCTCACAGAGATCCAACACGTGTTTGGGTGGTTTGATCCGGGGACGGTCTCCCACAACTTTGACCTGACTAGCCCGATCACCTGCTGGAACACGAGGTTATGAGTCAGAGCGCCACATAGTCGTAGCGGGTTGTTGTCGTATAATCCGGACGGTGGGGTAACGAAACGCTGTTGACCTCTACGTACCACCAGATCAGAAGGGATAGTTGATGTCGTTGAGCGACGATCACAAGGCAGCGATCGCTAAGGGTAGGAGTGAGGCACGTGCCGTACGGGCTTATCTTGATGCCGTCGCTACCAAGACGCCCCGTCGTGGAGCCAGCGTTGCGGCTTTGAAGCAGCGGTTGGACCGGTTGGCTGAACAGGTAGAGGCGGAGCAGAACTCGCTCCACCGTCTCCAACTCATCCAGCAGCGCTTTGATGTTGAGGACAAGTTGAAGACGGTGGACGGCCCGGTAGATCACGCGGCGCTGCAGGCCGCCTTCGTGGATGCCGCGGCTTCGTACTCCGAGCGCAAGGGCATCTCCTACAGCGCGTGGAGGGAAGCGGGAGTAGCACCGACTGTGTTGAAGTCGGCCGGTATTCGCCGTACCCGACGAACCTAGAAGCGTATCTTCCCCACCCCAAGCCAACCCGGCGGGTCGAAACTAGTGGAGGTGTCCAAAGACGCCGTCCGTGAGTCGCGCAGACCGGCACGGGTCCTGAGTGTGCCCTTGGTCCGCTCCCGTTGTACACCGGACCCGGTCTGATCAAGTCCGAGGGGAAACGCTCGCCGAGGGCTCCTGTTTCTCGCTGTCGGGGTTCGCGTCGGTGTGGGTGATGATCCCCGGTTCGGTGTGTCGGTGTCAGCGATGTTGGCTGGGCTGCTGTTGGCCCCTTCCGCTGGTCGGTCCTGGACCAGCGTCCGGACCCGTGTTGGTGGCCTCGTTTGTGATGCAGCGTGGTCTCGCTGGCCGAAGGCCCAGTAGCTATGATCCTGTCGGTCCGTGGGGGTTCTCGGCGATGACACCGCATAGGCGACGGACTCACGGGAGCGCCTACGTTGGGAACAGAGTGGATCGGGAGTCCGCTTCGTCTGGCAGTCCACGGTGTGCCTTCGCGGTTTCGTTCCGGGACTGGTCAACCTCTTGGCATTCCTCGACGTTCGTAGAAGTCGGGTTCGTGTTCGCTCTTCCCGCTACGGCCGGTGTCAGCTGGCCGATGCCGATGTTGTTGACGAGAACGAGTCGTGGCAGAGCTTGGTAAGAGCCGCGCTGGACAACGTCGGCCTCAACCCGGACCGGTGCCGGAGCCGGATACCCCCCACGGGGATCAGTACCCGAGGTGTGTGTTGCTGTCGGTCTTCTCCTATCGGTTGGGCGATGATGCAGAAGCAGGAGTCTGGTTGTGTAGGTAGTCGGCCCATTGTTGCATGAGTTGGCGGCGCCGGTCGAAGAGGTCGCTTCGTTGGTAGGCGGCTTCGACGCGGTCGTTGTTGACGTGGGCGAGGGCGAGTTCGCAGATTTGGCGGGGTGTGTCGGTCAGTTCGGCTGCCCAGTCTCTGAAGCTGGATCGGTATCCGTGGGGCACGGCGGGGATGTTGTGTTCTCGCATTAGTTTGGACAGGGTCGCGTCGGATAGTTCCCGTCCGGTGGCTGATGGGAATACCAGCCCGCTGCGGTCCCGGAACCGGGCGGCTTCTGC
>JAPOQZ010000261.1 GCA_026710435.1 bacterium | reverse complement strand
GGGACTACGGCCATTTCCACAATCCCGTCTCGGCCCGGCGGGACCTTCACCCGTCGGGTGAAGCCAGGCCCAGTCACGATCATGTGGTTGATGTGGCCTGTTGCCGTGGGTGTGTCTGGAAACATGAAGAATCAAGGCTAGAGCGGCGGAGGTTCTTGCCAGCGGCGTAGGGCTGCTTGGTCTTGTTTGATCTGTCGCCTGGCGGCCTCGGCTTCTCGACGCGCCTTGTCGGCTTCTTCGGTCAGAGCGGACGCGGACTTGATCAGGTTGAGCAACGTGGCCGACAGTGTTGCCTCTCTCTTCCCACGTTTGTTCCACCAGAGGAAGAAGATATTCGCGATAAGCGAGATAGCCGCGAGTGCGCTGATCGAGACCTGCCAAACCTCGCTCATGGACCACCGAGCGTGCTCAATTCCATGGACAGGACTCGAAAATCTGCCAGTAACTGATCCATGTCGTCATCGGACCAGCCGAGCGTTTCCTGGAGTTCGTCGCGGGTGATGTCCGGGTAACTCCGAATCAGCGCGACGAAGTACGCGACCCTGCGGGCTCGGACGCTACCGTTTGGCGGACGACCCGCTGTCAGCATGGCCACGGTCTCAGGTGTCGCGGTCCGGCCGGTCTCATGTCTGGCCTGGGGCTCTGCAAGGAGCGGCGGCCGGCCTCTGGTAGTCCGCCCCCTGTTCTGTTCCCGGGGGAAGACGGAGGCTTGACGGGAGCTACTCGCTCGGCCCGGCGCGGCATTGGTGAGGTGTCCATCGTCCCGACTAATCCCGACTGGTGTCCATCTTCAAGGCCGCTGTTCCTCTCATGAGGATGATAAATGATGTTAACATGTTCAGAATGGTGTCACAGGGCTAAGTCTACATTCTAAGGGACCAGCGGCCGGGAGCGACCGACTAGGAGGGTGCTGAGCAATCCATCAGCGGCCTGCCAATCGTCGGCATGATTCCTGGGTGGGCGGGCTGCAAGGCCCGAGCAATCGTCATTGGTCGGCACCTTCCTACGTACTCCCTGCCCAACCATGGCGCCGGAAGGGTCAAGGCGCTGATCGGGCCCGGGTCCGGAAGCGCGACTAGGGGGGCGGATGGAAGACGGGTTCTTGGTCGGCCGGCAGTCCGCCGACCAGGTAGTTAGCCATCGGACGACTGGCCGGAAGGGAGTTTCCCACTACCACCCTCCAAGGAGGGTGGCGAGAAGCGACTCTTGCGGGGTCGTCCAGTAACAGACCGCCGTAGTGCGGGCCTTGCGCCCCTCCTACGGGATCGCGACGTCGACGACGAGCCGCTTGCCGTCCGTTCCTTCCCTGGCGATGCGTTCCAGTGCCGCCGGTACCTGCTCGAGGGTAACGGTGGCGCCGGTCAGCGCGGTGAGGTCGAGATCCCCCGCCGCATGGAGGGCGTTGCCCACTACGAAGTCCTGCCTGTTGAACCCAAACGTGGTGACCAGCGAAACCTCCCGAGAGAGGAATTCGGCCAGGTAGCTGTCGAAGGACAGGCTGGTCGGGCCGTCGCAGATGCCCATGAGCAGCACGGTGCCTCCCCTCCGGACGGTCCGGATAGCCAGGTCCACGCTCATGACCCGGCCGGCGGCTTCGAAGACCACATCGGCGCCGTGGGTCGAACCGACAGCTTCCAGGACCAGATCGTCGGCCTGGGCCGGTTCCAGGCCGGAGACATTTACCGCGCCGTCGATCCACGGACCGGCCGCCTCGAGGCGGGCGTCGGAGACGTCTACGGCTACCACGGTGGTGGCGCCCATCGCCTTCACGACCTGGCACAGGGTCAGGCCGATACTGCCCACACCGGTGACGATGACTTTCGAGCCGCCCCGCACCGGCGAGCGTCGTGTGGCGTGCACAGAAGCGGGAAGGGCCGATCCCAGCATCACGGCTTCGGTTATCGGCGTCTCGGGTGCGATGCGGAAGATATGGGACTCGGGAACTATCGCGTAGTCGGCGTAGCCCCCGTCGATGTTGATGCCTAGATGGCGCATCCATGGGCAGATCATCTCGTCGCCGCGGATGCACCACTCGCACACCCCACAGCCGACAACGGCGTCGACGACCACGATGGTCCCCCTCTGGGGAGCGGCATCGGACGAGACCTCGACCACTTCGCCGATGATCTCGTGTCCCAGGATGCGGGGGAAACCGTTGGTGTCGAGCATCCCGGCCGCCATCTGGGCCTGGAACAAGCCGGCGGCCGAAGCGATGGAGCGGATCAGGGCCCAGCCAGGAGGACGCTCCGGTATGGGGATCTCCTCAAGTTCGAACCTTCCCCCCTCGTACATCGACAGAGCACGCACGGGATATGCCTCTCAGCTAACGGGAGTCGGGTGGCTCAGGTGATCACGCCCTCGGCGTCCAATTCCCAGACCAACTCGCTGAACTGGTAGCCGCCCGGAACCCAGCGCTTGCGCGAGTAGCGGATGTTGGGGTTGTAGGCGAGAGCGATGTGCTCGTCAAGGTCGCAGAAGTTCGACGAGAACTCGACGTCGGGCGCGTTGTCGCGCAGGTAGTCGCCGATCGGGCAGTTGAGGCGCAGGACGTATTTGACCATGGTGCCTTCGTCGTCGAAGTACCGCTCGGTGTCGAACTTGGGGGACCACTGGAAATAGCTCCAGAACACTTTGAAGAAGTTGTCGAGGTTCAGGGGCTCGCCCTTCTCCCGGACCTTCGCCGCCATGTCAGCGCCCATCTGGTCGCCCTGCCGCTTGCGCGCTCTGGCCACCGCGGCCCGGCCTTCTTCCTTCCCGAGTTCGAATTCCATGGCGTCGGCCAGCACGGAGAAGATCTTGGTCTTGGCATGGAACTCGGCCTCGTTGGCGTCCCAACCGATCTGGATGGGATCGTCGCCGGCCAACTCGCGGTACCGCTCCATGTAGCGGAGTTCCCCCTCGAGGTCGTGCTTCAGCTTGGTTCTCGCCAAGCGGTCGCCGGGCGCGTCGTCGATGGCGTCCGCCAGTTCCTTCAATTCGGGTTGGGCGATCTCGACCCGCGCGTAGTCACTCATTTTGTGGTCACCTCCGTATCAGTCCACAGTCGATTGGTCGCACCCTCGCGTTCCGCAGCCCCGGGGGAGTGCAGCAGCAATCTACCAGGGGAGTGCATGCCCCGAACTCCGCGTCCGGAGTCCGTGGTTCATCACCTGCCGCTGGTCGCGGCCACTCGGCCCGCCGACGATATCCGCAGGCGAGGCTATGTCACTTCCAGTCGCTGCCCGTCTGGAACAACTCCAGGATCAGCCCTCCGACCTCCCGGGTGTCGAAGTAGGCGAACTTGCCCCCGTCGGCGAGTACCGCTGACGAGATCACACGCAACCCGAGCGCCGTCAATTCCGCCACGTCACGGTCCAGGTCGTCCGTGTGGGCGCAGAGGTGGATCACCCCCTCGCCGTGTTTCTCCAGGAACTCGGCCTGGATGCTGTTGCCGGACACGGGCTGGAGAAGTTCGAACTCGATGGGTCCCATCTGGGTGATCAGGCCCTTCACCTCGGCGTCGGGCGAGTCCTTGCCGTAGATCTTGCGCTCCAGGGCATGGGCGGAAGGTCCCTCCACGAACGGACCGATACCGAGCCGCTCGTAGAACCGGGTGGCTTTCTCGATGTCACGTACCACCACCCCTACCTGGTACGTTCGCGACCAGAGATCGTCGCGGATCGCTGCTTCGTCGGCCATCGCGTCTCTCCAACCTGGCCTGTGGCGGCCTGCGCGCGCCGAGCCGGTATCGTCAAAGTTCCGGAGCGAGAGGATAACAGGATGACCTCCACGATCGACCCTGCGGATCGGGCCGCCATCGTCGACCTTCTTTACGGCTACGCGTGGCATTTCGACCGCAACGAACCGGAGTCGGTGGCGACTCTGTTCACCGACGACGCGGTCATCGACTATGGCCCGGAGTTCCCCAACATCGTGGGGCGGGACAGGATCGTCGCCTCCATCGAGCCCGGTCTGACCAACCTGTTCTCCTCATCGGCCCACCACATCACCAACATGATGATCCGCTCGGACGGACCGGACTCGGCCAGCGGCGTGGCCTATGTATACGCCTGGCATACCTACCGCTCGAGTGGAGAGGACGGCGAGATGTGGGGCCAGTACCACTGCCGCTTCCGCCGCACGTCCGGCGGCTGGAAGATCGCAGAGTTCGTGCTCAAGGTTGCGGGCATGAAGAACTTCCACCGGTCGACCATGCATCCCATCGGCCGCCGCCCGTAGCGACGCCCACGGCGTAGCCGGCGTGACCACCATACTTCTAACGGGGGTGGGGGACCTGGGTGGGTGGGCCCTGGAGTTCCTGGCCCGCACCCCCGAGGTTGACCGTATCGTGACCGTGAAGCGCAGCCCCTCGTCGGGTCCGTCGCGGGTGAGCCTGGCCCGGCTCGGCGCCATCTTCCAGGGTCACAACAAGCGATTCGAGCACCATACGTTGGACTTGGCGGACGAGGATGCCACTGCCCGCTTCCTGGCCCGGGTCCGTCCCGACGTGGTCCTGCACTCTGCGACCGTCCAGTCACCTCGCAGGTTCATGAACGCCGACATCGACGATGGTCTTCGAGCCGAGATCCGGGCCGCCACGTTCAGCTTGTGGTTGCCGTGGCACCTGATGCCCGCCACGCAGTTGGTCCGCGCCACCGAGATGGCCGGAGTACAGACCCTCATCGTCAATGCCGCATTCCCCGACGTCGTGAACGCGGCGATCTGGGCCCGTTTCGGGCACGGTCCCATAGCCGGCGCCGGGAACGTCGAGGTGTCCGCCGCCGCCGTGCTGGGCTACGCGATGGAGGCAACCGGGGAGCACGCAGACACAGTGGACGTGCGGCTCGTGGGCTCGCACGCGCTGATGGCCTACGGTGCTTCGGTCGTTCCGCACCACTTCCAGCTGACCGTCCGGGGGAGGGACGTGACCTCCGGCTACGACCTCGCGGCGATCCTGTCGTCGTGGCCGGAACCTATCGTGTGGGGCCGGACCGACTGCTTTTCCCTGTTCGCGGCCTCGGCCGTGAAGAATGCCGTGGCATTGATCGGCTCGGAACCTGTGAAAACGCATGTCTCAGGTCCGCTGGGGCTACCCGGCGGGTATCCGGCGAAGGTAGGCGGTGGCCGGATCGAGCTGGACCTGCCGGACGGCGTCTCGCCCGAAGAGGCGGTTACCACCAACGAGGCCGCGGCCCGCTTCGACGCCATCGAACGCATCGAGGCTGACGGCGCCGTCGTTTACACTGGCGAGGCACGCGCCGCGATGGAGAGCATCGGCTACCGCTGCGAAGCGGTGACCTTCGATGAGCTACCCCGACGCTGCCGGGTGCTGCTGGAGTTGTATGACCGCCTGATCACAAGGAACTGAAGACATGCCCGAGTTCATCCGCAAGCCCTTGGAGGGTTTGTTCCCGCTGATCCCACTGAGCCTCGACGACGATCAGGAGATCGATATGGAGGGGGTCCGCCGCAGCATCGAGCTTGTAGCAGCATCGGGCGCCCCGGGATGCATAGTGTTCGGATCGATGGGGCAGATGACCAGCGTCTCGGAACGGGAGTTCGACGCGGTCTGCGAGTTGGCGGTGGAAACGGGACACAGGGGTGGCATCGCGGTCGTGGTGGGCAGTACCGCCTCCTACCAGCGAGAGGCCGTACGGCGGGCCCGCGTTGCGGAGAGGGCAGGCGCCGACGGTTCGATGCTGGCCGCCCCTTACGCCCTTCCTGTTACCAGGGATTGGGCGCTGCGATTCTTCGTGGAGGTGGCCGAGTCACTCGACGGCGACATGGCGCTGATGCTCTACAACTACTCGCCGCTGAACGGCATGAACCTCACGGCCAGGATGTGGGAGCGGCTCCTCGACATCACCAACATCAAAGCCATCAAGGAGTCCAACACGGCCCTGCCGCACTTCGACGAGATCCTCCTGACGATTTGCGACCGGGTCAACGTGTTCAGCGGTAACGACCCGGCCTTCTTCCACGCCTCGATGCTCGGCGCAGCCGGCGCAACCGGCATATTCAGCTGGGCGGGACTCAAGACCGGAACCCGCTTCATCGAGCAGTGCCGGAAGGGCAACCACAACGATCCGTGGGTGCGGAGCGCCTTCGCGGCGCTCCAGCGGTTCTCGGCTGCCATCCGGCGACCCGGCATGCCTTCGATGCTTAGCTACGAGCACGGCTACCTAAACGCCATCGCCGGTCTCGGTGGTGCCCGGACCGGTGCTCCCCGCAAGCCCTACGGTCCGCTCCCGCCCGAGGCCCTGGCCGTCGTCAAGGCAGAGTCCGCGGACCTGCAGGCGCTGGAAGCAGATCTGTGAGCAGGGACGAGCCCAGTCCCGGCGAGATACTCGTGGTGTCGCGGGAGGAGGTGGAGCAACTCCTCGACCCGGCGGCCTGCTTCCAGCGCTGCCTGGACACGTTTCGCTGGGTGGGTGAAGGGGAGGTCGAGCAGACCAACCCGGTGAACCTGTACGTTCACGACCGCCTCGGTCCCGAACCGCCGTTCGGGCACGGAGCCATGCAGGCCTTCCCCGCCATGATCCGGCCCCTCGGCAGGGCGGCGGTCAAATGGCTGGGCAGCTACCGGCTCAATCCCCGCCGGGGACTCCCCGCCATCTCGGCGCTGGACATGGTCAGCGACATCGACACCGGCATGCCCCTGGCGCTGGTGGACGGAACCGCGGTGACCAACATGCGCACCGGCGGCCATTCCACCGTCGGCGCCAGCTACCTGGCACGCCCGGAGTCGAGCCGTCTGGCGATCGTCGGGTGCGGTAACGAGGGCTGGACCCACTTGCTGGTCCTCAACGAGGCCTTCCCTCTGGAGGAGGTGGTCGCGTTCGACGTCAACCCCGATCAACTGGCCCGGTTCGCGCGGTCTGCGAAGGAGCGGATCGGGATCGACGTGATGGCTGCGCCCGATGTCGAGACCGCGGTGGCCGGGGCCGACATCATCTGCATCGTCACGACCGCCGCCCGGCCTGTTCTTATGGCGGACTGGGTGCCCCCCGGTGCTCACGTGTGCGCGGCGACCGGGTTCCGCGACGTGGAGCCGGCCTGCGCTACCGAGTTCGACAAGTGGGCGGTCGGTTGGTACGGGCGGGATCTCGAATGGATCGAAGGAGAAGAGGTCGGCCGGCTGGGTGGCCTGCAGCCGGGCGCCCTGACGAGGTCGGACATCCATGCCGATCTCGCCACCGAGATCCTCCCGGGTACGCGTCCGGGACGGGAGAGCGGGAGCGAGCGCACCATAATGACCCACATGGGCATGCCCGCTCTCGATGCGGCGGTCGCTTCCCTCGTGTACGACCTGGCCGTGGACGCGGGCGCGGGCACCTGGATCGAGGTCTTCTAGAAGATGGACGGATCGGTACTAGCCGAAGGCGCGGCACCTGGGGGCGGATCAGCCGTGGATCTCGAAGCCCTGCACGAGGCGGTTGACTTCCTGCGCCCGGCGCTCCATGCCGACGGGGGTGACCTGGTCCTGCTCGACGTGGACAGCGACGGGGTGGTTGCAGTGGAGTTGATGGGGGCGTGTGGCACATGTCCGCTGTCGGTTGTGACCCTTACAGCCGGGATCGAAGCCCTGTTCATGCAAAGGGTGCCCGGAGTGACCGGGGTCGTGGCCCGGACACCGACGGTGGAACTCCCCGGTGTCGACGACCAGACGGCCTGAGGCAGTCGCGGCCCGCGCCCATGGTCTCCGAGGCGGGTGGACCGATCCGCCGGTTTTCGCGTTCTGGCTCACCCGTTTGGCAGGCGGACGACGGCGTCGATCTGGACCTTGGCGCCCTTCCACAGGAACGCCACCCCGAAGCTGGTCCTAGCCGGGTACGGAAGCGGGAACCGCTCCGCGTGGATGCGGTTCATGGCATCGAGATCGTCCTCGTCGACGAACTGGACGCAGGTGTGCACCACGTCGGAGAGGGACGATCCAACCTCCGCGAGAATGCTCTCGAGGTTGGTGATGGACTGGTGGAACTCGTTCTCGAAGCCCCCCTCCACGAAGCCGTCGGTCACCGGATCCCGGCCGATCTGGCCGGTGATCCAGGCCCGATCTCCATCGATTCGGATATGGGGGTAGGGTCCGCGCGGCTCCGGGGCTTGGTCGCTGGTAACGGCCTGATCTGGGACGGGCATACTCTTGCTCTCCTTGGGTTGCGGCGGGTCCGTACGGGTCGTGAGCTTACGGGGTGGCTCGCCGGAGCAGATCCAGAGACTCCGAGACCGCGTCCCGATCGTTCCAGTCGACGGTTACCACCACCTCGGTGATCCCCGCGCCGACCAGTTCGTCCAACTGCTCCGCCAGCGGCTCGATGGGTCCGGGGGCCCGCATGGCCAGCCTCGTGGGCGGAGGCCGTCCGGCGAGAGCGGCCTCTTCGTTGAACGCCTCCACGCTCCCCCGGATCTTGTCGACGTCGATCTCCTCGGTGTATTGGAAGGCCATCCAACCGTCGGCATCCCGGCCCGCTCGCCGGAGGGCGTGCTTCGACATCCCACCCACGAGGATGGGGACGGTACCCGCAGGTGTGGGGTAGCAGCGCACTCCCGGGGGAATCTCCCAATGCTTGTAGCGGTGGGCGGTAGGTCGTCCGGTCCAGCAGTCGCGGAGGATGGTCATCCACTCGTCCAGGCGTGTTCCCCGGTCCTCGAAAGGCGCGCCCAGGACGGCGAACTCCTCGGCCAGCCATCCTACCCCAACCCCGAGTGTGAACCTGCCACCGGTGAGCATGTCGATGGTCGCCACCTGCTTGGCGAGGACCACCGGGTTGCGCATGGGGGCGATCAGCACGCATGTACCCAGTTCGATCCTGCTGGTCACCGCACCGGCCACGGCCAGGACGATCAGCGTGTCGGGCATCGGATGGTCGATGTCCCATCTCATCACGCCCTCGGTGTCGAACGGGTAAGGGGAAGAGGCGCCTTCCACCATCACCACATGATCGCTCATCCATGCCGAGTCGTACCCTATCTCCTCCGCCATCCGGGCCGCATCGGCCACCGTGACCGGTGCGCCAGGTCCGTGGAACGGCAGGTTCACGCCGATGCGGGGTCGCCTCACGTCAGCCATCCGCCGTCCACCACCAGCACATGCCCGGTCACGTAGGAGGCCGCCTCAGAGGAGAGGAAGTCGACCGCCGCGGCTATGTCGGTCGGCTGTCCCAGGCGCCCTAGGGGGATCAGGGTTCCGGTCTGTTCCGCGGCTCGTGACTCGCCGAGGACGGACCGCACGAGGTCGGTGTCGACGGTTCCCGGCGCTACCGCGTTCACCCGGATCCCGTGAGTGGCCAGTTCCCGGGCGGCCGCAATGGTGAGCATCCGCACCGCCCCTTTCGACGTGTCGTAGGGAACCATCGGGGAGGTGGAGGCGGAAAAGGCCGAGGTCGAGGCCGTGTTGACGATGCAGCCGGCGCCGCGGGGGATCATCACCTTCGCCGCGGCCTGGATTCCGAAGAAGACACCTCTGAGGTTGACGGCCATCAGCGCGTCGAAGTCGTCGGGAGACACGTCGACCAGGGGGCGGATCCAGCCGATACCTGCGTTGTTGACCATCGTGGCCAGGGGCACCTCCCGGTCGACCCGCTCCACCACTTCTCCGATCGCCCCGACGTCCCGGACATCCAGTCTCAGCGGATGGACATCCAGCCCCTCGGCACGGAAACCCGCGGCCGTCTCCGCTTCGCCCGCGATGTCGGCTATGAACACCGTGTCCCCGCGCCGGGCGAGCCGTTCCGCGATACCGCGCCCGATTCCCCTTGCTCCTCCGGTCACGAGCGCGCCGTTCCGTGATCCCCTATCCACTCCTGGCCTTTCTGCCGACGGAATTGCTGACCGCCGCAGGGTAGCGGGAGGAGGTTGGGCCGATTCGAAGAGCGTTCCGAGGAAGGTGCTGAACAATGACGATTGCCGCTGGTGGATTGCTCAGCACCCTCCTAGAAACGAGGACAGAGTTGTCCCTCCGTCCGCTGAACTGCGATGGCGCCAGGGACCGCAGGACCCAACTTTGGGGTCTTCGCCACCCTCCTACCCGAAGCCGAGCCCGGCCAGCCACGCGCCCCTCGGATGGCGTGCCGCCACGGAGAGGTCGCCGGGCCGGTCGATGTCCAGGGCGAACCCGAGTGACACCACAACCGAGGGACGGCGGCCGGCATGGAGATGGCGGTGGAAGCTCCCGACGCCGTAGGAGAACGGGAACGGACCGGAACCTCCCAGAGCTGAGGTGCCACCGTCGTAGGAGAACGCGACCGCCTGCCGACCGGCCCGTACCGGCCGCAGCGCTTCCTGCACTTCTTCGGATGTGAGGCAGGGCAGGTCGGAGTGCAGGATCAGCCAGGGACGCCGGTCGGCGTATCCGACCACCTCTGAGGCTGCTCCGTTCAGGCCCCCTCCGGGCGGATCCGCCAGCACGTCGTGGGATCGGCGCCGGGCCCAATCCCGAACGTCGGGGGCCGATGACACGATCAGGGGTGCGACTCCCGCTTCCTCTACGACGTCAGCGGTGTGGGTGGCCAGCGACCGAGCGAGGAGAGCTCTGGAAGGTGGAGCGTAGGCGACCGCCAGTCTCCGGTAGGCGTCCCGGAAGGACCGGATAGGCAGGGCGACGACCGGGTCGGGCACCGCCGGCTCACGTTCCCGTCGTCTGTGCTTGCCTGAGCCGGCGGAGCGGGCGCTCATCGATCGGCATGTGGATGAGCGCGGCAGCGACACCGAGGGCCACTCCTAGCCACCAGACGGGACCGTACGACCCGGTGCGGTCGTAGAGGTAGCCGCCCAGCCACACGCCTATGAAGCTGCCGATCTGATGGGACAGGAACACGAGACCGAAAAGCGTTGCCAGGTAGCGGACACCGAAGATCTGCTCGACGATCCCGGTTGTCAGGGGAACGGTCGAGAGCCAGAGGATTCCCATCACGGCTGCGAACACGTAGATGGTGACGGCGGTCTTGGGAGCGAGCAGCATCAGCGCGATGGTGAGGGCTCTGAGCGCGTAGATACCGGCCAGGCCCCGCTTCTTCGACCAGCGCTGGCCGAAGACGCCGCTGCCGAACGAGCCGACGATGTTGAATGCGCCGATCAGTGAGAGAGCGATGGCGCCGACCGACGCGGCGAGTCCCAGATCCTGCACGAAGGCCGGGAAGTGGACGGTCATGAAGGAGATCTGGAATCCGCAAACGAAGAAGCCGCTCGAGAGGAGCACGTAGCCGCGGTGTCCGCGGGCCTCGGCCAGCGCCTCTCCTAGGGACTGGTCGGCGACGGGCTCCGCCTTTGTGGCGCTCGCGTTGGGCAGCACGAAGGCCAGCGGGATGATCACCAGTGTGAGAGCTGCCACCGAGAGGAGGGCCGGGTACCAGCCGAATGTGGTGATGAAGCCCTGGCCGACCGGTGAGAACAACACCTGCCCGAAAGAGGTGGCCGCCGTGCCCAGACCCAGTGCCAGGGAACGCCGCTCAGGGCCGACCGTCCGGGCCATGGCGGCCAGGACGAGAGAGAAACTGGAGAAGGCTATCCCGATCCCCACCATCACGCCCGCAGTCAGTTGCAGCACCAAGCCGCTCGCCGACGACGCCATGCCCCATGTCCCGAGCGCGTAGATGATGGTTCCCGCACACAGCACGTAGCGGGGTCCGTACCGGTCGGCGATCACCCCTGCCACGGGCATGCCGATACCCCACATCAGATTCTGGATGGCGAGGGCAAGAGCGAAGGTCTCCCGGCTCCAGTCCTGGGCCAACGTCATCGGTGCAAGGAACAGCCCGAAGATGGAACGCACTCCGTACCCGACCGCGGCGATCACGCAGCCGGCGACTATCACGATCACCGGCGTTCGCCAGTCCTGCAAGCTTGTTCTCGACATACTGCCAGGGAGCCTCGAATGGTTGGTGGTGCAGGGGCTTCTCTTGCGGCCGGCCTGCGTGGCTAGGAGCCCTCAACGAGATCGAGCCGACCGCTCAGTGATGCTACATCGTCGCCACTCCGGGACCATCTCGATGGTCCTGCCTCGCGATCGGGTCGAACCGAGTCTCTCGCCACTGGACGGGTTTGCAGGGGGACTGTGGTGCTATACAGGGACGGTTTGGCTCTTGAGACATACTCCGGCGCGTGTCGACCACGCGGATGAGGGTTGCCGGCGGCCTCGCGATCGGCGGGTTGCTGGCGGCTGGATGGTGGCAGTTGCTGTTCCTCCCGCTGGGGGCAAGCCACGACGGACGGATCAACGGTCGGTTCGGGCTTGTGGTCCGGAACTTCCTGGAGGCGGGTCTGCCGGGATCGGGTTTCCTGGCGTCGATGGAACCTTTCTCCGATGTTCCCTACACGCATCATCCCCCGCTGCTGAACATCCTCCACGCGGTGGTCGGGTCGGTACTCGGGCAGGGCGAGTGGCAATTGCACTCGATCGGATACGTGGCGGGTTTGGGTACGGTGGCCGGGCTGCTGTGGTTGGCTCGGGAACTCGACCTCGGGGCGGGCGCTCCAGCAGTCGCCTTGGCGCTCGTTGCCGTGACCCCGATGTTCTGGATTTACGCCCGTCTCGGGCTGGGTGTCTCCCTGATCGTTGCGTTCCTCGCTCTCTGGTGCCGCTACCGGCGAACGGGCGACCATCGGCTACTCCTACCGCTTGCCGCCGGTGTGGCCGGGTTCGGTTCTTGGACAGGGGTGCTGGTCGTGGCTTTCGCATCGGCGGAAGGCAGCAGAGAGGCGCGCTACCGGCGGACGGCGGTGTGGATGGGCATAGCCGGGCTGGGAGCGGCCACCGCGGCGCTGGTATGGGCGGTGGGCGCCGGCCAGGTAGCGGAGTTGGTCGGCCACGCCGGGGACAGGTTACGCTGGCCCGCCTGGTCGGACCTTGTGACCACCTACCGGTGGTTCTACCAGACGTTGTTCCCCGGGTGGTTCCGGTGGGCGATCCTCCCCGCGCTCGCCATATCCCTGGCCGACCGCAGGACGCGCATGGTGTCCATGACGCTGCTAATGGCACTCGGGGCCTGGACCCTGGTCGCACCCGGCGCGGCACTGATCCACGACTACTGGACATACCCGCTGCTCGCGCCGGTCTTCCTGGGCCTGGCGGCCGGACTGCAGAGGCTCCGGGACCATGTCGCGAGTGAGCGGACGACGATCGGGGTCTACGTGGTCCTGCTGGTGCTGGCTGCAACCGGTCTCGCTCGCGTTCCGGACTACCGGGACGCCTACTTTCTGGCCCCTTCCGAGGCAGGAGCCCTCATCAGAGACGTCCCCCCCGCACCCGGTCAGGCGACCGCCTGGGTACTCGAAGGTGTAGACCCACTCCCCAGGTGGGTCAGCTACTACTGGGACCTGCCAACTGAAGAGGTCGACTCCGGAAACATCGAGCGAATTGGAGACGGAGAGGTGGTCCTGGTCCGCCTTGACCAGACACCGGAGTGGGTCCAAGCCGGTCTGCAGGTGGAAGCCCAGAAGGGCCGGTACGCGCTAGCGATCGGCCATGCTCTCCGATCCGACCGGTAGGCGAAGGCCGAAGGGGTCTCGGCTCGGATCGGTCGCTCGATCGGGGATGCCCCGGATCGGAGAGCCGTGGCCGTAAACTGCCGGTCACATGAGGCCATCACGCACCCCTATCGCGCCGCGCCTCCTGTCGGGTTGGACCGTTGCTGTGCTCGTGGCTCTGGTAGTGCTGGTGGCCTGGCTACCGGACCTTGACCTTCCGCTGGGAGACAGCGACGACGGGCGCATCCTGGCCCGGTTCGGGCTTCAGGCCCGCAACTTCTGGGAGAAGGGGGCCGCGGAGTCGGAATACGGCGCTCTGATCGAACCGTACATCAGGGCCGAGTACGGGATCCCCCCCGGTGAGACACCCCCGCGGGAAGCGGTGACCTACGCCCACCATCCCCCGTTGCAGACATTCGTCTCGATCCTGTCGGTGGGAATGCTGGGGGACACCCTGGTCGGGCTACGGGCGGTCGGCTTCCTGTTGGGGGCCTCGACCATCTTGTTCATGACGGCCTTGCTCAGGGTAAGGGGCCTCGCTTGGGGCCCGACACTCCTCTCGGTAGGAGCGATGGCCAGCACCGGCTTCTACTTCGTGTACGGCCGCATAGGAGTCGGTTTCTCCCTGATCGTGGCTTCGGTGGCGGCTGTCGCCTACCTTCGGGAGGCTCGCGATCCGCCTGTTCCGATCCAAGCGGCGGTGGCCGTCCTGGCCTGCCTGACGGCCATGCAGTCATGGATTGCAATGGCCGCGATGGGTCTTCTTCTGCTGTGGCTCCTTGTTCGCAAGGGTTGGGAACCAGTGACCTGGTGGGTAACGCTGGGTGCGGTTGCCGGGGTCCTGATCACCGCTGCCTGGCTGCTCAGCGGCACCGATACGGCGGAGTTGGCGAATCGCGTGGCGTTCAGGGTTGACACCACCCGCGGGAGCTTCGGGGAGTTCCTGGCCAGGCAGTGGCGCTTCGCCGGACGCTTCACCCCGGTCTGGTTCCGCGTCCTGGCGCCTCTCGCGCTGGTGGCCGGTCTGGTCGACCGGCGCACGCGGATACCCGTAGCGATCACCCTCGGTGTGGCCGCTGCCTGGACATTCGGTCTGCAACAAGGAGCCTGGATCCACCTCTTGTGGAACTTCCCGTGGTTGGCGCCTATCACGATCGGGCTCGGGGCGTTGCTGGACGCGGCCAGACGCGTACTCGTGCAACGTGCGGTTCGGGCAGCGAGCGTAGCGGCTGTCGTAGTACTCGCCGTGACCCTGTATGGGGTGGCGACGGGCACGACCCGCGACAACTACCTCACGCTTCCGGCGGACGCCGGGAGGCTCATGGAGCGTCTGGCGATCTCCGCGCCGCCGGGAAACATGTGGGTGACGCCCGGGATCGGGACCCCGCGGTGGGTCTCCTACTACCTGGACGCACCGGTGTGGACCCTGCGATCCGAGACCCGGCACGACCTCGCCCCGGAGGACCTCGTGCTGGTACGCACCGACCGGGTTCCCGACGAGTTCCCGGAGGACTGGCAGGACACTCCCGTACTGGCCGAGGGTCGGTACCGCTTGATCCGGGGAGAGGTACTGCTCGGATGACATCGCCCGATCCCGCCAGGGGGAGTCCGAGATGGTGACCGCCGCCCGACCGTCCAGGGTGCGGGGCAACGACTGGCGCAAGGTGAAGGTCCCTCCCGTCGAGGAGTTCGTTCCAACGCTTCCCGTGTCCGTGGTGATCCCCTACTACGAGGCACCCGAGGCTCTCGCCCTCACGCTGGCCGCTCTGGAGGGGCAGACGTACCCGAGCGACCTGATCGAGGTGATAGTGGTGGATGACGGCTCGACCGTCCCCCTACGCCTGCCCGAGGGTGTAGACCTCGACGTGACGGTCATCCGCCAGGACCGGCGGGGCTTCGGGGCGGCCCGGGCCCGCAACCGGGGCGCCCGGGCTGCGTCGCATGATGTCCTGGTGTTCCTCGACTGCGACATGATGCCGGAGGCCGGCTGGCTGGCCGCCCACGCCCGCTGGCACCACACGGTGTCGGATGCATTGACGCTCGGGTTCCGGGCCCACGTGGAGGCGGACGGTCTCGACCCGGGGACGGTGAGGAACCGGCCCGGCTCGCTGGAGGACCTGTTCTCGGACCGGCCTGCGGAGCGGCCGGAATGGATCGAGTTCCACATGGCCCGCACCAACGAACTCACGTCGACTGCGGATGACATCTTCCGGGTGGTCACTTCCGGAAACCTGGGTGTCGGCAAGGGCTTCTTCGAGATGGTGGGGGGCTTCGACGAGTCGTTCACGCAGTGGGGCGCGGAGGACACCGAGTTCGGGTACCGGGCGTTCACGTGGGGAGGGCTGCTGGTGCCCGAACGCCGGGCCTTCTGCTGGCACCAGGGCGCGGGCGCAGCACCCAGCGAGGAGGAGAGCCGCAGCCTGGACCTCCAGCAGGCCAAGATCGCCCATCTGATCGCCCATTACCGGTTCCGGCGGGCCTCGCCGGGTCGCACTTTTGCGGTGCCCCAGTTCGTGGTGTCCGTGGAGACCGGGGACGCTCCCATAGACCAGGTGTTTGCGGTGATCGAACGGGTTCTGGGGGACCGCATCCATGACCTGGTGGTGAGGGTCGAGGACCGGGCGGCGGACGCGAGTTTCGAGTTGATCCGTCGCCACTTCGGACCCGATCCGCGGGTCCGGTTCGGGCAGCCGGACCAGGCTCTGGACGAATTCCCGACCGCTTCCTTCCACATGAGGGTGCCGCCCGGAGCGGACCTGGCTGCCAACGTCGTCTACACGATGAGAGCCGAGCTGGGAGGATCGGTGCAGGCGACCATGGCCCTGGGCGACGGTTCGCAGGTGTCGATCATCAGGACGTGGGCGCTCCACCGATCGAGGCGTAACGGCAGGAAGGTCGAGGAGATGGGTGCCACGGTCACGGTGAAGGCCGGAAGCCTGGTGCCGGTGAGCACCAGGAAGAGACGTAGGGACACTTTGGCGGTCCTGATCCGCTGGTTCCGCTCCCGGTCGCGGAAGACCTACTGGACGCTCCGCCGTATCAGAGCCAGGGTGTTCGGCCTGGTCAGAGCCATACTGCGTATCCGCAACCCGCGTCAGGCCCGGCAGTTCCTCAAGTGGCTGGCAGGGGCTGTTCACACCCGGCTCCAAGTGTGGTTGCCGTCCGTCTTCCGCCCACCGGTGGAGGCGCTACCGGCGGCGGATTACCCGCTCGGGGCGGAGATCGTGGCGGTCGGGGAGCACGCCGGCGCGGTCCTGGGCGCCTCCGGGAGGGTACGCCGTGTCCTGGACGAGCGCCATACCGATCTGGTGCTCGCCGAGCGAGCCGCGCCGGTGGGGACGGGCCTTGATCCCGACGTGCCGGTGGTCCTGCTCTCGGAACAGCCGGTCCAACTCTCGGTCCCTGCTTTCGATCCGCGTTCCACCAACCCGATCGGCTGGAGACGGGATGCCGATGCCGGAATCGGAGGGCTCGGCCCTGTGGAGATGCTCCCGCCCGGTACCGTCGCGGACGGCGCTGTGCAACTCGGGGATCGGGACCGGCTCCTGCGTGTCCGCTATGCCGTCGATGTGGCCGCCTTCCACCCCGATCCGGTCAGCCGGGCGGGGACTCTCGCCGCGCTAGCCGCCACGGGCGTGGTCGTGTGGCTGGCCGATGCCGACCCGGACCTGGAGGCGGCCCTCGGATCGGGCCTGTATCGGCTCATGCGCGACGAACGCATCCTCCATGCCGATCCGGGGGAACGGGAACTCCTCAGCGTCGCCATGCGCCGGGAGGCGCACAGGACCCATTCGCTGGCCGCCCGAGCTTGCCGGATCATCTCCGCCGCCCCGGCGCTCGACCCACCAAGGGTGCCGGACGTGACCGTACTGGCCGTCGCCGCCCATCCGGAGTTGCTTTCCGGCCTGCTCGACTCCGTGGCGTGCCAGACCTATCCCCGGCTCGACGTGGTGCTGGTTCTCGACGGCGACGGATTCGGGTCTGATGTCCAACGGGTAGCAGAGGCATTCAAGCATCCGGTCCGGGTGATGAGGGTGGGCGGCTCCGAGAACCTCGGCGCAGCCCTCAACCGGGCCGTGACCGTGTCGCGAGGCGCGCTGATCGCCAGGATGGACGATCGCAATCTGTACGGGCCCGAACACTTGTGGGATCTGGTTGTGGCCCGCCAGTACTCGCGTGCCGAACTGGTCGCCAAAGGCGCCGAGTTTCTCTACCTGGCCCATCTCGACCGGACGATCCATCTCCACGTGGGCCAGGGCGAGGGATTCGCCAACGCGACCAGCCCACTAGCAGACGGCGCGATGCTCATCTCCCGTCATGATCTGGAGATGGCGGGGGGATGGCGCAGGATCCGCGTGGGGGTCGGAAAGGCCCTGGCGGAGGATGTGGCCGCGATCGGCGGTGCTGTCTACCGGACCCACGGAGCCGGGCTGGTTCAGATGATCAAGGGTTCGGCCGAGGAACGGAGGCACGAGGACGCCTACCTCCTCTACCAGGCCGGAGAAGCGTGGGATGGATGGCACCCGGAACGGGTGGGTCTCGACCGGCGCGCCCTGCCGTTCGCGGAGAGGCGCGGCGGGAGTCCCGGAGCGGTTCCTCCGCTGCGCGAGGCAGGGGACCGGGGTCCCCAACCGGCGAAGGTGCGCGGCAACGACTGGCACCGGGTGGATGTTCCGTCGCTCGAAGAGTTCGTGCCGACCCTGCCCGTGACGGTGGTGGTGCCCTACTACGAGGCGCCCGAGGCTCTGGAACTGACGCTGGCGGCTCTTGAATGCCAGACCTACCCGAGGGACCTGTTCGAGGTGGTGGTCGTGGACGACGGTTCGAATATCCCGCTCCGGCATCCAGGCCACACCGACCTCGATGTGAGGGTCGTGCATCAGGAGGATCTGGGATTCGGTCTGGCGAGGGCCCGGAATACGGGAGCCCGGGCCGCCTCCCACGGGATCCTCATCTTCCTGGACTGCGACATGATGCCGGAGGCGGGCTGGCTAGCGGCGCACGCCCGCTGGCATCATGCTGTCAGCGACGGGCTGACACTCGGTTTCCGGGGCCATGTCGAGGTGGACGGGGTCGACCCTGGCATGGTGCGGGACCGGCCGGGTTCCTTGGGGGATCTGTTCTCGGATCGTCCCTCGGAACGGCCCGAGTGGATCGAATTCCACATGAAGCGCACCGACGACCTCACGTCCTCGGCGGATGACCTGTTCAGGGTGGTCACGGGAGGGAACCTCGGGGTTTCGAGGGACTTCTTCGAAACCGTTGGGGGGTTCGACGAGTCGTTCACCCAGTGGGGCGCCGAGGACACCGAGTTCGGCTACCGGGCCTTCACCCGTGGAGCCCTGCTGGTGCCGGTTCGGGAGGGATTCTGCTGGCATCAGGGGGTTGGAGCGGCGCCAAGCGAGGCGGAAAAACGTAGCCTGGAGCTGCAGCGGGCCAAGATCGCCCACCTGATCGCTCACTACGGGTTCCGCGGGGATGTTGCCGGGCGGTCCTACACCGTGCCGCAGTACGCGGTCACCGTCGAAGCGGGCTACGTGCCGGTGGATCGCCTGTACCAAGTGGTCGAACGGATCCTCGGTGACCGCGTGCACGACTTGGTGGTGACGATCGAGGACCGGCCCGACGACGAGAGCTACGAATGGCTGCGCCGCCAGTTCAAACCCGATCCAAGGGTGCGGTTCGGGCCGGTACACACCGTGCTCGACGAGTTCCCCATCTCTTCGTTCCATGTGACCATTCCCCCAGGTTCCGATATAGGTGAGAACGTCGTCAAGACCCTCCGCAACAAGCTCGGTCAGGCCGTCTACGGGACCATGAGCCTTCCTGACGGGTCCCGCGTGTCGATCGTCCGTGCCTGGGCACTCCACCGGGCCCGGCGGGCGGGCAAGACCATTGCCGACTGGGGTGCGATGGTGACCGCGGAGGCCGCCGAGACGGCGCCCTCATATGCGACGGTTCTCCGTTCCCGTCCGGTTGCCCGGCGACTCCGGCGAGCCGGTTCGAAGGCCGGGCGGATGCTCGAGGAGTTCCGCCGAGTCCGTAGCTTCGGCCAGGCCTGGCTGTTTGCCAGATGGTTCGCAGGCGCGGTGGGATGGCGCCTCCGGGGGGCTCGCCGCTACCGCCGATCGCGTACTCGCATCAGCGATACCGGTACGGGCTCCGACCGGCTCCTCGAATCCGGGCACATGGCCCTGTTCGGCGGCCCCGGTGCCGGATACCCGTTGGGGGGCGAAATGGTCACGCTGGGTCCCCAGGCAGTGGACGTTTTCGGTGCCTCCATAAGGGTGGGGCGTTCCCTCGACGGAAGGCAGGTGGACCTGATCGTGGCGGATGGTCCCGAGATTGTGCAGGAGAACGAGGTCCCGGCCGTGTATCTCTCGGAGGTTCCGGCACTCTTGTCGGTTCCAGCCTTCGACCCCGTGAGGATCAACCCGATGGGTTGGCAGAGGGCACACCGGAAAGGTGTCGGTGCGCTCGGTCCGCTGGGCGCGCTACCACCCGGGAACCCGGCCGACCATACCGTCAGGCGTCGTGACCGGGACACTTTGCGCTCCGTCCGCCACCTGGAGGATGTCGCCGCCTTCCACGCCGACGTGACGAGGCGAGCCGCAACGCTGGCGGCCTTGGCCGGACGGGGGGTGGTGGTCCATGTGGCCGACCACGACCCGGATCTCGAGTCCCGGCTGGGATCCGAACTGTACGGGCTCATGTCCGCACCCGACATCCCGGACGCGGACCTCGACAGCCGGGAGTTGCTCAGCATCAGGATGCGCCGGGCTGCCCTCCGGGAACACACGCTACGAGCCCGGGCTCGCCAGATCATAGGTGCCGGACTTCCGGACCCTCCCGCGCTGCCCGAGGTGTCGGTGCTGGCGGCGACCAAGCGTCCCGAGATGGTTCCAGACCTGCTGGCTACCGTGGCTGCTCAGACCTACCCGAGGTTGGAGCTCGTTCTCGTCCTGCACGGGGACGGGTTCGGGGCCCATATCGAGGGAGCCGTGGCGGGTCTCGGGATCGCCGCCCGGGTCCTGAGGGTGGACGGGCGCCACCGCTTCGGAACCGTGCTCAACAGGGCGGTATCCGTTTCGGGGGGAACCCTGCTCGCCAAGATCGACGACGACGACGCCTACTCGGACGAACACATCTGGGATCTGGCGGTGGCCCACGAGTACTCGGGCGCCGAACTGGTGGCAAAAGGATCCGAGTTCGTGTACCTGGCCCGGTCGGACCGGACCATCCACCGATTCTGCGGGAAGGGGGAGGTCGCCTCGCAGATCATCTCCGTAGCCGGAGGGACGATGCTGATCTCCCGCCACGACCTCGACGCGGCGGGAGGATGGAGGCGGGTTCCGAGAGGAGTCGATGTGGCTCTCATCGAGGATGTGAGGCGGGCCGGAGGCCAGGTGTACCGGACCCATGGGTTCGGCTACGTGCTGGTCCGGCACGGTTCGGGACACACTTGGGAGAACGACGACAGCTACTTCCTCCGGCACGCCGAACACTCCCGGCCCGGTTGGGCACCGGAGTTCGCCGGTCTGGCGCCTGACGCCCTGCCACCCGGTTTGGCAGCCAACCGCCGACTGTCCTGACGGGGCTCGGCCTGCCGCAGGCGGCGTGCCTGGAGGACCAAAAGAATCAGGGTTAGGTGCACCAATCCGGTACTTCGGAGCGGGAACCGGAGTCGACGCGAGGGTCGTCGCCCACCCTGGGTCCCGATTCTTGAGGTCGATAGGGGTAGCCAATGGCCGTTGGCGCCATGACGTACCACCCCCCCTGGGACCGCCCGCCCTCCATACTGATCTGGTTGTTAGTTACCCGGTATCGCTATATACCGGGCTTCGATAGCTATGGCTCGGTAATCGAATGTATTTGTCCTTTCCTCTCCTACACTGGCAGGCGGTGATATTGAGGATTCTGCTGTCGGCGGTGTTGGCCGTATCGGTTCTGCCCGTCGGCACCGTCGGCGCCTTCGCGGCTGACGAGACGTCGTTCATCTTCCAGGGCGCCGGATGGGGTCACGGGGTCGGCATGAGCCAGTGGGGCGCCTACGGCCAGGCGCTGGCCCATCCCGAAAGGTCGGGTGAGGAAATCGCCGCCCACTACTACCCGGGTTCGCAGCCGGCCACGATGAGCGATCTCTCCCTTCCCAACGACCTGCTCCACACCCTGGACCATCCCCTCTGGGTGAATCTTGGCTCGCAGATCACCCTGCTGGAGTTCACCGCCGTGGGAGGACCGCTGGACCTTTGCCTGGACGGCGACGGTGCAGGCCCGTGCCCGAAGCCGGAGCAGCCACTAGAGGGAGAACGCTGGCAGTTCCGCCGCATCGCCCTCAACCAATGTGGCTTCTTCCACGACGGCGAGCTTCAGGGCACGCCGGGCACGTGCAGGGCCTCGATCAACTGGCCCGAGGCCGACGGGGTGCAACTACGCCACGGCGAGGGCAGAGGCAAGATCTGCGCGGTGGGATCCGGTTCCGACTGCGAGTACCGCCATGGCGAATTGAAGATCCGCGACGACCCCATGGAGGTTGGGTTCCACGTGGTTCTGGCGGTGGGCTTCGAGAGTTACCTGAAGGGAATAGCCGAGATCCCGAGCCTGTGGGATCAGCAAGGGGTCAACGAGGCCCAGGTCGTCGCTGCCCGTTCCTACGCCGCCTTCAAATTCCTCCAGTACGAGACCGTGCCACGTGGCGCGAGGCCCAACGTGGATCCGGGAATCAGCGAGGCTCGTATGGACACTTGCTGGTGTCACCTGTACGACAGCACCAAGGATATGAACTACATCGGATGGGCCAGGGAGTCCAGCCAATACTCAGGTCCGTGGCTCGCGGCCGTGGCGGACACCCGGGACCGGGTGCTGACCTACTCCGGTGAGGGGTCCGACAGGTTTACGAAGGGAGGGATCATCCAGGCGTTCTTCTCGGCTTCGTCGGGTGGCGTTACGAGTAGCAACCGCTACGGGTTCTTCTCGGAGTGGAACGGGAACCCGCCGAGGGTGGTCGGGTGGCCCTATCTGATGCCTATCGAGGATCCATGGGACACGGATCCCGGTGTGGGGAACCCCCACGCCTCGTGGGAGCGCCGGGTCGACGGCTCGGCGATCGCCCGTTCCCTCGGCTGGGAAACAGTCACAGCTGCCACGCTGCTGGTAGCGGAGTCGGTGGCCTCACCCGCCCGGGTACGGTTCGACGGGTACCGGGAGGGCGCCGCGGTATCGGCTACGGTGGCCGGTGCCTGGCTCCGGATCGCTCTGGGGCTCAGGTCGTCCAAGATCACGGCTATCGATAGCCAGGGACCCGCCCCGTCACCCGCTCCGAGACCTGACGAGACGCCGGTGGCGCCGCTCGAGGAGGATCCCACACTCGAGATAGGCAACGAGGGGGGAAGCCGCCCCGAACTACCCTTCGATCTCCTTCCCCCCTTCCCGGATGCCACGGGGACGGTTCATTCGGAGGGGATCCAGGCAATCCGGCAGGCCAGCATTACTTTGGGATGCGGGACGGGTCTGAACTTCTGTCCCGAGAGTGTCGTGACCCGTGGCGCCATGGCCACCTTCCTCCTCAGAGCACTGGGACTCGAACCGGCGGACGGGAATCGCTTTACGGATGTCTCCGCAGGACACCGGCACCGGGGCGCCATTTACGCCATAGCCGAACTCGGGCTCACTCGTGGGTGCGGTGGTGGAACCCGGTTCTGTCCCAACGATCCGGTCACCCGGGGAACCATGGCCGTGTTCCTCGCCCGCGCCCTGGAACTCCAGCCGGGCCGGCCGGACGGCCGGGAGTTCTCCGATGTGCCCGCCGACCATCGCCTCAGCGGTGAGATCTACGCCATCGCTGAGAGAGGTATCACGGTAGGTTGCAGGGATGGAACCCGGTTCTGCCCCAACGATCCGGTGACTAGGGGTTCGATGGCCACTTTCCTAGCCAGGGCGTTCATCTGGGAGGGAACCTCACCTCCTGGTTCTTAGCAGGAGGAAGCCCGTCCCCCAGGCGAGGTGCATGGTCGGAATGACGATGGGCAGCAAGCATACGGCCCCATCGCGCCGGTGGATCGAGACCGTGATGGTCGCGATGCCCAGGAACGTTGCGTAACTAGCCGGAACCAACCACCAGAACGGAATCCCTATCACTCCGGCCAGCGCCGACAGGATCAAGCCGATCACCAGCAGAGGAGGCGCGGTCTGGCGGGCGACGAGAGATCCCGGGTTGCGCATCAGCATCACCCGCTTCCACCGTCCGTAGTCGAGGTACTGGCGCCACAAAGCTCCGAGCGACGACCGGGGACGGTAGGTGACCCGGAGTCGCGGATCGAACCACACTATTCGCCCTGCTCGGCGCAGCCGGTAGTTGAGTTCGTAGTCCTGGTTGCGGAGCAGGTCGGTATCGAAACCACCTACCTCCTCCAGGACGTCACGAGGGAAAGTACCGAGGTACACCGTGTCGGTCGGACCCGGGACCGACGAGTACCGGAAACGGGCGTTCCCCACGCCGAACGGCGTTGTCATGGCGATGGCCACCGCCCGCTCGAGGAACGTGGTGCCCTTGGCAAACTGCCGACCACCGACGTTGGCTGCTCCGGTCTGGCCCAGGATCTCAACCGCTAGGCGCACGTAGTCGGAAGAGAGCTCGGAGTGCCCGTCGCATCGCACCACTACGGCTCCCTTGGACGATGCGATGGCCCGGTTCAGACCGGCTGCCGCCGACTGATCCGGATTGTCCACCACCCGGAGGCGGGGCTCCTTGGCCGCCCGGCGCAGGAGGATGGCCGATGTGCCATCCGTGCTCCTCCCGTCGGCTACCACGACTTCGATCTCCCCCGGATAGTCCTGGCCGAGAACGGCGTTCAGTGTTGCCTCGATGTGCGTCGCGTCGTTGCGCACCGCCATCACCACCGAGACGCGCGGGAACTTTGATGGGACTGGTTTCTCCATGCGGTCCCGATTGTCGCAGGCCGGGTTCCGTATACTGCGCATCCCACTCCGCCTGTGGGAGGGTGTTTGGGCGCCGCGTGTCGTTGTGGACGGGTGGCGGGTGTCAGAAACGGGGTCCATGCTCGGGTCGGAAGTGCTGTTCAATCCCGCGGTCTTGCTGGCAATGTGGGCGGCGGGGATACTCGGATCGGGTGCTGTGGTGGCACGCTTGCGTATCACCGGCGCCGGATACCTGTGGCTCACCGTCGGGACGGCTGTCCTCGCGGGTGGGGGCGCCTGGTTGTTCGATCCCGGTCCGGTCGCCGTCGCAGCGTTGCTGATCGCTGCCGTGGCGGGCTCGGTGGGCCGGAAGTCTCACGTCGCGGGTGCTCTCATGGCGGTGTCCGCAGCCGCTTTCTTCCTTGTGGCCGCCCGTGGAAGCTTCGCAATCTCGGCGCTCACCGGCAGCGTGGCCCTGGGTGCCATAACCTCCGGGATGCTCTTGGGCCACTGGTATCTGGTTGATCCGCGGATACCCCGCCGGCCCCTGCAACATCTGGCGGTGGCCGGGGCGGCCGGTGTCGTTCTCGATGCCGCCGCTGTGTTGGGGCCGACCATTCCTCCGGCCGACTCAGCGGTGCTTGCAGTCGTCTCGCTGGGTCTGGCCGCTGTGAGTTGCCTGCTGATGGTGGCGGTCTGGTTCGCTCTCAGGTACCCGTCATATTCCGGCGTGATGGCGGCGACCGGTCTGAGTTACCTCGCGATCCTCACCTGTCTCGGATCGCTCACCATGGCAAGGGTGGTGGCGGAGGGCGCTCTGGCTCTTCGTTAGCCCCGAGTCTTCAAGTGGGGGTTTGTTCTGGAGGAAGGGTGTGCGATATCCACCACGGGCCGTCGAACGACGACATAATGCCTGGTCAGAGGGAGACGGGCCGTTGCTCCCCACCGCTTTCCACCACCCTCCTGCCGGCGTTCCGACGGTCCCGTCTCGGCCCGGCGCGACCTCTACCCACTGGGTGAAGCCCGGTCCCGTCACGGTGATGTGGTTGATGTGGCATGGTGCCGTGGGTGTGTCTGGAAAGCGAGGAGTCAGGGCTAGCATTCCGGGCGGTGGTCCCACCGACCGCCTGCCGCGCGACAAGGAGAATCCCCGTGGATATAAGGTTCGTTCAGTCTCTCCCCGAGGCGATCTCCGAGGCCGGAGTTCTGGGTCTGGCCGTCGGTCCCGGCCTCTCCTGGTACGGGGATGGAGGGAACCACATCGCTTCTCTGACCCCCGGTTTCGAGGACGCCGCAGCGAGAGCCGGCTTCGACGGCAAGGCAGGCCAGAGCTTGACCTACCCGACCGGGGTATCCCGCCCGCACACCGTGGTGGCGCTCGGTCTCGGCGAGGATCCTGGCATCGAAACCATGCGGAGGGCGGCGGGGACCCTGGGTCGGAAGGTCCGTAAGGAGGTGGCGGTGGCCACGACCCTGACCCAGGCCGGTCCTGCAAGTCCGGTGGTCGAGGGTTTCCTCATGTCCCAGTACTCCTACGACCGCTACCTGAGCGAGCCGGATCCGGCCCGGACGGCGTCGCTGCTTCTGCTGGGTGACGAGCGAGCAGCCGAGCGAGACGCCGGAGCGGTTGTCGCGGAAGCCGTGTGCCTGGCCCGCGACCTCGTCAACACGCCTGCCCGGGAAAAAGCCCCGGACGCTATCCGGTGCCAGGTCGAGGAACTGGCGGGCGACACAGGCATCAGGTTGGTGGTCCACGACGAAGCGGCGCTGATCGAGGGAGGCTTCGGGGGCGTGCTCGGTGTGGCGGTCGGCTCGGACCGTCCTCCGTGCATGCTGGAACTCTGGTACGAACCGGAAGGAGCCACCGCGCTGATCGCGTTCGTGGGCAAGGGGATCACCTTCGACTCCGGGGGGCTGAGCATCAAGCCGGCCAAGGCGATGGAGACGATGAAGACCGACATGTCGGGGGCGGCTGCGGTCATAGGGGCTATGCAGGCGATTGCCCGTCTTGGCATCCGGGTGAAGGTGCTGGGTCTCACACCCCTGACCGACAACATGCCCGGACCCATGGCAACCAAGCCTGGAGACGTGCTCACGACCCGCAACGGCAAGACCATCGAGGTGTTGAACACCGACGCCGAGGGCCGATTGATCCTGGCCGACGCCTTAGCGCTGGCGGCCGAGTACGAGCCCGACCTCATGGTGGACCTCGCCACCCTGACCGGGGCCTGCAAGGTGGCCCTCGGCGACAAGATCGCAGGGGTCATGGGCAACGACGACGCCCTGGTGAAGCGGATCACGACGCTGGGACGGGACACAGGCGAGCGCATGTGGCACCTGCCCCTTCCCGACGACTACCGCTCGCAACTGAAGACCCCCATGGCAGACATGCGGAACATAGGAGGGAGATGGGCCGGTGCTCTCACCGCTGCGCTGCTGCTCGAGGAGTTCGTCGGTGACGTCCCGTGGGCCCATCTGGACATCGCCGGTCCGGCCCGCTGGGTCGAGAACGAGAACTACCAGGTGAAGGGGGGTTCGGGTTTCGGGGTGAGGACGCTGGTGGCATTGGCAGCCGATGTGGCCGTCAACGGCGTGTAGCGGCCTGTCACCCGCTGGCTGAATCATTGCGAACAGGCCGCCGCCGAGTCACCACTACGGTTCGGGCAGGTGGTGGCCGGGGACCGGATTTCCCGCGGATAGAGCCGTCCTGCGCACTATTCTGATTCCCGGCACCCCGTAGTCCACCGCCGGGGAGATGATGAGGCGCAGGTTCTTGTGGGCCCAGGCCCTGCTGGACGGAGCGACCCTTGCGGTCGCGATGGGTCTGGCTTCCCTTGTCAACTTCGGAACCCCGTTCCCCTGGCTCTTCGAGCCGCAGGTGGTGTCCCTCCTGGCGATCATGTTCGCAGGCCTGGCCGTAGCGGAGTGGACCGGGTCGATGCTCCTGGTGGGAAACGCCCCCCGTCCTAGTTACGGGAGGGCCCTGGTGTTGGCGCTCATCGTCCTCGGGAGTACCTCTCTTGCCCTCATAGCCACCCGGGTCTACTTCTCGCGGCCCTTGATCGGCTGGACGATGGCCCTCTTCCTCCTCGGTGCCCTCGGACATCGAGCCCTCCACCGGCGCCGGCCGTGGATGGAGTCGATGGTGCTGGTAACCGATGAGAAGGGGCTGGTGGATGACCTCCGAAACTCTCCGCACGCCAACGTCGTTTCGGTCCTGGATCCTGGGACGAGGGGGCGAATAGAGCCCCTGGCGCCCGGCTTGGTCCTCGGCATAGATTTCAAATCGGTCCTGTCTGATCGGATGGCCCAGTACGTCTCGTCATGCACGCTGGCCGGCTACGATGTCCGACCCCTGTCCCGGATCTACGAAACACACACCGGTCGGATGCCGCTCGTAGCCCTGGCAGAGGGCTGGGAACTGTCGGCACCGGTCCTCCGCGCCGCTCCTTACCTGCCGGGGAAGCGGATATTCGATATAGCGGCCGTGCTGGTGGCCGCTCCCCTTACGATGCTGATCGGCGCGGGGGCGGCGCTCACCATCCGCCTCAGCTCGCCGGGGCCGGTCATCTTCCGCCAGACCCGGATCGGGAGGGGCGGAACGACCTTCACCCAGTACAAGTTCCGCTCGATGTGGGACGGTTCCGACCACGGGGCCCCCTCCTTCACCCGTGAGAAGGACGATCGGATCATACCGATGGGCCGCGTGTTGCGGAGGCTGAGAGTCGACGAGATACCGCAACTGTGGAACGTCCTAAAGGGGGACATGAGCCTGGTGGGTCCCCGACCCGAACAGGTCGAGTTCGTGGAGCGCTTCTCCCGGAGTATTCCGTTCTACTCTCACCGGCACATGGTCCGTCCGGGAGTAACCGGGTGGGCGCAGGTGAACTACGGCTACGCCGACGATGAGGCCGACACCATCGACAAGCTCACGTACGACCTCTTCTACCTCAAGCACATGAGCCCCTGGCTCGATCTCGAGATACTCGGCCGTAGCTTCTGGACGGTCCTCAGCGGCTTCGGCGCCCGGTGAACTCGGTTACCAGTGACAACCGGCTGGTTCTAGCTGTGAAACTGCCGTCGCAGCGAGGAACCCATCCCGAGCAACGGACTACCTAGCAGCGGCCAGGCATGTCTCGTCGTAGTCCACCAGCGCTGGTGGGTTGTCGGGATCACCGCAGGCGGGGCACGCCGGCGCCTTACCGAAGCTCAGAGTCTGGAACTTCTGGGATAGGGCGTCATAGAGGAGTACCCGTCCGACGAGGGGCTCGCCGACCCCGAGCAGCCACTTGAGGGCCTCGGTCGCCTGCAAGGTTCCGATGACTCCTGGGAGGACGCCCAGCACGCCTGCCTCATCGCAGTTGGGGGCCAGGTCAGGTGATGGAGGCGCGGGGAACAGGCACCGGTAGCACGGTCCCGAAGCGGGATCGAACAGGCTGACCTGCCCTTCGAAGCGGAAGATCGCACCGTGAACGACCGGGACACCGGCTCGTACCGAGGCGTCGTTGAGAAGGTACCGGGTGGGAAAGTTGTCGGTTCCATCGACGACCAGGTCGTAGCCTTCGATAAGCCCGAGCACGGTCGACGCGTCCAGGCGGACATCGTGGGTCGGGACGGAGACATCGGGGTTGAGTCCCCGGATGGTCTCCCGAGCCGATAGAACCTTCTTCTGTCCGACCGACCCGACGTTGTGAAGTATCTGTCGCTGGAGGTTGGTCAGATCGACACGGTCATGGTCGACGATCCCGATCGTTCCCACCCCTGCCGCTGCCAGGTACAAGGCTGCGGGAGAGCCGAGACCACCCGCACCCAGCACCAGCACGCGGGCGTCGAGAAGCTGCTCCTGTCCCTTCACCCCGACTTCGGGGAGTCGTAGGTGCCGGTCGTAGCGGCCCTGCTGCGCCACAGACAGACCGAGCGGCAGGTTCCAGGACCCCCCGGCAGCCTTCCAGGCCTGGAATCCGCCCGCCAGCGAGCATGCGCCGGGGTAGCCCATGATCTCAAGAGTCTGGGCGGCGAGGGCCGAGCGGGCGCCAGAAGCGCAGTAGAGGACGATCGTATTGCCTCCCGGCATGCCGGGGGGTCCCACCACCCGGGGCATGGCGCCCTCCAGGACGCCGCGGGGAACATGGAACGCGCCGGGGATCTTGCCCTGTTCCCACTCGACCGACTCCCGCACGTCCACCAGGGTGGTGCGCTCCGGATCGAGAGAGGCCAACTCGGCGACCGAGACCTCCCGGATCTGTCGCCGGGCGGCAATTACCAGATCGAAGTACGAAGCAGGCATGCGAATAGGCTACCCAAGAAGGACCGTTAGATGGTGCGCGGATATGTCGACCGCAACTGCCGGTGGAGATGACGAATCCGATTCCCCACGCGGAATACTCCCCTTTCACCCGCCTGTGTCCGGTAGTCGGGGCGGATCCTCTGTGGTTCCCCAGGTGAGCATCGATCCGCGCGCCCTGATGACAGAGGCCCGTCCTGGCTACTCGCCCAGCAATGTGAGCAGCCTCGTCAAGGCCTTACCGGCGGGGTGTTCGATCTTGATGTCGGCCGCTGCGTCGAAGTCGGTGTGACCCATGTTGACGATGACGAAGGGAACCCCGCGGCGGGCTGCCGCCAACGGTATGTCTGCCGCCGGCCATACGGAGAGGGTGGTGCCCACCGCCACTACCGCATCCGCGTCCCCTGCCATGCCGTAGGCACGGTCCATCTCCCATGCGGGCATGGCTTGTCCGAACGAGACCACCGTCAGCTTGATGATCCCGCCGCAGTGGGGGCAGTGGGGGTCCTCGTCGCCGTTCTCCACGCGATCGAACACCTCTCCGGTCGGCCATCCCGCCGGGCAGGCCAGGCAACGGACCGACCAGACGTTGCCATGCAACTCGACGGTCAACTCGTCAGGCAGTCCTGCGGCCTGGTGGAGGCCGTCGATGTTCTGCGTGACACAGCCTTCGAGGCGCCCCATGCGGGCGAGGTCCACTATCGCCACATGGGCGGCGTTGGGTCGGGCCCCGCGGATCGGCGATGTCGACCACCTCATCCAGCTACGTTTCCGGGCCGCGGAGGACGTCAGGTAGCGGGAGAGGGTGAAGTCGTCGGGATCGACCTTGCTCCAGAGCCCGTCGGGGCCTCGGAAGTCGGGAATCCCAGATTCGGTCGAGATGCCTGCCCCGGTGAACACGAGAACGCGGTTCGCTCCTCGCAGCAGGGTGGCGGCGCCTTCAATGGTGTCCGGCATGGTGCTCGGGATGGTAGGCCGGCCGGACCGCTCAGGGCCCGGAAGGATCAGCCGGCTCGGGAAGTCGGACGGGCTGGGGAGACTTCCTTGTTGTGACGCTGTCTCAGCGCAGGCGGGAGGAGGGAGAGTTGGCGGAGGCCGAGCGGGGGTACCAAGTTCCGAACCCACACCGTCCCGGAGGCGTAATGCACCAGTCCTTCCCGGCAGAGCACGGGCAGGAATAGGGGATGGGGGATGGACCACTGCCGGTGGGCGGCGGCAATGACGCGGAGTAGCTCGGCGACCGCGCCCGGGCCGATGGCCGCCGTCCAGTAGGTACGCACGTAGGGATCGGACGGTTCGAATCCGGTGGCCGAAGCGTCGAGACAAAGGCGGGGTGAGATGCGGCACCGCTTCTGGCCGGGGATACGGAGCGCAGCGCCCGGTGGCGGCGCGATGTCCGTGGCGACGGGAGGACGATCATCCACACGGACTGTTCCGGGCGCTGCGAACCGCATGGAGAATGTTATACCGTGGAGTATGTTTCATATCAATAGGGATAGTAGGATTCTTTTATCGTTCTCAAATCCCTGACAAAAACGGTCAAGCACTCCCAACCACGACGACGAGAGGTTGACCGGCGTTCAGGGCCTCCCCGGCGCCCGGCTCGGTTCGGATCACCCGGTCTACCAGATCCTCATCTTCCACTGCCTCGTAGACGACTTCGACTACCAACTCTCCGGCGAGTTGCCGCCGGATCCCGTCGATCTGCTCGATCGCCGCATCCAGACTCAACCCTCCCACGTCCGGCACCGCGAGAGTGGCTGCGCCGGTCGACACTCTGATCTGCACCGTAGCGCCGTGGTCGGCTTCCGCCCCCTGCTCGGGATCGGTGGAGAGGACGCTTCCAGCCGGCGAGGAGGAGTCGACTTCGACTAGCTCGGGACGCAGATGTGCCGCAAAGACGGCTTCGATGGCGTCTCTCTCGCTCATGCCCGAGACGTTCGGAACCACGGTGAAGGGCACTTCGTTGTAGGTGCTGATCCCTAGACTGCTGGGGAACTCCCCGGCCGGGTACTTGGCGAGCACGATCTCCATGAACTCTTTCCAGATCGGAGCGGGAACCGAGCCGCCGAACACACGGGTGTAGTTCTCGCCGTTGATGACCACATCCCGCAGCGCTATCTGCTCGTCGGGGTAGCCCACCCAGACGGCGGTGGTGAAGTTCGGCACGTAGCCGACGAACCAGGCATCCCGGTAGGCCTGATGCGTTCCGGTCTTGCCGGCCTGCGGTATGCCCTCGATGATCGCTCGGCGAGCCGTCCCGCAACAGACCACCCTTTCCATCGGCCGGCGGACCGCCGCCGCCAGGACCGGATCAAGGGCCTGGTAGGTCTGTACTCCCCTCTGGTAGACCGTGTTCCCCTTGCTGTCGATTATCCGGGAGATGAGGTAAGGCTGGGCATGGACGCCGTTGGTGGCGAACGTGCTGTACGCGGAGGCCATCTCGAGGGGGCTGACCGCGCCGGCCCCCAAGGCGAGCGAGTAGACCTCCTGAAGGTCTGAGGTAATGCCTACGTCACGGGCGGTCCGGATGATGGCCTGGGGGCCCAACTCCACTGCCAATTGCGCATAGACAGAGTTGACGGACGACTCGGTCGCCTGGGATACGGTGATCAACTCGTCGACCCGCCCGGCATTGCGGACCGTCCAGATGTAGCCGCCGTCCGGTCCGCACGGATCATCGCACTCGATCTCGATCGGGCTGCGGGCATCCCAGTACGACTGGAGGCTGCCGCCTTCCTGGAGGTAGGCCGCCAGCACGAACGGTTTGAATGCCGAGCCCGGATTCCGCCTGCCCTGGATTGCCAGATCGAACTGTTCCTGCTCGAAGGGCAGGCCCGACGACATCGCAAGAACCGCCCCGGTGTGGTTCTCGACCATCGCGATGGCGCCCGTGGGCGCCCCCCGGGCGTCGCCGAAACCGTCGACCGGCAGCGGCAGCCAGGACTGGAGTATCCGGTTAGCCGCCTCCTGCATGTCGAGGTCCACCGTCACGAAGATCTCGAGGCCCCCGCCACCCTCGCAGTCTGCTTCGTGGGCGGGGCAGCCGAATACGGCCCGCCGCCTCTCCTCGTTCGTGGCGCCCAGGTCGACGAACTCCGGGTCGTTCAGTATCTGGCGCCGAACCTCGGCTACCACATGGTCGGCCAGGCTCTCGAACGGAGAGTGAGGCTTGATGGCGAACGGCTCCTCCTTCGCCGCGTCGGCTTCCTCGAAGCTGATGAAACCGGAGGTGGCCATAGCGTCGATGACGTCGTCCCGCCGCTCGCGGGCGCGTTCCGGCTGGCGCCGTGGGTCATAGAGCGAGGGGTTCCTAATGGTCACTGCAAGGGTGGCTGCCTCGGCGACGGTCAGGTCGGCGAGTTCCTTCTCGAAGTATTCGTGAGCCGCCGCCCTGACCCCGTACGCGGACCAGCCGAAGTACACGGAATTCAGGTAGAACTCGAGTATCTCGCGCTTGGAGTAATGGTGTTCGAGTTCTATCGCGTAGAGCGCCTCGAGGATCTTCCGCTGGATGGTCAGTTCGTCGCCCACGAAGTTCTTCTTGACGATCTGCTGGGTGATTGTCGAGCCCCCTCGCCGCGATGTGCCGGTGACGTAGTCGCGCAGCGCGCTGATGATGGCCGCGAAGTCGATTCCCTCATGATCGAAGTAGTCCCCGTCCTCGGCGGCGAGAACCGCATCTTGGAGTGAGGCCGGGATCTCCCAGATACGGGCGGGTTCCGAGACCCTACCCGCATGAAGTTCGGCGAGCGGCACTCCATCCTCGGTGTAGATGCGGGAGACGCGGGAGAGGTCGGGCAGTTCAAGGACGGTGGCCTCCGTCTCGGTCTCCGGCAGCCATCGATCCACGAACCGCTCGAAGGTCCCGTAGGAAGCGTTGGCTGCCAGGAATCCGAACAGGCCGATCCAAGTGGCGAGGACGAGAGTGATGGCGACGCTCAGCACCAGCGCCAGAGACCATCTGCGCCTGATCTCGCTACGTTCGATGTCGTGGATGGTCGGTTCGTTCATACGCTCACCGCTGGGTTGACCTGCCCTGGCCCGACCACCGGGGTGCGGACGTTAGGATGCCAGGTCATCGACTAGCCAGGATACCCAGACCAGTGTCCAATCCTTCGCAGTTGCCCGTCCGCTCGACTTCCAGCGGGATCGAGATCGACGTGGTCTATGGTCCCGCCTCCCACGGGGAGCTAGGGGAACCGGGCGAGTACCCGTTCACTCGGGGTCCGTATCCCACCATGTACCGGGGCCGTCCCTGGACGATGCGCCAATACGCGGGGTTCGGGAACGCACGGGAGACCAACCAACGCTTCAAAGCGCTGCTTGAGGCCGGGCAGACCGGTCTGTCGGTGGCTTTCGATCTCCCTACCCAGATGGGTCTGGACTCCGACGCAGCGTTGGCAGCCGGCGAGGTGGGGAAGGTCGGGGTGGCGATCGACGGGTTGTCCGACATGCGAGTTCTCCTCGACGGGCTGCCGCTCGCGGACGTCACCACCTCGATGACCATCAACGCCACCGCGCCCGTACTGCTGCTGCTCTACCAACTGGTGGCCGAGGAGCAGGGTACACCTCCCGAGCGCATTCGGGGCACGGTCCAGAACGACATCCTGAAGGAGTACATCGCGCGGGGAACCTACATCTACCCGCCCGCGGTGTCCATGCGGCTGGTCACCGACCTGTTCGCCTACTGCAGCCGGGAACTGCCCAATTGGAACACGATCTCGATCAGCGGCTACCACATCCGCGAGGCAGGGTCGACCGCGGCGCAGGAGATCGCCTTCACCCTGGCCAACGGGATCGCCTACGTGGAGGCGGCCATCGAGGCCGGGATGGACGTGAACCGGTTCGGGCCCCGCCTGTCGTTCTTCTGGAACTCACATAACCACCTGTTCGAGGAGGTGGCCAAGTTCAGGGCGGCGCGACGCCTGTGGGCAACCATCATGAAGGAGCGCTTCGGAGCCACCGAGTCGGTCGCCCGGCGGATGCGCTTCCATACCCAGACAGCCGGGTCCACCCTCACGGCGCAACAGCCCGAGAACAACATCGTGCGGACTACCGTGCAAGCTGTCGCAGCCACCCTCGGAGGAACGCAGTCCCTTCATACCAACGCCTTCGATGAAGCACTCGGCCTCCCTACCGAACACTCGGCCACCATCGCGCTCCGCACTCAGCAGATACTGGGTGCCGAGTCGGGCATCTGCGACACGGTCGATCCGCTGGCCGGTTCGTACTACGTGGAGAGCCTGACCGATGCCCTAGAAGTCGCCGCCTCCCGTCTCATCCGGGAGACCGACCGGCTCGGTGGAGCAGTGGCGGCAATCGAGCAGGGCTTCCCCCAGGCCGAGATCGAAGAGGCGGCCTACCGGGCTTCCCTCCGTATCGAGGCTGGGGATGACATCGTGGTGGGGGTGAACCGTTACGTGGCCGATGAGGATGCGGGTGTGGAGCCGCTCACCGTGGATCCGGTCATCGAGCAGGCCCAGCGGGAGAGGCTGGCCGCCTTCCGGGCACGGCGTGACCAGCGCTCCACGGACCGGGCGCTGGGTCGGCTGAAGGAGGTTGCCGGTGTGCGGGCCAACCTGATGTATCCCATGAAGGAAGCGCTTCTCGCTGGGGCCACGTTGGGGGAGGTCTCCAACGCCTTGCGGCGGGGGTTCGGCGTGCACAGACCGGGATGACGGACGGGAAGCCGGTCCAGTGGGGAGAGTCCTGCTGATGATGCGGGAGGACCCGCCCGTGAGGTTCCTGATCATCGGCGGAGGGCCGGCGGGTACCGCCGCGGCCAGCACGGCCTCCGCCCTGGGTGCGGACGTGATCCTGGTCGAGGACTCTGTATTGGGGGGTGCTGCTCACCTCCGGGACTGCATACCGTCGAAGGCGATGGCAGCGATGTCGATCCGCATGAACGCCATCCGCAACTCCGAGGACCTGGGCATCGTCGGCGGTGGCGCAGGAGTCGACCTGGGTCGGCTGGCTGACCGGATACAGAAGATCACCTCGATGATCTCGGGCCGCTCCACCGAACTGCTCCAGAGCCAAGGCATCGATATCGTGAAGGGTCGAGGCCGCTTCCTCGGTCCGAACAAGGCGGCCGTCATGGTTGACGGGACGGAACGGACCATCCCCTTCGACGCCGCGCTCGTATCGACGGGCTCTCGTCCACGGGTTCCCCCATGGGCGAGAGTGGACGGGGAGCGCTTACTCACCACCCGCCACGTCTACGACCTTCCCGCCCCGCCCGAACACGTGGTGGTGATCGGATCGGGCGTCACCGGCGTGGAGATGGTCCACATATTCGAGAGCCTCGGATCCAGGGTGTCGCTGCTGGTGAGCCGACACCACGTCCTCCCGCACCGCGACGCGGAGGTAGCTGCGGCGCTGGAGGCCGACTTCCTGGAGCGTGGTGTGTCGCTGCTGAAGGGGGCCCGAGCGGTGGGTATCGACAACGATGGTTACGGTGTGGTGGTCCACGTTGGGGACGGGCGGCGGGTTGAGGGAAGCCACGCGCTGCTGGCCGTGGGGGCGGTCCCCAATACCGAGGGACTGGGTCTTGAAGAGGCGGGGATCGACACCCGCCACGGGGTCATCGCGGTCGACCGGCACCAGCGCACCTCGGTTCCCCACGTCTATGCGGCCGGCGACGTGACCGGCCAGATGCTCCTCTCCTCGGTGGCGAACCAGCAGGGGCGCAACCTGGCCCGGCATGTCACCGGCCATCCGGCGAAGTTCATCGACTACTCGAACGTCGCACAGGCGATCTTCACCGAACCGGAGATAGCTTCTGTAGGTCTGGAGGAAGCGGACGCAGCCGCGGAGGGCCGCAAGGTCAGGATCACGAAGGTGCCCTTCACTGCCAACCCTCGCAGCGTCATCCACGGGAGCACCCGAGGCTTTGCAAAGGTGGTCTCCGACCCCGCCACCAGGGTCGTGCTCGGAGGCACGATCGTGGGGCACAGGGCGTCGGAGCTTATCGGGATCCTGGCCCTCGCCACGCGGGCGAAGGTCAAGGTCCAGACCCTTCGGGAGACCCTGATGGTCCATCCCACCCTTTCGGAGTCAATCTCCGACGCCGGCGACTAGTTTTGGTCGTGGTCGGTCTGCGTTGCGGACGGCGTGCTCTGGACCGCCATCGACGCCTCTGGCTGCGTCCTGCCTCCTCAACGTACCCTGCGGGTACGCCTTCGTCGGCCAGTCCTTGCCATAGACGCCGCTTGCGGCGCCATATCCCACCGCCGCCCCACAGACCAACCACGGGGAGCCGGGGTACCGGAACGGCTGCGGATAGCGTGGGTGCGTCTTGGTTTGGTCGTGGTCGGTCTGCGTTGCGGACGGCGTGCTCTGGACCGCCATCGACGCCTCTGGCTGCGTCCTGCCTCCTCGATGTACCCTGCGGGTACGCCTTCGTCGCTGTCACGTTGGAGGGCCGGTTCCGTGACAAGAGGACTGGTTCTGTCATAGATCCGTTGTATACTGTTAGGTAACCGCAAAGCACCAAGCGGTCCGTTTTGGGTACCGAGCGGGCCGGGCTGGGATCATGCTGACCGTGCGACCCCGGTAGGGGGACGGCGGGACGCGTTTCGGCGCCGAGGAGGCGGCGGCCGGGGGTGGGACCCGCCGGAGGCGACACGCCCGGCGTTCTAGCGGCCCCGGGCGGTAGTCCGGTGAAGGCTACGGATACCGTCCGCGAATCTGGGAAGCGGAACACCTGGTGGTGTCAGCGTCGACTGGTTACCGGACGATGGCCAAGAGTTCGTTGTTACGAACGGTATCGCCCGGCTGAACCCTGAGTTCGATCAGTTCGCCGGCGATGGGGCTGGTGATCTCGTTCTCCATCTTCATGGCTTCGAGGACGCAGATCTGCTGGTTGGCGTTCACCCGGTCGCCGGCCTTGACCGAGACCTTCACGATGGTGCCCTGCATCGGGGAGACCACCATCCCCGGCTCCGTCGAGAACTGGCCGGTTGCGGTGCGCCGCTTGGGCGGCTTGCGGGATGGGCGGTCGCCGCCCGCGGGTGCGGGTATGTCGGGCACCCAGTAGGTGACATCGAACCGGCGCCCGCCCACCTCGACGGTCATGGCGTGTCTGGTCTTGGCCGCCTCGCTCGGTAGCGCATCTCCCCGGTCGAACGGTTCGGGGTCGAGGCTGAGTTCGGTTTCGACGAACCGCGTATGCACCTCGCCGGCCTCGAAGGTGGGATGGGAGAGCACGGCCCGGTGGGCAGGAATGGTGGTGGCGACCCCCGCCACCCGGTACTCGTCGAGAGCGCGTTTCGCCCGGGCGATGGCCTCCGGACGGGTTCGGCCCCACACGACGAGTTTGGCCATCAGGTTGTCGTAGTACTGGCTGACCGTCGTGCCCGGCGCCATCCACGAATCGACCCTCACGCCCGGTCCTCCCGGTTCCTGGTACTCCGTCACCGTCCCCGGTGTCGGCCTGAATTGGTTACCGGGATCCTCGGCGTTGATCCGCAGCTCGATGGCGTGGCCCCTGACGGGCAGATGCTCGAACGAAAGAGGTTCGCCCTTGGCTACCGCCAGTTGCTCGGCCACCAGATCCACTCCGGTGACCATCTCTGTCACGGTGTGCTCCACCTGCAACCTCGTGTTCATCTCGAGGAAGTAGAAGCTCCCGTCCGGATTGAACAGGAACTCCACCGTGCCGGCGTTCACGTAGCCACACTCATCGGCTATGGCCAGCGCCGCCTCACCAAGCGAACGGCGTGCGTCATCGGTGAGGGCCGCTGCCGGGGCCTCCTCGATCAGTTTCTGGTGGCGTCGCTGCACCGAGCAGTCGCGTTCCCCTAGGAACCGCCTGTTGCCGTGGTGGTCCAGGATGATCTGGGCCTCGATATGGCGCGTCTTCTCCATGTACGCCTCGAGGTAGACCACTCCGCTGCCGAAGTAAGCGTCCGCCTCGCGGCGAGCGCCTTCGATCGCCGCCGCCAGTTGCTTGCGACGCGTCGCTACCCGCAGTCCCTTGCCGCCGCCGCCGTGGGCCGCCTTGACCGCGACGGGATAACCGATACCAGCCGCTATCCGGGCGGCCTCGGCGAAGGTCTCGACCGGATCCGTCGTGCCCGGCACCGGTGCGACTCCTGCCGCCTCCGCCGTCCGTCTCGACAGGATCTTGTCGCCCATCAACTCGATAGCCCGGGGCGGTGGACCCACCCAGGTGATGCCGGAGTCGTTCACCATGCGTGCGAACGACGCGTTCTCGGCCAGGAACCCGTATCCAGGATGGATGGCTTCGGCGCCTGCTTCACGGGCCACCTCGAGAATGCGCGCCGCGTTCAGGTACGACTCGGCTGCGGGTGCCCCGCCGATGTTCCATGCCTCGTCCGCCAGGTGGACGTGGAGAGCATCTCGATCCAGTTCCGAGTACACCGCGATGGTTCGCATGCCGAGTTCGCGGGCGCTCCGGATCACCCGGACGGCGATCTCGCCCCGGTTCGCCACCAGCAGGGAGTTCACTCCGCCAGACCCTTCAAAGGGGGATGTTCCCGTGTTTCTTGGGTGGCAGGGCGTCCCGCTTGTTGCGGAGCATCTCGAATGCCTTGATCAGCCGCACACGGGTCTCCCGCGGCTCGATGACGTTGTCCACGAGGCCGAGCTCGGAAGCGACGTACGGGTTGGCGAATCGCCTCTCGTACTCGTCAACCAGCGTTGCCTTGCGCCGATCCGGGTCGGCGGCGGTCACTATCTCGCGGCGGTGGATGATGTTCACCGCACCGGGGGCTCCCATCACCGCGATCTCGGCTGAGGGCCAGGCATACACGAGGTCGGCGCCGACCCCGCGGGCGTTCATCACCAGGTAGGCGCCACCGTAGGACTTGCGGGTGATGACGGTGACCCTCGGGACAGTCGCCTCGCAGTACGCGTAGAGAAGCTTCGCCCCGTGACTGATGATGCCTCCGTGCTCCTGCTCCACGCCGGGGAGAAACCCGGGCACGTCCACGAACGTGCAGATGGGAATGTTGAAAGCGTCGCACATCCGCACGAAACGCGCGGCCTTCTTCGATGCTTGGATGTCGAGAGTCCCGGCCAGATGCGACGGTTGGTTGGCGACGATACCGGTGGAGTAGCCGTCGATGCGCGCCAACCCGACGACGATGTTGGTGGCCCAGTGTTCGTGTACCTGGTAGAAGTCGCCGTCGTCGACGACCGACTCGATGATGTCCACCATGTCGTAGGGCTGGTTGGGAGAGTCCGGGATGATCGAATCGAGCCCGTCGTCCACCCGGTTGGGCGAGTCGTCGGGCTTGAAGTACGGGGGTGGCTCCATGTTGTTCTGGGGGAGGAACGAGAGCAGGTAGCGAACCTCCTCCAAGGCATCCGTTCCGGAACCGCAGACGAAGTGGGTGACCCCGGACGTGGAGCCGTGGGTGGCGGCACCGCCCAGTTCCTCGAAGGTCACGTCCTCGCCCGTAACCGCTTTGATCACGTCGGGCCCCGTGATGAACATGTGACTGGTGCCTTCCACCTGGTACACGAAGTCGGTGATCGCCGGGGAGTACACGGCTCCGCCGGCACAGGGTCCCATGATGACCGAGACCTGGGGGATGACCCCCGACGCACGGACGTTGCGGTAGAAGATCCTCCCGTAGCCGTCGAGGGCCTGCACGCCCTCCTGGATCCGGGCGCCGCCCGAGTCCTTCAGCCCCACCACCGGAGCACCGACCTTCATTGCCAGATCCATGACCTTGGTGATCTTGTCCGCGACCGCCTTGCCGAGGCTGCCACCGAACACGGTGAAGTCTTCGGCGAACACGAACACGGTACGGCCGTCGATGGTGCCGTAACCGGTGACGACGGCGTCTCCGAGCGGTCTCTTGTCTTCGATGCCGAAACCGCGAGCCTGATGCCGGACGAAGATGTCGATCTCCTGGAAACTGTCCTTGTCGAGGAGCAGGGCGATCCGCTCCCGGGCGGTGAGCTTGCCCCGCTCGTGCTGGCGGTCGGCAGCCCTCCGGCTGCCGGGCGCCTCGGCCTTGTCGCGGAGGTCCCGGAGTTGTTCGATCCGTTGTTCCGTGCCCACGGACCCATCCTTGTGCCGTCGTTCTCGTTGGAAGGCCGGGAACGAGCCGAAAGCTCACCCGCCGACTCCACACTAGGCCGTATGCCCGTTTTGGAGCTGTATTTGAGCTGCCGCCACGGGCCCGGGCGGTACTTCGCCCGTTCCAGGCGTTACTGTTAGACCCCTGCGATGGGGCGATGGCTACACCCGAAGGTCGGATTCGGAGCCAGACCTCGGGAGACTGGTGAAGGTCCGGCAATATGTCCTCTCGATTCACCAACGGCCTGCCGGTCGCCGGCATGATTCCTGGGTCGGCGGTTGGCAGGCCCGAGCAATCGTCAATGTTCAGTTCAACCTCTACCCCGGTTCTTGACCACCTCTTAGAGTGCGTCTCGCGATGAAAGCGCGTACGTCCTACGAGACGTTGATACTCGATCAAACCACTTCCACCCAGGACGAAGTAAGGGACCGGGTAGGAGCCCTTCCCCTGCTGGTCGTGGCCGGATCCCAGACCGAGGGTCGCGGAAGGTCGGGCACAGGCTGGGTCACCGCCCCGCGGGCGCTGGCCGCCTCCCTCGGAATCCGTCCGTCCTGGCAATCCGGCGCGTGGCCATTGGTGACCCTCGTCGCGGGGGTGGCAGCTCTACGCGCGCTGGGGGAGAGAGCAACAGGCATGACTCTCAAATGGCCCAACGATCTGATGAGAGGGGACGACAAGTTGGGGGGCATCCTCACCGAGGCCTCCGGCGGGTTGGTGGTCGTGGGATGGGGAGCCAATCTCCACTGGCCCGAGCCTCCCGCGGGGCGGGGTGCGATCTTCCCGAGCGATCCCGGTCCTGCCGCCGCGGCGGGAATCGCCGGCCGGTGGACCGAGGAACTCCTGGCGCTGATGTCGAGCCCACCCGAGGACTGGCCATACGGCGAGTATCGCCGGCTCTGTTCCACGATCGGCCAGGAAGTCACCTGGATGCCGGATGGGAGGGGCAGAGCGGTGGATGTCTCTCGCCAGGGAGGCCTGGTGGTGGCAATGTCCGGCGGCCGCGTCACCCTGGTGTCCGGTGCGGTCTCCGAAGTGCGGCACCATCCTTGAAGTCCGTTAGAGGATCGGCGCTTACGTGATTGCCTGGGAACACCGATGTTGCAGGTTACCGGACATCTCCGGCGACCGGTTGCGTTCTGAGTTGGCACAGGATGCGGTCATCGACCGAGGCGCTGCAGCTCGCGTATCCACGCACCGCCTTCATCCCGGACCGTGCCGAGACGGTGCTCGGGATCCAGCGACACCACACCGAGCGGACTGCCGTCGCCGCGCTCCGGAGAGTCTTCGGCGGATAGGCCGTCTCCCCTCTCGGCTATCAATGTTCCCCTGGTTGACCACTAGGATGGCGGCGGTCCGTCCTATGGCAGGCGGTGCACGACGGCAACCGCACGGATTCGGGAGGTGCTGTGGCGGTTCTCCAGCATGAGGGCACGATCGAGATCCTCTACCGGGACTTCGCCATGCCCACAGGCGCCCGGTTCACCACCGGTTATCTCGCCCGGCCCGATCGGATCGGGGCGTATCCGCTGGTGGTGTTGCTTCCCCCGCTCCGCGGCATCACCCCCTACGTCAAGGATCTGGCCCGCTGGCTGGCCCGCAATCGCTACGCGGTGCTGGTGCCCGATCTCACCAGGGGCGCCCATCCGGGTTCCGAGGCGTCCTTCGAGGACCTGGTAGCCGCTTACCGCCGGGTCCGGGCCCGTCGCGCCATCGCGGACATCGACGACGCGCTGGCCTTCGCCTTCAACGACTCGGCCAGCTGGGCGCGCGAGGGCAAGGTGGGGATGGTAGGCATCGATGTCGGGGGACGCTTCGCGATCACCTATGCAGCCCACCGGCAGCGACAGGTCGGCGCTCTGTGTGTCGCCTACGCGCCGCTGGCCGGTGACGAGGACCGACGACTCAAGGTTGCGGACGCCCTCGAGATGCTCCCGATGCCGGTTCTGGGCCTGTACGGCGCAGAGGACCGGTTGGTACCTCCGGAAGGCGTGGACGAGGCGCAGAGGCGAAACGCGCACGGCCAGTGGATCCTGTACGAGGGAGTGGGCCACGATTTCCTAGACGACGATTCCGATTCGTACCATCGCGGTGCGGCTAGCGATACTTTCGCCCGGATGCTGGCACTGCTGAAGGCCACCCTCGGATAGGAGTTCACTCATGCGCATTTCGATCATGTTCGGTTCCGACGCTCTGGGCATCCTGCGGCCTCCCCAGGAAGTGGCGGCGGAAGCGGCGGCCGCCGAGAAGGATGGGTTCTCCTCCGCTTGGTGTACGCACATCACCAGGGGGATCGATTCCCTCACCACCATTGCGGTGGCGGCCGGGATGACATCGCGAATCGAGCTGGGGGTGGGGGTGGTGCCTAGCTACCCGCGCCATCCCATGGCGCTGGCCCAATCGGCCGCGACGCTCCAGGCCATCGCGGGTGGGCGGTTCGTTCTAGGGGTCGGAGTTTCCCACCGTCCGGTGATCGAGGGTATGCACGGGCTCGACTACTCGAGCCAGATAGGGCACCTGCGTGAATACCTGACGGTCCTCGAGAGTCTGCTCAGCGAGGGTTCGGTCAGCTTCGACGGCGAGCACTACCGGGTCCACGGCGAGTTCGCGGTTCCGGGCACATCGAGCGTGTCGCTGATCGTCGGCGCCCTGGCAGCCGGCATGTGCCGGCTGGGCGGTGAACTGGCCGACGGGGTGACCACATGGCTGGCCGGCCCGAAGTCTCTCGAAGAGGTGGTCGTCCCGGCCGTCACCGGGGGCGCCGAAGCAACCGGTCGCCCGGCGCCGAGAGTGCTGGCCGGGATCCCGGTGGCGGTCGAATCCGACCGGGAGCGGGCACAGCAGGCCACCGCGAGAACCTTCGGCCGATACGGAACCCTCGTCAACTACCGGCGCCTGTTCGAGCGGGAAGGAGTCGACGGTCCGGTCGGCCTCGCCATCACGGGCGACGAGAACACGGTGCGCGCCCGGATCCAGGCAATGTTCGATGCGGGAGCCACCGACGTCTGGGCCGTTCCCTTCGACACCGGCTCCGGAACCGGCGCAACCAGGGAGCTTTTGCTGGAGTTGGCGACCGTCTGATCCATCCCCGCCGGGTGCTGGCGGGTCGGAACGCGGCCCCTGGACCCGGAGGATGACCGGCTATGCATGGTAGAGTATGCATTCGTGGATCTCTCCCACCCTCTCAACACGCTGGCCCCCGGCCTCGAAGGTGCCGTGCTCGAGGTGCTCGCACGCGCTACCGAGCCATTGAGCGGCCGGGAGGTGCGGAGACGCATGTCGCGTGAAGCCAGCCAGGCCGGTGTTCAGAAGGCCCTGGACAGGCTGCGTGTTGCGGGACTGGTAACTCAAAGACCGAACGGGCGCGCCATCCTCAACCGGCTGAACCGCGATCACGCCCTCGCTCGTCACGTGGTCGATCTGGTGGAGATGGGCGACACGATGCCGTCCCGGATCGCCGAGGTGATTCGACCCCATCTGGAGGGCGCGTCCAAAGCCCTCCTGTTCGGCTCGGTGGCCCGGTGGCAGGCTGATTCCGACAGCGACATCGATCTGATCCTCGTCTGGCCCGACGACTACGACAAGGACCCCTGGGACGCCACTGACAGCATCAACGAGCAACTCAGGCGCTTCACCGGCAACCCGTGCAACACGTTGCTGTTTACGGAGAGCGAGTTCGAGGAGAAATGTGCACCATGGCTCGAACGGGAGCCTGACTTTCCCGAGTTACCTAGAACAACGCTCAATCTCCTAGACAATTGTTCACAATATCAGCGTCCGGCTAACGTCCCTCGCATGACTCGTGGTGGTCCCCGGCGCCGTCCCTGTGACGGACGAGATGTCGCATCCCGTATCCGGGAGGCCGAGACCTTCGCCGCTCACGCGGAGATCCATCCGCTCTCGGAAATCCCCGAGGACCGTTCCACGGCGGTCAGCATGGCGGTCCTGGCCGGGGTGGCCGCCTCCGACGCCATCTGCTGCAAGGCGCTGGGCGAACACTCGGCCAGCCCCGATCACAGGCACGCCGTCGAGATGCTGAAGGAGGTCCCCGCCATCGGAGACGACGCTTCGACACACTTGAGGACGCTCCTGGACCTCAAGCCCAAGTCCATGTACGGCGTGGGTGTACAACCGACGATGGCCGAGACGAAGCGGGCTATGCGGGCCATGCGGTCTCTCATCGAGATGGTGGCCCGCTGACCGGCTTCCCCTGTCACATGGCGGCTCGGGAGGGTTGAGTGAAACCCCCTCGGCGGTCCCCAGGCAATGGAAGAGTGACCGCTTACAGGAAGGGCTCCTTGCTCCTTCCCGGGCCACCTCCTACAGGTCTTGGAGGTTCTTGTTGCCGGCTCGGAGGCGGGACAGCTGGATGAAGTGTGTCGGGTTGAGGAACAACTCGTCCATCTCCGCCAACTGGTCTACGGTCAGTCCCTTGCGGTAGAGCTGGAACAGGTACTGGAAGGCGTCTCGCGCCCCCGCCCCGACATGATGAGCACCGACCACCCGCCGGGACTCGGAGGCGATGATCAGCTTCTGGAATCCCGACATCCGGGGCTTGGCGAAGGCGTACAGCATCATCCGGTCGGTCGCTGGTAGAGCGACATCCCAGCCGTCCTCGGAGTCGGGAGGCATCTTTATTATCGTCACCTCTCCGTAGCGCTCGCGGGCTTCCTCTTCGCCGATCCCGAACCAGCTCACCTCGTAGTGGGTGTGCATGAAATCGGGGAACTCCTTGAACTCGTAGTGGACGTCTTCACCCATGATGTGGCGCGACGCGTACATTCCCGACTTGCGGGCCTTGAACATCTCCATCGGTGGGCCGATCAGGTCGCCGATCGCGTACACGTTGGGTACCGAGGTCTGCATCTGGGGATTGACCTGGATGGTGCCGTCGTCGTTGAGCTTGACGCCCAGTACTTCGGCGGGCATTTCCGAGTTGGGTATCTCGCCCAGACCGTGGAACACGAAATCGGTCTCGATGTACCGGGTTCCGTCCGGAGTCGAGATCGTGATACCCCGGACCTTCCCGTCGGCGTCGCCATGCACCTCGGTGGCCATCGATCCCTCCCAGATCTCCATGCCCTGCTCCTCCATCATGGTGATCACGTAGTTGCGGGTCTCGGCATCCTCGAGGAGCTTCAGCAGCTGGGAGCGCACCACCATGATCGTCCGGCGTCCGGTGGCCTGGAAGAAGGAGCCGTACTCGACCGCTGTCTTCGATCCGCCGATCACCACGACGGTGTCACCCGGTTCGTAGTCGAGATCCTCGACCAGCGACTCGTACGTGTAGACGCCGTGCAGGTCGGCGCCGGGGCAGGGCAGGGGACGGGACCGGGCGCCGAGACCCAGGATCAGGTTGTTGGCTGTGAAGACCCGGCCGGCCACCTCCACGGTGTTGGCGTCGAGGATGGTGCCCGGGGCGTTGAGCACGTACTCGAGATCCAGCTGCTCCTTGCTCTGGAAGTTCATGATGGCGTGGGGAGCTATCCGGCCGGCGCGGAACAGGTCCACAATCTCCTTGATGGACGTGATCTTGCCGTCGAGGTCGGGGAACCAGAACTGTCCGCTGAAGGTGCGGGCCAGCATCAATTCGGCCGCCACCTCGCTGAACAGGTGATGCGGGACACACGCGTTGTGCGGGCAGGAACCACCCAGGAAGGGCCACCGGTCGATGATGAGTTGGCGGCCGCCCATCGCCCTCATGTAGGCCGAGCCGAACCGGCCGGCGGCGCCGCCGCCGAGGAAGATGGCGTCGTAGGGCCGTGGATCGTCCTCATCAACGTTGAACACCACGCGGTCGTCCGACGGATCCTCGAGCATCGAGTCGATCTCGGGTCCCCAATCGTGAATGCTCAAAGGGTCCTGATTCCGGATATCCCAGGGGGTGAGTGTCCTGGTTGCCATGAGTTCTCAACCTCCTTGTGTCTCGATGCTCACATTGGACCAGCCGGTGCGGGTGGCGCGGCTACTCGTGATCATGTCAACTCTCGTGCCCCAGCAATCTTACCGGTCTCTCGGACACGGCCACCGGTCGTCGGCCTGAAGCTCCACTGCCCACCTGCTATCGATCGCTCGCCGGCGATACGTACACTTTCCAATCGACGGCAACGGCCCCGCTCTTGCTTGCCATCACCGGGTTCAGGTCGATCTCGTTGATCTCAGGATAGGTCGCCAGCAGCCGGCTCACTCCCGAGATCACCTCCGCCAGGCGCCCGATATCGACCGCGGGCCGGTTGCGGTAGCCGCTGAGGAGCGGGTATCCGCGGAGCCGTCCGATCATCCGCGCCGCCTCCTCCGTCTCCACGGGGGCGAGACCGAAGACCACGTCCTCCAAAACCTCCACCGCCATCCCGCCCAGGCCGGTCATGACCACCGGTCCGAAGTCAGGATCCCGCAGCCCCCCCACCACCATCTCCACTCCGGACAGTTGGGGCTGGACCAGGACAGCGGGTCCCAGCCGTGCCAGATCACGGTAGGCGGCGGCGACCTCGCTCCCCGTCGCGAGCCCGACCCTCACGCCGTCGACCTCCGTCCGGTGGTAGATGGAGGCATCGGCCGTCTTCATCACGGTTGGCCCGCCGAGATCGGCAGCCGCCGATACCGCCTCGGATTCGTCGAGGCAGAGGCGGCTCTCGACGGTCGGTACTCCGAACCCCGCCAGCAGCGAAGCTGCTTCCATCGCCGGGACCGGTCCGCCGGGAAGCCCGGTGGTGGCCGGAGCAGGCAGGGCCGGGCGGGGGAGGATCCGTCCACGGCTGCGGGCGTAACGCACCACGTGACCGACCGTGCGGGCGGTTCGCTCAGGCCACTCCAAGCACGGGATCCCGGCCGCCTGCAGGAGGTCGGCTTTCGGGCGCTCGGCTCTCGGAGTAACCCAGCAGCAGTAGACCGGAACGTCGATCCCGTCGGAGCGCAACGATTCGACGGTGCTGCGGATCCGGGCCAGGTTGGTCTCATCCATCGCCGCCCGCTGGAGCAGCACGGGAATCACCAGGTCCACCTCCCCCGACCGGGCCAGCGTGTCGATCAGCCACGGGTAGAGCTCGGCGAAGCGGGGCCAGATGGGCGTCATGTCCACCGGGTTGGCGGCGCTGGCGAAGGCCGGGAGGCGCCGCGCGATCCGGGATCGTAGTCCTTCGGAGAGTTCGGGCACGTCGACGTCCACGTCGGCCAGCATGTCGACCATCTCCACCCCGGTCCCGCCCGAGTTCGTGATGATCGCCGCTCGCGCTCCGGCGGGGAGGGGTTGGCCGGCCAGCACGCGCGCCACGTCGAGCATCTCGAGTCCGGTTCGCACCGTGATCGCACCGGCCTGGTCCATGGCAGCCCGGAAGATGGCATCGTTGGTGGCCATGGACCCGGTATGGGAGCGGGCAGCTCGCGCTCCTGCATCCGAGCGACCGGTCTTGGCGACTATGACAGGGGTCGTGGGAGAAGCCTCTCGGATGGCCGCTGCCAACTCCGCTCCGTCGGTCACCGATTCGGCCAGCAGGCATATCACATCGGTCTCGGGATCCGCCGCCAAGTAGTGGATCACCTCGTGGTCGGCGATGTCCGCCTTGTTCCCGGAGGAGTAGACCTTCCCGAATCGCAGGTGCTCGTCGGGAGCCATGGCGTGGATCGCCATCCCGTACGCTCCTGACTGGGTGATGAGCGCGATCCCCCCCGGTTCGGTATCCCCGGACGGTGTGATCGAAGCGTTCAGGCGCCGGGCCATGTTCTGCACACCGAAGCAGTTGGGGCCGACGATCCGTACCCCGCCCGCCGCCTCGACCAGTTCGGCTTGGAGGGCTGCTCCCTCGTCACCGGTCTCGGCGAAGCCCCCGGCTAGGACGACCATCGCCCCGACCCCTTTGGCGGCCGCCTGGCGGGCTACCGCCGGCGCCGCACGGGACGGAACGGCCAGCACTACGAGATCCAGCTCCCCTTCTACCTCGGCGAGGCTAGGAAAGGCCCTGACCCCGCCCACCGTCTCGGACGAGCGGGTGACAGGGATGGTCTCCCCTTCGAATGACGAGAGGTTGCGCCACAGGACCGCGCCCACCTTGCCGGGCTGCTCGGAAGCTCCCACGATGGCGACGCTGGTCGGGTTGAAAAGGGAGTCGAGGCTCATACGTTGAAGGAGCGTTCCAGTTCGGAGGGCCGGAACTCGCGGTGCCTGACCCCGAGCGGGTCGATCTCGCGGACCAGCCCGATCTGTTCCCGGCTGGGGGCCTCGACGCTGTCGAGGTCCTGAGCCACCGGAAACTCGAAACCGGTTGACGCCCTCACTTCCTCGAGGGTCACGTCGGGGAAGAGCTTCCGGAGCCGGGCCGTGCCGTCAGGGAAGTCGAACACCCCTAGTTCAGTGATGAGGACCTGCGGGCCGCGGCCGGGGTATCCGAGTTCGGCCCGGGTTCCGTGGGGTGTGCGATGGCCGATGTCGGTGATGAAGTCGCACCGCTCGACCAGGCACCGGCCGGGTCGATGGTTGGTGGTCCACAGGCTAAGGCGTCCGATCGTCGCCGAGATGTTGCAGCCTCCACCGCCGCCGCCCATCTTCACCTTGGGTTCCGGCATGCCGCCGATGGCGGTGACGTTGGTGTTGCCGTAGCGGTCGATCTGCACGCCGGACAGGAACATGTTGTCCACCTCGCCGCGCACCGACATGTCGAAGGCCTCCTCGAACCGCATCGAGTAGACCGCGCCCTGCTTGAGGGAGTGGTCGTTGCTGGTAGGGGGGATGAATTCCGGGTGCGGGTTCACTGCGTACATGGCGCCCTCGATCAGCAGGGCCGACGGGGCGTGGCTGCGCTTGGCGACGTGCATGGCCACGGTGGCGCAAGGGCTGGCAAAGCCGTGGAACGTGACTTCGGAATCGCGGATGGCGCGGGCCAACTCGACGACGAAGTACTCGTCGAGGCTGAACCTCATGCGAACAGGTCCATCCAGGCGGCGGTCGAGGCCGTGTAGCCACGCAGCCGCTGCAGGCGCTCCGACCCCATCAGGTCCCGGTAGCCGGCCTCGTCGGTGCCGGTCACGTAGTGGCGGAGGTACTTGTCCGCTCCCGCTGGTGTCGAGGCCGACCGTACCCATTCACCGATGTGGTCCCGGTCGTACGCGTAGCCGGGATAGCTGGACGAGGGGTGAGCGCCGAACGGCACCTCCGCCACGGCGGCCACCCGGTAGAAGGGGATCACGATGCCTGCCGCTTGCACCTCTTCCGTCGGGGCGATCCGATCGACCGTGGCGATCACCATGGCCGACGCGACTGCGAACCGCTCGTCCAGAACGTAGGGCTGTTCGAGATGCAGGTTCCCGGAGCGGTCTCCGACGGGAGCATGGATGAGGGCCACGTCCGGTGCCATCGGTGGCACCGCGACGAACGATGTTCCCGTGAACGGGCAGGAAACACGGCTGTATTCGGGGTGGAGGACCTCGATGTCGGTGCCCTTGACCCCGTGGACGGGCAGGAAGGTAAGGCCCATCTCGGCCGCCCGCAGCTGGGTGAGGATGGTGTCGCAGCAGCTCTCCCGGACCTCGATGGATCCTTGCTGGGCCGCCCTCCTGAAGGCGGGCGCCAGGCCGTGGTCCTGCTCGTAGCCGACGTAGCTCTCCTCGCAGATAGAGATCGCTCCGGCTGCCACCAGCAGGTCAACGTCGATGGAGTGAGCCGAGCCGACCACGTGCAGGTCGTCTGTCCCATCCCGGATCAGTTGGCGGACCAGCGCCATCGGCAGCCTGGCGGACAGTCCCCCGCCCAGCGCCACCATCGATCCGGGTCGTACCAGCCCGGCCGCCGCCTCGAGGTCGGTGCGCTTGTCCGCGGCGAGGTGGACTCCCATCGACTACTGGGCGGTCATGCCGCCGTCGACCGTGAAGATCGAACCGGTGACGAAGCCGGCCTCGTCAGAGGCCAGGAAGAGGGCGGCTCGGGCGATCTCCGACGGGTTGCCGAGCCGGCCGATCGGATACTTCGTAGCAGTTCTGGCCAGCCCCAGTTCGAGATCTCCCTCACCCCGCTCCAGCATGAGAGGTTCCATGAGCGGGGTGTAAACGGTTCCCGGGCAGATGGCGTTCACCCTTATGCCCGACGGAGCAAGGTCCACGGCCATGGAACGGGTCAATGAGACGACGGCGCCCTTAGCCGCGCAGTAGGCCGCGAACCCCTCGATACCGACCAGTGCCGCCACCGACGCCTGGTTCACGATCGACCCTCCCCCGGCCGCTTCGAGGTGAGGTATCGCAGCCCGGGAGACGAGGAAGGTCCCCTTCACGTTGACATCGAAGCACAGGTCCCAATTCTCCTGGGTGGCGGTCGCCACCGACCCGGTGGAACCCACTCCGGCATTGTTGTAGACGATGTCCAGCCGCCCGAACTCCCGGGCCGCCGAATCGACCGCGCCAGCCGTCTGCTCTGCCGATGACACGTCGGCCTCGAATGCCAGAGCTGTCCCGCCGCGGCTCCGTATGGAGGCTGCGGTGGTCTCGGCCGAGCGGGGATCGAGGTCCACGATGGCGACCGACGCACCCTCCTGTGCGAACAACTCGGCCGTGGCTCGACCGATCCCCGAACCCGCCCCGGTTATCAACGCGCTCTTGCCAGCAAGCCTCATCGGGGTTGATATTACGCGTTGGCGGCATCGAGTCATATTCTGAGGCCAACCAGACGATGGAGGACCAGATGGCAGGAAACAATCCAAGCGTGGCGGTGGTGACTGGTGGCGGATCGGGGATCGGTCGGGTGACGTGTGAGCGCCTTGTCCGGGAAGGGTTCCGGCTCGGCGTCCTCGACCTCGACCTTACCGGCGCTCGCGAAGCTGCCGGGGGCGGCGTCGGGCTCGGGGTGGATGTGTCGGACGCGGCTGCGGTTGCCGAGGCATTTGCGACTATCGAGGAGCAACTCGGTCCCGTGGATGTACTGGTCAACAACGCCGGCATCACCGGATCCGCGGCCGCGGCGCGGCTACACGAGACCCCCCTCGATGAATGGGAGGGGGTGATGGCGGTCAACGTCACGGGTGTCTACCTGTGTTCCCGGGCCGCCCTCAGGTCGATGGTCCCGCGCCGGTCGGGGCACATCATCACGGTCGCCTCGGTGGCGGGAATGGTTCCCTTCCCGGCCCGGTCGGTCTACTCCGTGTCGAAGGCCGCTGCTCTCCTCCTGGCCCGCTCGATCGCGGCCGACTATGCCGCTGACGGCATCCGGTCGAACGCGATCTGCCCGGGAATGGTGGAGACGCCGATGACGAAGTGGCGACTGGATCAGCCCGAACTCAGGGCTGCTGTCGAGGCCCGCATTCCCGTCGGCCGTGTTGCCCAGCCGGAGGACATCGCCGACGCCATCGCGCTCCTGGCCTCCGGACGCATGTCGTACATGACCGGACACGGTCTGGTCGTGGATGGCGGATGGACCATCCGGTAGGAGGGTACTGAGCAATACACCAGCGGACTGCCAATCGCCGGCATGATTCCTGGTTCGGCGGGTGGCACGCCCGAGTATGTCATTGTTCAGCACCCTCCTAGGGATGCCAGCCGGAGTCGTCGACTTCCCACCAGCTACGAATTGCCGTGTCTAGCCTTGATTCTTCATGTTTCCCGACATACCCGCGGCAACATGCCACATCAACCACATGATCGTGACTGGGCCTGGCTTCACCCGACGGGTGAAGGTCCCGCCGGGCCGAGACAGGGCTGTCGAAACACCCGTAGTGCCTGGTCAGAAGCTCATATCCCACACCCCTGTTCGCGCAGATCAAACCCCCGCATGAAAAATCGGGGCTAGGGCAACTCTCGGTTTGCTAGCCTGACGTTGGCGACGGCGTCCGAGGGCGTGCGACCTGAGACCGACACGAAGGAGGTAACCCCGACCGGCCACTCGGTTGCTGTGTGCCGATCGAGATTCGCTGCTAGAGATGGAGGAGCAATGCAGATCAAGGGTGAAGAGGTACTCATACCGACCTCGATGGTGGGTAACTATCCGAATCCACGCTGGTGGGATGCCCAGTGCGTACGCGAGTGGACCGGCGACCAGGAGCCGCCCGACGCCTACATCCGGGAGGCTCTGGAGGACGCGGCGGCGGCGCTGGCCACGGACCAGGAGAACGCCGGGCTCGACATCATCACCGATGGTCGACTCCACGGCGACAACTATGCCGACCAGGCCCTCTACTACTACTACAAGCGGCTCGGTTACGACCTGAAGGGTGGTTTCCTGGGATTCCCGATCTACAGCCGTCTGCATGCCGGAACCCTCACCCAGGAGGTGAAGCGGCGGGGCGCCATCATGGTGGAGCAGGCCAGAGCGCTGAAGAGAGCCACCAACAAGGCCACCAAGGTCCAGTACACCGGGATCCAGGTGCTTGCCCAGGCCACCAACGACCTCCACTACGAGGCAGCCGAGGACCGGGCCATGGCGATCGCCGACGCCGTCAACGAGGACATTCTCGAGGTGGACGCGATGGGGATCGACTTCATCCAGCTGGACGAGTTCACCTGGCCCTACTTCTACGAGCCCTGGGCTATCGAGGCCTTCAACCGGGCGGTGGCCGGTGTCCAGAACGCCAAGATCATTGTCCACATCTGCTGGGGGAACTGGGGCGGCACTCCGGCCTACTTCCCCGACGACACTGCAGGAGCGGGTGAGATCTTCGACCTGACCATCCGCGAAGGGGACGAGCCGGCGGCCACCGCCTCGGTGATACCGGCTTCGTACGATGCGAACATCGACGTTCTCAACCTCGAGAACTGCGGTCGCCGTTCCGACGACCTATCCGGTCTCGACGTGGTGAAGAACAACCCGGTGCCCGAGAACATCCAGTTCTGGGCCGGGGTGATCGATGTCAAGTCGACCATCACCGAGACGGCCGATCAGGTGGCCGGCCGCATCCGCCGGCTCCTCGAGTACGTGCCCGCCGATCAGTTGGGCGTGACCACCGATTGCGGCCTCATCCTCCTGCAGCGCTACATCGCGCAGGACAAGCTGCACGCGATGGTCTCCGGAGCGGAGATGGTTCGCAGCGAGTTGGGCTGAGAACTTCCCGGTTCTACGGGGCCGTCCCTCGGGGGGCGGCCCCGTCCGTTTGCCGGTAGAATCGTGTTGAACGTATGGAATCTCGGATCGGAGCATCATGCCGGTAGCCGAAACACCCAGTAGTAATGCCCGTGCCCATCCGTATCGACGTCTCTCCGTACAGCATGTGGACCAGGTTCCCGAGCCGGGCTTCGTGCGTGACTACCTGATGGGTCGCGAGGTGTACCGGCGGACCGACTACCTGGCACTCATCCATGACGGATCGGTCGGGCTGGCCGCAGTTGCCCGCGCGGAGAGCGGCGAACTGTTCGAGCGGGTGGTCGACGTCGAAGTGTGGTCGGATCCGGAAGGCACCATGCTCATCGAGGAGCCGGCCGTGGACGTTGGCAACGCCACAGCACTGGCCGGGGCCGCCCTCCGCCATGCACGTCCGGGTATATCGGCTTTCGTTGTGAAGGGCATGTTCGAGCATATCAACTTCATCTGGGAGCCTGACCCCATCCATATCTACGTGACGGAAGTGACCCCACCCGACCCACCCAAGCTGTTGCGCCAGGCGCAACAGGTGGTCGAGTTCGACGAGGACCTGCCGCCGGTGGAACTGGTGCTCGACACGGTCACCTTCCCCGATCTGGCTGCCACCGTTCCGGCCGGTTCGTACCTGCTTCCCTGCCGGGGCGCCGGCACGGAACTGCCCGGTGACATGTCCTACCTGGACACGCGCCCTGCCGACCGCGACGACTGGGTGATGATCGGATGCGAGCGGTCTATGCAGTTCCACCGCCATTTCTACGGCGACGAGCCTCCCCAGGTCGACATCTGTCCCCGGAAGCGGGTGGAGGAGGCCGATCCCGGAGGCCGCTGGCTTGTGAAGTGCTGCATGCTGGAACGGGGTATGGAATTCAGCGGCGGCAGGGCATTCGTGCCCTGGGGAGCCAACCTCGACGAGGTACGGCGTGCCCTGCGATTGTTGACAGGAGTCGAGGCCGCCGCTCTGGTGGGATGAGCATCCACCTAGCCGACTCGGTCGTATACGGTCACCTCTGGGCGACGGACGAGGCGCGAGCCCTCTTAGGAGAAGAGGCCCGGTTCAGGGCCTGGCTGGGCATTCTCGCCACCCTCGCCGAGGCCCAAGCCGAGGTCGGGCTGGTACCCGAGCCTGCCGCGGCCACGATCAGGGCCTACGCCGCCGAGGCTGATCTCGACCTCGAACGCGTAGCCGAGGAGACGAGGGCCACCGGCCACTCCACGCTGGGGCTCATCCGGGTGCTGCGTGCCACGCTTCCAGAATCCGCCCGGGAATGGGTCTACTACGGCGCCACGGTCCAGGACCTGACGGATACGTGGACCGCCACCGTGATGCGTGCGGTGGGTGACCTCGTCGACCGGGACCTGGCCCGTATCGAAGCCGCCGCCCTCACCCTGGCGAGAGCACACCGCTCGACGCCGATGATGGGCCGCACCCATGCCCAGCCTGCCCTCCCCATACCCTTCGGTTTCAAGGCAGCGGTCTGGGCGTCGGAGGTGGGCAGGCATCGTCGACGGCTGGCGAGCGGCAGGGCGCGATGGGAAGTGGCCCAACTAGGGGGCGCGCTGGGAACGATGGAGTTCTGGGGTGACCGGGCGCTGCCCCTGCTGGAGGCGTTCGCCCGCCGCATGGAGCTCGGAGTTCCTTCGATCCCGTGGATCACCAGCCGGGACGGACCCGCCGAGTTCACGCACCTGCTCGCCATGGTCGCCACCACAATCGCCAAGGTCGGGAACGAGATCATGGAACTGCAGCGGCTCGAGTTGGGAGAGGTGCGGGAGCCTTTCATCAAGGGGACGGTCGGCAGCATCACCATGCCCCAGAAACGCAACCCCGAGTTGTCGGAGCACCTCGACACCCTCGCCCGGCTGGTACGCGCAGACGCGGCGGTGGTGACCGAGGCGATGCTGCAACTCCACGAGCGGGACGGGCGGAGCTGGAAGGCGGAGTGGATAGCGATACCGGAAGCATGCGCCATGACGCTGTCGGCCACCAGGTACGCGTCGATTCTGCTGGAAGGGTTGGAGGTCGACGCGTCGCGGATGATGGCGAACATCGAGGCGCGGCAGGGGTTCGTATTCGCCGAGCCGGTGATGCGCTACATCGCGGAGCGGGTCGGCAAGCACACCGCCCACGACATCGTCTACGAGGCTGCGATGAGGGCAGTCGAGGAGGGCCTCTCATTTGCCGACGCCGTCTTGGGCGATCCCCGCGTGCCATCCCTCCTGGATAGGCAGCGGATCGACGAACTGTCCGACATCGACGACGTGATGGGTGCTGGTCCCCTGTTCGTCGACCGGGTCATTCGGGCCGCGGATTGAGGTCTCCGGCCCGGGTCACCCTGGCCAACCTGCCGACGCCCCTCGTCCGTGCGCCCCGGCTGTCCGAGGCAATCGGGATCGAGGTCCTCCTCAAGCGGGACGATCTCACCGGCTTGGCCCTCGGCGGCAACAAGGCACGTTCGGTGGAGTTCCACGTGGGGGCGGCCGAGGAGGCCGGGGCAGATGTACTGGTTACGGGTGGTGGCCCTCGATCCAGCTGGGTGCTGACCGCAGCGGTCGGGGCCGCCGCCCGGGGTCTGGCCGTCGAGCTGGTGATGTTCGGAGACCGCCCCCCACCCGGTAGGGGAAGCCTCGAGTTGCTGGACCGGCTCGACGGGGTAAAGGTTACGTTCACGGGTGATCGGGTCCGGAGTTCCGTGGATCCGATGCTGGTGACCCTCGAAGAGCAGCTCAGGAGCAGCGGTCACCATCCCTACGTGGTGGGCCGTGGAGGAGCGGATGCGGTCGGGGCCTTCGGCTACCTGTCGGCCGTGGATGAGCTCGAAGGACAACTTGGAGACAGGGGGGTGGTCCCCCGGACGCTGTGGCTGTCCACCGGATCGTGCGGAACGCAGGCCGGCTTGCTGGCCGGCTACCGTCGAAGCCCGGGTGGGACCCTGATCGTGGGTGCGTCGGTCCACCGGCCGGTCGACGAGTGCGAAGAGCGCATCCGCACCATCTCGGAAGCGGCCCTGGACCTGGCGGGCGTGGAGGAGCGGTACGAGGTCTCCTGGGAACTCCTCGATGAGCGGGATGCGGATCCGGGTGAAGTGGAGACCGCCGCCGCGGTCATGGCCCGCACGGAGGGGATACTGCTCGATCCCGAGTTCGGTTCCCCCGCGCTGGCGGCACTGATGCGCGAGGCATCACAGGTGGAGGGACCGGTCGTGTTCCTGGTGACCGGAGGTACGCTCAACCTGTTCTACGGGAGTTCTGCTGCATCGGCGGTGCCGCAGGAAGTAGGGTTGTCGGGTCGATCCGGATCGTTCCAGGCTGGGAGGCGCCATGCCGGTTCTGAACATCGTGTGTCCTGACTGCCGCCACGCGTACCGTTCGCTGGTGGTGGAAGGCGCCAGGGTTCCCAAAGTGTGGGTGTGTCCCAAGTGTGGCGGTCGGCGAGCGGAGGTGGCCGGAGTGATCAGCGAAGCCCAGCATCCCTGGGCGGGCGCCTCGATGGATGCCTGCTGCGGATGAACGCCGGGGTCTCGGGCCACTGACCCCCCGCCGCCAGCCAGCCGCCTCCTCGGCTCTAGCCCTGCTAACCAGGCCGATGCAGGTAACATCTGGCCGATTCTTGCATGACCACTGAAGACCCCGGCAGCACGCCCCCTCCCGCGCCCCAGCCATCCACCGTCCGTCGGCAGTGGCTCAGGCTCATCATCGGCCTGATCGTGGTGAACGTGGTGGTTCTGGCGGGGATCCTGCTGTGGAACTTCCCCCGCTTCGAAAGAGTCGACATCGTCGATCCCGATCCTCCCCCGACGGTGGCGACCTCCCTGGCGGGTTCGGGCGCAGCGGGCGGCGATTCCGGCGAACTGTCCGCACCCGACGGCGGTGGGAGCGACGAACCGAGCGCCACCCTTCCGGCCGGTTCCAGAATCATCGACCCGGTGACCTTCCTGGTGATGGGGAGCGACTCCCGCGAGAACCTGCCCGAGGAACTCGGCGTGACGGACCAGGTGGCCGGCCAGCGGGCGGACGTCATCATGATCGTCACCCTCGAGGATGGCCTCATCCGGCTGCTCAGCCTCCCGAGGGACCTCAGGGCCGAGATCGACGGGGTTACCCACAAGCTCAATGCGGCCTACGCGATCGGGGGCCCCAACCCTCAACTGCTCTACGACACGGTGGAGAGCGAGACGGGAATCGACCTCGACTACTACATCGAGTTGGATTTCGCGGGGTTCGCGGGGATCGTCGACGAGTTGGGTGGAGTGGACGTCACGTTTCCGTATGCGGCCCGGGATCTGAAGTCGCACCTGAACGTCGGGGCCGGACTCCAGCATCTCGATGGCGGGACCGCCCTCGCGTACGCTAGATCACGCCAGTACGAGGAGAACCGCGACGGCAGGTGGGTCCTCGTGGACGGAAGCGACTTGGGGCGGATCAGCCGGCAGCAGAGCCTGCTGTTCGCAATGCTCAGCGCCTTCAAGGACCTGTCGGTGTTCGATGTGAACCGGATGCTGGGGGTGCTGGGTGCGCTGGAGAGCCACATACGAATCGATTCCCGTCTGAGCAACCTGAAGATGATCGAGTTGCTAACCGGGGCCCGTGAATTCGAGAGGGATGACATCGAAGTAGTGACCCTCCCGGTGTTCGAAACGACCGAGGACGGTGTCTACTACCTGGTGGCTGATCAGCCCGAGGCCGACGAGGTGTACAGATCCTTCCAAGCGCTAGGCGCCGCGCAGGCTCCGGTAGCGGAAGGGCCGCCTATGGTCCTGAAGGTGCTGAACGGGAACGGAACGAGCGGGCAGGCCACCAGGTGGAGCGACGAACTCAGGCAAGCGGGATTCACGGTTCTGCAAGTGGACGATGCCGGGCAGTTCGACTTCTCGCAGACCGTGGTTACGGTCCGTCCGAACGACTTCGACCGGGGAGAAGCAATCATCGATGCCCTGGGGTTCGGCCGGGTGGAACCGGGCACCCTGCACGAAGAACTCGACGCGGTCGTGATCATCGGTGCCGACGCTCTGGGAAGATGATCGACCTCCGATGAGCAGTACATGCGGGCATGAGCGTGACGCGTCCCCGGCGGGTAGCCAGGCGGTTTGCCTTCAGGTAGCCGTGATCGGCGCCGGCTACGTCGGCTTGGTGCAGGCGGGAGGGCTAGCACGGCTCGGGCACAGTGTGCGCGTGGGGGAGAGGGACCTCGGCAGGCTCCGGGCCTTGCGGGAGGGTGTCGTTCCGATCTACGAGCCCGGCCTTGCCGGCCTCCTGGCGGAGGGCACGGCGAACGAGGCGCTCAGCTTCCACGGCTCCAACGAAGCGGCCGTCGCCGGGGCCGGGGTGATTTTCCTCACCCTCCCCACCCCGTCCGCTCCCGACGGGTCGGTTGACACATCCATCCTCCTTGGGGCCGTGGAGGACGTAGCAGACGCTCTGCAGCCGGGAGTGGTTCTGGCCATCAAGTCGACGGTTCCGGTAGGGACCGCCCGGCGGGTCAGTCGTATACCGGGCATTGCCGACCGGGGCGTCATGGTGGTGTCCAATCCCGAGTTCCTCCGGGAGGGGAGCGCGGTGGGGGACTTCTTCGGCCCGGATCGGATCGTGATCGGGGCCACCGATCCCGAGGCGGCCCGGATCCTGGCCTCGGATGTCTACCACGGGTTGGACGCCGAGGTGATCGTCACCGATCCGGCCTCCGCCGAGATGATCAAGTACGCGGCCAATTCCTACCTGGCTGCCCGGCTCAGCTTCGCCAACTCGATCGCCAACCTGTGCGAAGCGGTAGGCGCCGACGCGGCGGAGGTGCTGGCCGGCATGGGTAGGGATCACAGGATCGGAGGACAATACCTCGAGCCCGGTCCGGGATATGGCGGATCGTGCCTTCCGAAGGACACGCGGGCGCTCCTCGCCATGGCGGATGAGAGCGGCTACGACTTCTCGTTGCTGAGGGCCGTGATGGACGTCAACGCCGTGCAGAGGCAGCGCATGGTCGACAAGGTGGTCTCGGCCGCCGGAAGCAACGATGGGGATCTGCGCGTAGGGGTGTGGGGTCTGGCCTTCAAGGCCGGTACGGACGACGTGCGGGAGTCCCCTGCTCTGGAGATGGTGGAGCGTCTCAGGTCGGCGGGAGCGACGGTGCGGGCCTACGACCCACAGGTGAAGACGCCGCCAGACGGTGTGGAGCTGGCGTCCGATGCCGTCTCGGCAGCTGAAGGAGCGGACGTGTTGCTGGTGGCCACCGAGTGGGTGGAATTCCAGGAGGTCGACCTGGGCGCGGTGCGCGGGGCGATGCGCGGGTCGGCCGTCGTCGACGCTCGTAACCTCTTGGAGCGCCGGAGGGTGGAATCCCACGGATTCTCGTACGAAGGCGTGGGCACCGCACGGTGACGGCATCCGCTCGAACGCGCTCGGCCGGCAGGGTCGTTGTCACGGGAGGGGCGGGCTTCCTCGGTTCACACCTGGTCGACCGGCTGGTGGATGAAGGGTACGAGGTTCTGGTACTCGACGATCTCTCGTCGGGAAAGGTCTCGTGGCTGGCTGCGTCCCGGCGACGCGGCTCGGTGTCCGTTCACAAGATCGATATCCGCTCGGCCGGGTTGGTGGATGCGGTGAGGCGATTCTCCCCCGCCCTGGTGTTCCATCTGGCGGCGCAGACTTCGGTGGCGGTTGCGATGAAGGACCCCTGCCACGACGCCGACGTCAACATCACCGGATCCCTGAACGTGATGGAGGCCGCCCAGGTCGCCCGCGTGGAGCGTGTGGTCTTCGCATCGACCGGAGGCGCCCTCTACGGCCGTGCGGCGCCCCTGCCCGCTCGTGAGGGGACATCGCGCCGTCCCGACTCTCCCTACGGAATCTCGAAGAAGGTCGTGGAGGACTACCTGGATTTCTGGAGGCGCTCCCGCGGGCTGGACTACGCGGTCGTCCGTCCCGCCAACATCTACGGACCCCGGCAGGATCCCTCGGGCGAAGCCGGTGTGGTGGCCGTGTTCAGCCGTGCATGTCTAGACCGCCGCCGACCGACAATCTTCGGCTCCGGGAAGGACACGCGTGACTACGTCTACGTGGAGGACGTCGTCGACGCGCTGATGCGGGCCTCGGGGAAGGGAGGCGGCGCCGTCTACAACATCGGTACGGGTGTGGAGACCAGCACCCAGGAGGTCTACGACACCATCGCCCGGCACGCAAGATTCGGGGGGAGCCCGGTCTACGGTCCGCCCCGCCCCGGAGACATACCCCGCTCCGTCCTCGACTGCGGCCTAGCCCGCGAGGAACTCGGCTGGCGACCCTTCACCGATTTCGACGACGGGATACGCCGCACGGTCGCCTGGTTCGCCGACCGGTAGCCGTTCCCGGTTCACCGGATGCCTGCCCCCCGGTGGGAGGGTGCTGAACAATGACGATTGCCGCTGGTGGATTGCTCAGTACCCTCCTAGTGTCCTGTATCGGGAGTTCGTTGGAGATAGCCTCCTCCGCCTGGCACGCACCGGTTCCGGGTAGCCGAGACCGCGAAAACCGTCGAGGCGGTCTCCTCCGGCGGGCCCTCCCCCAACCGCCACCTCCTCGGCGTCGAACGCGTCCCGCCGTACCCTCTGCGAGGGGCTGGGTGGACAACATGAACCAAATCACGGTCCGGTCGGTACCGAAAGCGGACCGTTGGCGCTTTGCGGTTACCTACAAGCATGCAACAGGCCTGTGACACAACCAACCCGTCGCATGACTGCACGTCTTCCAAACACAACCGAACTAAAGACTCGGGACACTAGGG
>JAPOQZ010000241.1 GCA_026710435.1 bacterium | reverse complement strand
CGCCGTCCTTGATGAAGATCGTCTCCAATACTCCGACGCCGACGCATGGCCTGACAACGTTCGTCAGGCCTCGATCTCTCTCAACGCCGGCCAGCCCGGCGCACCGCTGTGGAGCGGATCCCGCACCGTCTTCTCCGCCACCGCCTCCATCGACAACCATTCCCTTGTCCTCGACATAGACGACCCTGGGAGGCTCGCCCTTCACGGCGTCCCCTATGCCGCCGAAGACGAAGACCCAGTACGAGGCTCTTGTTCGGCACCTGTATACGACATGTCAACGATGGTCCAGTCACGGGAGCGTAGCTCGACGCCGAGACGAACGGCGGCTACGAACCCGGCGTCAAGCCCAGCAGCTTCCCACCGAGCGGCGCCCTGCCTACTTCGATGAGCTGACCCGCTTCGAGCATCGACCGGACACGCCGCCGGATCGTTCCGATGCTGAGCCCGAGCCGGTCGGCCAGTTCCGCACGGGTGGCCGCTCCATCGTTGCGGATGCATCCGACGTTCGGGCGGTAGCGCTTACTGGATCGGGCTTCGCCTATCTCGAACGGGCTTTGTTTTCTAGGCGGCGAGTAGGGCGTTGGCGGTTTCGTTTTCATCGTTCAGCAGCTCAGGTAACCGTGAGGGAGCGGCGGATCTCACTAAGTCGAGTACGTCATCACGAAGAGCGGTTGGTGCTTCGTTGATGCTGGCCTCGGCTACGGGCGCCGTGGGCTTGCCCCGTGCTGCTATGAACCGGCCGGCCCGGAGGCGTAGCACCCAGTCCTTGTCCACATCGCTGAGATGGTTGTTGGCCAAGGCGTCAAACTCACCGTTCTGGCCTTCGTCCCCGAGGGCTGAGTACAGTCGGAGCCATTGCGCGTCGTAGGACGTGTGGGCGTTCTCCATGCGGGCCAACATCGCGGCGATCGCTGCCGGGTCCTTGGGTGCGACTGATTGTACGTACATCGACAATACGTCCGTGTACTCGGGTCGCTCTACCAACCATGACGGCAGTCTGGCCGCTGCCTCCGCCGCACCCGAGGCAGCAAGAAGCCCGACACCGGCCTGGAGCAAGAAGGTGTAGCTCTGCCCTTCGCTACGGGTACAGTCCCATCTATCACGAAGCTTTTCTTCTTCTAGTACAGCGTCTAGAAGTACGAGGAGGGCTCGTTCGTCGCCGGGTGTCAGATTGGCTCCGGCTTCGGATAGCACGTCGCGCACGCCGAGATCGCTGTGGTACCAGTCCCACATGAGTTCCTTATCTGCTCCCAGAGCGTCCAAGACGTTATAGATAGCGGTGTCTCGGCCGTAGTTGCTTTCCGCTTCAAGGTATTTCTCTACCGCTCTGTCAACGTCGGTGCGATGTCGCGTGTAGGTCTCGTGACGGAGCCAACGTGTCTTGTCGTCGTTGACCAGAAGGTCAAGCGGCTGTAATGCTGAACGGACCAGGGTCTTCGTATCGTGTGCTTCCTGTGGTGTGGCAACGGCGATACGTAAGTCGTCGCCATGGCGCACGTACGGCAGGTTGGCGTCACGGAGCGCAGTGTCAACTGGTGCCAGAACGATGGATGCCAACCGGTCAGACGCCGAGAGTCCCTGTGGTAGGCCTCGCTCCCTGCCGGTCACCGCCCCTAGCCAACTGCGGAGAGCAGAAACGACTCTCCGGTCGCATCCGGCTCTTTGGAGTTGATCGGCGAGTACCTCGTGGCGGATGGAATCGTAGAACGAAGCGATGTCCACGGAAAGCACGTACGGGGTGCCGATGTTGGCCACGAAGCTCTCCAGTTCGACCCACCGCTTCTCGCGGGTCTCGCCTCGAGGCCACAGCACCTGGTCCGTTGGGCCAAGCGTGGCCTCGATCTCGGGGCGGCAACTCTCTGACAGCGCCGCGTAGACGAGCCGATCGACATAGCGAAGGGCTGCTGCGGGGCGTTCTCCCCCACTCGTCTTGGGTATAGCAAGTTGATGTATCAGGGTCGGCTGATACAAACCGTTGTCAAGATCCGCACCAGCAGCGGCAACGACAGTTCCGAAATGGCTCGGCGTGAGGCGATCCCCAAACCGGTCCGGCAGGAGATCGCTCGCTACGTCGGTCACACGGAGACTATTGAGCGCACTCGTGACAACATCACGAAACATGTGACGAGACCCTTCGGGTGTCGGTCGCTGGTACAGACGTCGCCGCCTGTCTCGGGGGTCGACTTTGATCACCAACTCGCCCGATGTCGACAGGACTCGACCCGCCCTGCTGATCTGGGTGATATCGACGTCCAAGAGTCTGGCCAGTTCCGACGGCGAACACCCCCGGTAACGAAGCGCGTCAAGGATTCTCGTTCCCAGGCTCCGTTCAAAGGCCCGGTCGCTGGTTGCAGCGTCGCGTCCGACTCTCACAGTGAGCGCCACAGCCACACGCTCTCGAAGCGGCCCGAGTCGTGAGGCGTTGCCCCCGTCACGGACGATTCGCAGTGCGGCCCGCTCGAGTACAGACCCGACCGCGGCGGCCATCTCGGTTGAGTCATCACGAAGCAACTCATCCACGATGCCTTCGAGGCCGACGCCGGTCTCGATGTCGCCACTGGTGGCCCAATCCTGGAGAGCAGTTACAAGAGGTAGGAGCCGATCCCGATCCATGATGTCAAGTATAAGTCAACTAGTACCGCTATTAGACAGGTCACCCAACCCAGACATCATATATTCTCGGAACCTCGCCATCCTTCTCCGAGGACTCCATAGCTGAATCCGGGTGTGGCCTCCGGGTGAGCAACGTCGGTCTTCTGATATGAAGCAACAGGATGGCCGAGGAGCGCGGTATCCACGACCGCCCCCTCCCAGACCCGGGGATTATTCGCAACCACCATCGCCCCCTGAGACCGTCCGACAATCGTGTAAGCGGCGCTGGCGAAGTCATCCAGCCCCTTCGACATCGCGGGTACGCCGAGTAGGTGCACGCCGAGATGTCCGAGCAGTTCCGCATGTTTCGGCGCCAACACGTCCTTGCAGATCAACACAGCGACCCGGACGTGGTTCCCGCAGGCAATGGTCACCTCAGGCATGGCCGAGGTGGTGATGCCTTCCCGGTCTCGATCGCGGGTCTCATAGGGAACAAACTTGTCGTGTGACCACGCTACGCCGACCCCAGGGAGGATGACATGAGCCTCGTTCGCGTTGACCGAATCGCGCACGACATGGGAGCTGCCCGCGAACACGACCACCGGCCCGACCGTTTCGTCCAACAACTCCTCCATGTCTTCCACAGTGCCGACTGTGGCGCAGAGCTCGGGAACAACAACGACGACCGAACCTTGTGACAACGCCGCGGCGACAGCGCGCTTCACCCGGTCTCGTTGCGTGACCGGGTCTTTCGCGGCGATCGGGAACAACTCATCGGGCACGTCAAGTTCGCTCCAGTCCTCGTTGATCACCACGGCTGCTACCGAGAGCGGACTCGCCGCGAGTAGCCCATCAAGCGAAGCGACACACCGGGCATCGATTCGCACCGTGATTCCAGACTCGTCGAGCCTACGGACGTGTGGCAGTTCCCCAGCGGGTAGGTCGAGGCGGTCTGGTCGAGTGCTATAACCCGACGTGCCCATGAGGCCCATGTCCGAGATGGGGAACAGCTCACCCGGCTCAAGAACGAATACTTGCGGCTTGTCGGCCAGCCAGGATTGGGTGAACGTCGAAGAGAAAACGCGATCAAGGCCCGTAGCCGTCGCGTACGCTACCTCTCCGGGTGACAGACCCTGAGACCCCCGACCCACCACATCCACGACGACAGCCCGGTCGAAGGTCGGACCTTCGGTCCCTTGCGCTCGAAGAGCGACCTCAATCCGCGACGCCAACTCCTCAGCGTCAAGACGCGTGACATCGGCGCCGTGCCAAGGATTAGCGACGCCCTCGTCGCAAGAGAACGCCAACAAACCGGCCGCGGCCCGCCACGGCGTCGACGCCGCTTCGACTATCGAGACCACTCTGCCTACCGACACCACACAACAAAGTATGCCACCTTGTTGTCCTACTCCACTCCGGACGAACAGCAGCATCGAAGCCCCCGGCCTGCGCGTGGCCTTCCTAGGTCCTCCGAACCGGCAAAACACACCTCTCCATCGCCCTCGGAGTCCAAGCAGCCCGCCGCGGTTACCGAGTCGCGTTCGCTACCGCCACCCAGTGGGTCACCCACCTCGCCGAAGCCAACACACGGGGCCGGGCTCAGCGACGAGTTGGATCGGCTCGCCCGAATCCCCCTTATCGTCATCGACCAAGCTCGGATACATCCCCTTCGACCCACAAGCCGCTTCCACTGTTCTTCTCTCTCATCTCATCACGCTACGAACGCCAATCCCTCATCGTCACATCCAACAAGAACTTCTCATCCTGGGCAGAGATCTTCGGCGACGCCGTAACCGTCGCAGCCATGGTCGACCACTTGGTCCACCATGCTGAAATCATCGTCCTCAAAGGCCAAAGCTACCGACTCCGAGGCAAACGAAAGGAGATCACCCACCAACCAACCCACTAGACCGCGCAGTTTTCAACCGGCCTTGACAGGCTTCCGTGATCAGGGACCGGACTGGTGTCTGCGGGTTGAGATCGTCGTATCCGACGGCATCCTGCTCGTATCAGGCTGCCATCTCCGAGTATCTACCCGACGCTCGTCACGTGTTGGATCTCTTTCATGTGGCGAGGGTGCGCTATGAGGCGTTTTGTTCTCGTGTGAGGGTGCGAGACCCTTTCCGGTGGGCTGTCACAGCAGTCCGCTGAAGCTGGGAGCAGTCCGGGTCCTGGGGATGCAGGGCTTTGGGCGGGAAGCAGCTCCGACAACGCTGGGACGGGTCGGCACCGTCAGAGGGTCTGGGTCCGGCAAGTGAAAAAGAGCTACGTCGATGTGCTCCACCCTCGTCTTGTCGATCTTCATACGCAGCCCGATCCTCGGGCTGCGTCGACGTGACTGGCGTCCCCTTCATCGCAACCGCTGACCATTCAGCTACCGTGAAGATCAACAGCCGTCGCTGTAGAACTTCCCCCGTTAGCTAGTGCTACCGACAGTGATACCGGACGAATTGATCCAATGCCGAAAGCCTTTTTGACCAGGGAGAACACTCCATGACCTCTCGTATCCGTCCGAATCTTTCGCCGTCACCGTGATGATGGCCGTGCCCTCGGACCTGGCGGTCACCGTGACGGCGGTGATCGCGGTCGTTGCGCCGTCGAGGGCGGCCGACACCGCCACGATCGCGCTGTCGGACGATGATGCCTCGGTCACGGTCACCGCGTCGCCGTCGGCGTCGCTGAACACCCCGGACATGGAGATGGTACGGCTGTCCTCGGCTTCCAGTCCGCTGATATCGGCGATGGCCGAGGCCACCACCGGCGCTGCCTTCACCGTCACGCTGAAGGTGTCCGATGCCTCGCCGCCGTTACCGTCAGATGCCGTCACCGTGACGGTCGCGGTACCACGATTCCTGG
>JAPOQZ010000239.1 GCA_026710435.1 bacterium | reverse complement strand
TGTGGCATCGCAGGGTGGCGGTGCTGGTCAAAGACGCCACAGATCTTGTGGCCCTGGTCGGTGAGGTCGCTGAGGTTAGGGGGGCCGGCGCCGCCGTTGGAGCACTCTCTGTCCGTTCCGCGCCGACGAGGGACACCCTGTGGTTGTCGGTCAGCTGTTGGCTAGGGTGTCTGGCATTGTTTCGGTTGCGGTCTCGGGGCCGACGCCCTCGACTCTGTGCAGCAGTCTCAGGGAGTCGGATTCCGGGAGTCGTTGGACATTCTGGCCCGCCGGGCCGGTGTGGATCTGGGCCCGTTGTCGGTTCGGCGAACCAGGCCACAGCGGCTCGACAGGATACGCTGGCGGATGTCTGAGTTCTGCCACCTGCTGCTCCGAAGCGACCCATCGGCGGCCAGAGCCCGGGCGTACCTGCGTCGCGTTCACGGCTACCAGAGCGGCGACGTGGCCGGCTTCCGGATCGGCTGGGCGCCCGTAGACCCGTCGGTGGTGCCCCAACACCTCCGGAGCCTCGGGGTCTCCGCCGGGGATATGGTCGCGGCGAGGGTCGCCCGCAACGGCGGTGGTGCCCGGCTGTTCGCCACCCACGTCGGCCGGGTGCTGTACCCGGTGGTGACCGGACACGAACGGGTGTCGGGCTTCGCGGTCGAGGACAGCGACGGGCGGATGACACCACCGCCCGATGGGGAGGGATCCCTGTACGGGCTGGGCCAGGCCAGGTCTGTGATCGCCCGGGAGGGCAGCGCCCTGATCGTACCCGACTGCCCGTCTGTGGTGGCCTACCACCGGGTGGGGCTGACCGGAACGGTTGCGCCCTGCACCCCGAAGCTGATCCCCGCCCATCTCCGGATCCTGGGACGGTTCGCTGACCGTGCAGTCATCGTCGCCACCGACCGCCAGGCCGCCACCAGCCTGGTGGGCAGTGACCTGAACAGCAACGACGTGGCCCCGTACATGGCCGAGGCCCGCCACGAACGACCCGCCGACCTGACCCCAGACGTAGCCTTGTCCGCTGTCGGGGCTGCCGTCCCTTTGGCCGAGGCCCGGTTGACCGCCACCCTGGCGGGCTACCGCGGGGCCGCCAACCCCGACACCCGCCGCCGCAGACTCGGGGCCGCCAGACGGGTGATCCAAGCCGAGACGGACCCGAACACACGGATGGAGCTGGCCGCCGCCGCAGCGGCTCGCACCGGGCTCCCCGTCGAGCTGATCCTAGGCTCGGGGTCGGTCCTCGACCCTGCCGAGGACCGGAGCGCAGCTGCCGCCGGGCTGTCCCTCTAACCCGGGAACGGGACGGTTCCCCACGGCCGAGGGCCGGTGCACAAGTCGGGGGTGGGGCTGCCTTTATAGTACGGGCCGGGATTACGAAACCTCGGGCACCGGGAGAACGCGTGGACCCTGCACAGAACCTTGCGATCTCAGAGCTGTTGGCGCTCTGGTCACGCCGCGCGGACCGACTCCACGAAGTAGCCGTGGTAACCGCCGAGTTCCGGGCGGCCGCCGCCGCGGCGGTCGACGACTTGGGCGTACCCGTCCGGCACCTCGCCCGGGTCATCGACCTCAGCCCCCGGGGGATGCTCCGCCACGTCGAAGCCGGCAGGGAGGCCTCAACAGCGGACGGAGGCCACCGACAGGTGAACGGTGACGCTGCGGGCCTGTCTGCTGGTACTGGTGGTGGGCATGGCGGCCTGTGGCTCCGGGGACACGCCACACACTGGCCGGGGTACTCCTAGACGAGGGGCTACTCGTAGTCGCTTTCGCCTCCGGCATGGTCCTCGGTGGGACCATAGTCATGGCCCTGGCGCTGAGGAGGCGGCCGGGAAACCTCGGAGATTGGCATCGCGCTGGGTATCGCGGCCGTGTGCCTCACGGTGATGGTCCAGATGGTCCCTCCCGGAGGAGCGTACCCACCTCATCGAGTACGGCATCGTGGCCTTCTTTGTCCACGAGACCCTGAAGGAGCGAGCCGACTAGGGTCGCCCTGTCCCGAGCTGTCCTCACTGCCCGAAGCGTGCTTGTTGACGGTCTCGGGGGACGCTCGATGGCGCTTCAGCCTCCCTACCGGTTGGTGAGACTGCCCGGCCTTGCCGATCGCCACCGGGCAAAACCTTCCCTCACCAAGGCCCGCTCGATACGCAACCCTCAAACCCACGTTCCGTTCCACATAGGCGCTAGAGCCTGCCAAGTCGGCTTCGCTAGCCTCGGAGCCAGCGAGACAGTGACTGCTACGGAAAAGTACTCACCTCCACAAGAGGAGAGTGCTCATCATCGAATCACCGGCTGGCCGGACGGAGAGTTAGCCATGTGAGCCATCGAGACGGAGCGTCTATAAGTCAACTCGCTCGGTTCAAGGAAGTTATCCGTAGAGAGCTTTCAGCGCCTTCTCCAGAGCATCGCCTACGGTGGCGAACCCGACGCGCTCTCCATCTCTGGTGGTGATCACCCAGTCATACTTAATGAGATCTGGCGCTGCGTTGTACAAAGGCGTAGCGGCGGGCAGGTAGTGCCTCGGATCCTGGTTGGAGTCGAGCAAGGCTCTGACGGGTGTTCCCTCTGGATCGGAGAGTTGCGCTGCTGCGATCATCCTACGGGTTACCATCATCCACCTGTCGTCACTTGGGGAATCGATGACTAAGACCTGATCAATGTTGTGATGGTCCATGTAGTCGATCGTGTCTCTGACCGAGCTAGACGTCCACATCTCGAGCATCTTTGCCCGCGTCTTGTGGAAGTCCCCCAACGTGATGTCTTGCCCACTGGCGCGAGGCTTACGTACTGCCATGCGGTCCTCCTCCACGTGAAGCCAGAAGTATCGAAGTAACTTAGAGCATTAGCGGATAGGGGCTGAGTTGGGGCTCCAGCGGTTTCTCCAGTCGATGAGTATACCGGAGCTGGTCTTCCCTTTGGGGGCTGCCTGTCATGATGGGGGTGGCCGGAGGAGGGTGAAGCGGGCTCGGAACAGGTCCGGGGCTGCCTGTCATGATGGGGGTGGCCCCTTGGACCGGGGGGCGGGTCTGACCCGACTGAAATCTGGTGTGTGGGTTGCCGTGGGGATCTGTCGGCCTGTCCCCCCGGTCAAGGGAAGAGTGACGTTTCGGCTGTAGCAGATGTGACCTGATAGACACCCCAGACGCGCAAATGTCAAGCTGGCTCGGCTGGCGACGGTTCGGTGGGCCCAGGCGGTGTGTTCGTCGTAGCGTGTCCGGTGTTTGAGACAGCCGTGGAGGATGCCTACGAACCGGATGGCTAGGACTCGGAGCGCTTGATGGTGGAGATCGCCGGCTGCTCGTCGTTGGTCGTAGAACTCTCGGGCGCCTGGGCTTCGGGTTGGGGAACAGAACGCCCAAGAGGTCGGGGGCGTTGGGGAGTCGCGGCTTTGCGGACGTGGCGGGCGACGACGGCGTGTTTGCGGCCCGATGCGACTGTGATGGGCGACGTGGCTGCGTGGTTCCTGGGTGACTTGGCGCTGGTGTAGCGTTCGGGGTCGAACCTCGAACACTCTGCGAGCGCCCGGGCGGCGAGCACAGTACCGAGTCCTGGCTGTGACAGGTAGATAGAGGCGTCCGGGTGCTCCTCAAAGGCAGGTTTCCAGGGTTGCTTGGAGGTCTGCGATCTGGCGGTTCAGTTCTCCTACGATGCTCAACAGCGCCCCTGCTGTGGCTCCGTGTGCGTTCGCGACCCGCTGGGGTGCGGCGAGCTGGGCTCCTCGGAGCCCCTTCTGGATTCGGTGGGCCACCCCATCAAGGTTGCGTCGCCGTCCGCCGGCTTTGAGCGTGGTGCATGCGTCGGAGGGTCTTCAGCTAGTTGCTGTCTGCCGGACGGTCGTAGACGGGGCGGGTTGTGGTTGCTGGTGGGGGTTTGGGTTCTAGTCGGGGTTCGGTAGAGCTGGAGTCTGGTTGTGTAGGTAGTCGGCCCATTGTTGCATGAGTTGTCGGCGCCGGTCGAAGAGGTCGCTTCGTTGGTAGGCGGCTTCGACGCGGTCGTTGTTGACGTGGGCGAGGGCGAGTTCGCAGATTTGGCGGGGTGTGTCGGTCAGTTCGGCTGCCCAGTCCCGGAAGCTGGATCGGTATCCGTGGGGCACGGCGGGGATGTTGTGTTCTCGCATTAGTTTGGACAGGGTCGCGTCGGATAGTTCCCGTCCGGTGGCTGATGGGAATACCAGCCCGCTGCGGTCCCGGAACCGGGCGGCTTCTGC
>JAPOQZ010000264.1 GCA_026710435.1 bacterium | reverse complement strand
GGCGCTGGCTACTTGGGAAGGTTTCCTGGATCCTGAGCTGGCCGGGATGTTCGCGACCGCGGAGACGGGCGACAAGGGCCAGTTCCTGGGTGGTGATCCGAGTTGGGTGCAGTACGACGACGACATCATTGCCAACCTGGGCTTGCATCTGGAGGTCGTGTGGGCCGGGTCCGAGGAGGCGATCCTGGCGGCCATCGACGCCTCGATTAGTCGGGAGCAGCCCGTCCTGGTGTATTTCTGGACGCCGCATTCGGCGTTCAACGCCTATGACCTGAGCGAGGTGGAGTTGCCCGCCTATTCGGACGAGTGCTACGCGACGGCAGATGCCGACGGGGTGGACTGTGCCTACCCGGCGGATGACCTGTTCAAGATCGCATGGGAAGGTCTGGAAGCTGGTGCGCCAGCTGCCTGGGCTCTCCTCAGCAACATGAGCTACACGACGGCGGACCAGATCTCGATGCTGGCCGCGGTGGAGTCCGAGGGCAAGAGCATTGAGGAGGCGGCTTCGGAGTGGATCGCAGCCAACGAGGCGACCTGGAGCGCTTGGCTCCCGTAACAGGGCTTCTCGCAATACGTAGACGGAATCAGGGCCGGGTTTTCGAACCCGGCCCTGATGTCATGCTGCTGTGGAACGGTGCGACGAGTGTCCTGATTCTCAGATTCGCCGATTGACCGCCGATTGACCCCTTACCCACTGTCTCCCACTGTCTGGCCACCGGCCCGGGGATCCCCGAGAACGCGAAAAACGCCGGGCCTGTCACCTCCGGCGGGACCCTCTCCCGGCCGCCGCCTCCTCGGCGCCGAAACGCGTCCCGCCGTACCCCTACCGGGGTCCTACGGTCGGCTTGATCCCAGCCCGGCCCGGTCGGTACCGATAACGGACCGCTTGGTGCTTTGCGGTTACCCACCAGTATGCGACGGGCCTATGACAGAACTATCTCTCCTGCAATAACACCGCCACTCCAAACACAACCGAAACAAAGACCCGGGACACTGGAAGGGGTGCTGAACAATGACGATCACCCGGTTGTCGGTGGGCTTGCTCAGCACCCTTCCAGGTCTCTACGCGCCTACCTCGACTGGCACGCCTACCAGCGACCCGTACTCGGTCCAGGACCCGTCGTAGTTCTTCACCGTGTCGTATCCGAGCAGTTGGGTCAGCACGAACCATGTGTGGGCCGACCGCTCGCCGATCCGGCAGTACGCGATCACCTCGGTGCCCGGTTCGACACCCTCGCCCCTGTACAGCGCGTCCAGGTCCTCCCGGGACTTGAAGCTCCCGTCGTCGTTGGCCGCTTTTGGCCATGGGACATTTCGAGCGCCCGGTACGTGTCCCCCCACATATGGCTGCTCCTGGGGAAGGTGGTCGGGGGCCAGCTTCTCGCCCGTGAACTCCTCAGGCGAGCGGACATCGACGAAGGTGACCTGCCCCAACCCGGCGAGGACCTCGTCGCGCAGCGCTCGGAACTCGGGGCGGTCCGCGCCTTGGATCGTCACTTCTGTGCTCTCGTAGGAGGGGACGTCGGTGGTCATGGGGCGGCCTTCGATGTTCCACTTGAGGCGTCCGCCGTTGAGCAGTTTCGCGTTGTCGAAGCCGCGATACCTCAGCAGCCAGTACCCGTAGGCAGCGAACCAGTTGTTGTTCCCTCCGTAGAGGACGACGGTTGTATCGGGGCCGACACCTGCTCGGGAAAGCAACGAAGCGAGGCCGTCGCTGTCGCGGTAGTCCCGGCGGACCGGATGCTGCAGGTCGTCGAACCAGTTCCAGGCGACCGCGCCGGGTATGTGGCGCCGCCCGTATGCGTTGACATCCTCGTCCACTTCGATGATGCGGATGGCCGGGTTGTCCAGGTTCGCTTCCAGCCAGGCGGTCGAGACGAGTGCGTCGGGATTGTGATAGCCCATGTTGTTCTCCTTCGGTCCAAGAGTCGGATTCGTGGGTGACGCCGACGTGTCTTAGGGCTCTCGGGTGGTGGCGTCAGGAGCGAGGACTGCGGTCCGCGCCCGGTCCCTCCAACCGAGAGCGCGTACACGTATCCGGACAGCGGAAGAGTGCAAGGCTGGACGTGTGTGCGGGACCGGCTTGGCTGTTGTCCCCATTAGTGGTCATGGACGAACCGACCCTTGCACTTTCCGTGCCTCTGCGGTGGCGTACGTTACGGGCAGGCCGGAACGGTTGTCAATTGCCCGACTTCTCAGGCGGTTACGGGCTCCATCATCCCGAACTGGTTGCCGCCCGGCTCCCGGACGAGCACCCAGCGTCCGACTCCGGGTATCTCCAGGATCTCGGGGCTGCAACTACCGCCGGCCTCTTCGCAGTCCGACATCGCAGTCTCGAGGTCCTTCACCTCGACCGTGTTCAGGGTGTGCGGTTCGGTGCCCTCGCGTGCCAAACCGACTGCGCCGTTGATACCCGGTTCGTCCTCGCCGGTGGTCGCCAACCAGTAGTCGTATTCACCCCACTTGGTGAAGCTCCAACCCAGCGCACTCTCGAAGAACGCTACCGACGCCGACGGATCCGACGAGTTGAACTCGAAGTGGATCAGGCGGTTCCCCATATGAGTTTTCCTCCATTCAGGACGATTTGATCCTGTTCCAGGCTATACGGGTCGGTACCGTTCTGCTAGGTTGGAGGTCAACAACAGCGCCGATTTGACGAGTCAGCTTGCGGGCGCTCTAGAAAAACAGCTAAAGCGACCACGCGTGGATGCGTTACTTCGCCGACACGGGGCCGCCCAAGCTGGCGGTCCTTTCTGATTGTGGGCCGCCTGGAGCACTCGAGATCCTGACCCGGACAGGAGGAGTAGTGCTCCAACCACCATCGATCGATGTCAACCTGTTCGCCACCCTTCTTGCCCGTCGATCAGTTCTGGTCGCCGACGGCGGGATGGGCACCTCCCTGTTCAAGCTCGGGATGCCCGCAGGTTCCTGCCCGGAACTGCTCAACGTGGAGCGTCCTCTGATGGTGACCCGCGCACACAAGGGATTCGTGGATGCGGGAAGCGACATCGTTCTCACCAACACGTTCGGCGGCAACCGGCGCCGGCTCGCCCTGCACGGACTCGAGGACCGGGTCGAGGAACTCAACATGGCGGCGGTAGCGCTGGTGAAGCAACTGGTGCGAGACGCCGACCGACCCGTGGCAGTGGCGGGGAGCGTCGGGCCCACCGGGGACCTCATGGCCCCGCTCGGTGAACTAGATCATGGAACCGCGGTGGACGTGTTCGCCGAGCAGATGGCAGCGCTGGTGCGGGCAGGAGCGGATGTGGTCTGGATAGAGACCCTTTCCAGCCAGGACGAACTGGAGGCGGCCTACGAGGCAGCTCGGTCGGCAGGAGTTCCCGTGGTAGCGACGATGAGCTTCGATACGCACGGCAAGACCATGATGGGCTTCGGACCCGATCAGCTGGCTGTATGGAGCCGGCGCCAGACTCCCGAACCCGCGGCGATCGGCGCCAACTGCGGGGTGGGAGCGGGAGACGTGGTTCTAGCCGTGCACGAGTTGGCCGAGGCCGAGCCGGAAGCAGCGATCGTTGCCAAGGCGAACTGCGGCTTGCCTGCATACACCGAGGGTCACCTCCGGTATCCCCACGGTCCGGAGAGCATGAGCGACTACGTGGAACTGGCCATGAGGGCCGGAGCGAGCGTGATCGGCGCCTGTTGCGGTAGCGGACCGGGGCACATCGCCGCGATCCGTCGGGCGGTGGACTGCCGTAGGGCCGCTCGTGGCGTAAGTGCCGAGGAGATCATCCGACGCCTGGGGATCGTCGCTCGCCCGACTGCTCGAGGAGCGCGACCCCGACGCCGGGCGCGTCGCCGGTCTGCGTGACAGCTGCTGCGTGCCGGCCAACCAAGGCACAACCCCGTGCCGGCATCAGGCTATAGGTAACCCCTCACGAGTCACGCAGACGCGTGAAGCTGAACCCGTCGCCGATGGGAACAAGGACGGTCTCGGTGCGCGGATCCGCCTGGACATGGCGGGCGAAAGCAGTCGCATCCAAGGCTATCTGCCCCGGCTCTTCGTCGACCACCAGGCCGTTCATGAAGATGTTGTCGGCGATGAGGATCCCGCCGGGCGCCAGGCGCGGCACCAACTCCTCGTAGTAGACGATGTAGCTCTCCTTGTCCGCATCCACGAACGCCAGATCGACCGACCTGGTCCTTGGCAGTGCCTGCAAGGTCTCGACGGCAGGCGCCAGCCGGAGATCGATGCGATCCGTCACCCCGGCCCTGTCCCAGTAGCGTCGGGCGACCGAGGTGTACTCCTCGCTGATGTCACAGCAGAGCAACCGCCCTCCCTCGGGCAGGGCCCGCGCCATCGCCAGCGCCGAAAGGCCGGTGAAGGTCCCGACCTCCACCACGAACCGGGCCCGTACCAGCCTCACCATGAATCCGAGCAGCGCAGCCTGCTCGACACCCACCTGCATGCTCCGGATCGCCCCCATAGCGGCGGTCTCGGTGACCAACTCGTCGACAAGGGGGTCCGTCGGCGGGTTGTGGGCGATCATGTACCGGTAGATAGCTTCGGGTAGGTGCGGGTTCTGGCTCATGTCCCGAAACCTAGCCGCCTCCCAGGGGAGGGGTTCCATCCGGCCGGGCGGAACCTGCCACTCGGGTTGCAGATCGCCGACGGTCGGCACGATTGCTCCGCAGCCACCGTTACCATCCCAGCGGTCTTATGAAGAAGGTCGACCTCGCCATCATCGGAGCGGGCCCCTCAGGCGCCGCAACGGCAATAAGAGCAGCCACCCAAGGCGTCGAAACGGTGGTGTTCGACCGGGCGCCCTACGGACGCGACAAGGCGTGCGGGGACGGTCTCACCCCGCGCGCGGTCGGAGTTCTGCAGGAACTGGGCATCGACCTGGCAGACGCCCACCTGATCGAAGGCCTGCGGATGATCGCCGGCTCGACAGAGCGGGTGCTTCCGTGGCCCGAGACGAGCAGGTTCCCTGCACACGGCGCCGTGTGGCCGCGCCGCGCCCTCGACGCGGCGCTCATCGACCACGCGGCAGCGGCCGGGGCTGAGATCGTCTGGAACACCGAGGCGCTCCCCGAGTTCGACGGTGACCGTGTCGTGGGGGTGACGGCGGGGGGAGAGGTATGGAGGGCGCGGATGGTGGTGGCGGCCGTTGGCGCTCCGGGGAAAGCAGCCAGGATGCTCGGTGCGGTGCGGGTGACCGAGGAGCCATACGGGGTGGCGATCCGCAGCTATGTCGAGTCGCCACGGCATGCCGAGCGGTACCTGGAGGCCTGCCTCACGATGCGGGATGGAAACGGCGACACGGTTCCGGGCTATGGCTGGATCTTCCCGGCCGGTGACGGCACGGTCAACATCGGGGTCGGCGCCCTGTCGACGATGAAGAGGTTCAAACGCCTCAACCTGAACACCCTGCTCGACCTCTACCACTCCCACGTACGGGATCGGTGGCAGGCGGGTCCCTATCTCGAGCGGCCCCGGGCCTGGCGGCTGCCGATGAGCGCGACCCGGCGCCATGGTCCGGGATGGGTGGCCGTGGGTGATGCAGCCGGTCTCATCAACCCGATGAACGGGGAGGGGATCGACTACGGGCTCGAGTCGGGGATGATCGCCGCGGACCTGTTCGTAAAGGACTCTGGTACCGCTCCCGTCCGCTACGACGAGATCGTCGGCCACCAGTTCGACGCTTTCCTACGTACCGGACGCCGTTTCTCGTTCCTGATCGGACATCCGGCGATCCTGAACGCGGGTCTGCGCCTCGCGGTAGGGACCCAGGCAATTGCCGGAGTGACCCTCAGAGTGATGGGGAACCTCGTGGACTCGGCATCCCCGGGAACGGCGGGCAGGGTGCTGGCCGCGGCCGACCGGACATTGGCAGCCGCTGATCCTGTCCTGCGCAGGACCCGAGCCCGCTGATCCACACCCCCCCAGCATTGATCGTTGGTTGGTTGCTACTGGTAGAGTCCGATTGGCTTCCGGTGAAACAGCGAGAGGGCAGGGGATATGGCAGGAATCACCTTTGAGTCGGTGGGAAAGATCTACGGCGGCGTGACCCGTGCGATCGCCGACGTATCCATTGATGTGGCCGACGGAGAGTTCGTCGTGCTGGTCGGCCCCTCCGGGTGTGGCAAGTCGACCCTTCTGAGGATGGTGGCCGGTCTCGAGGAGATCACGGAGGGGGTCATCCGCATCGGCGAACGGATCGTGAACGATGTGGCCCCGAAGGATCGTGACATCGCCATGGTCTTCCAGAACTACGCCCTGTACCCCCACATGACGGTGCGCGACAACATGGCCTTCGGCCTCAAACTGCGGAACACGCCCAAGAAGGAGATCACAGAGAGGGTTGAGGAAGCAGCGCGCGTTCTCGAGATCACCGAGTTGCTGAGCCGCAAGCCGAGGGCCTTGTCGGGTGGTCAGCGGCAGCGGGTCGCGATGGGCAGGGCCATCGTGCGAGAGCCGGCCGCCTTCCTGATGGACGAGCCACTCTCCAACCTGGACGCCAAGCTCCGTGTCCAGATGCGCTCGGAACTCGGCCTGCTGCACGCCCGACTCGGAACCACCACCCTCTACGTGACGCACGATCAGGTGGAGGCGATGACGATGGGTGACCGGGTCGCGGTCCTCAAAGCCGTTTCCGATACGGAGTCCAACCTGCAGCAGATCGCCGCGCCCCGGGAACTCTACGACAAGCCGGTCAACCTGTTCGTTGCCGGATTCATCGGTTCCCCCGCCATGAACTTCGTGTACGCCGCGGTCGCGGCCAACGGCACCTCGACTGCTCTCGACTTCGGAGGTCACCGGTTGACGGTCGACGGTGCATCCCTACCCGCGGGAGTGGCCGAACGTTCAGGACAGGAGATCGTGGTAGGTGTGCGTCCCGAGGCCTTCGAGATCAGCTCGGCGGTTGGATCGGCCCGCAGCACGATGGCTGTCGACATCAACCTCGTCGAGCAACTCGGATCGGAGGCCTACGTCCACTTCGCGGTACCGGTCCGCCCCGTGGTCACCGCGGACATCGAGGCATTGCTGGCCGACGAGGGCGCGGACAGCACGTCGCTGGGTGACGAAACCAAGTTCACCGCCCGGATCAACCCGGACCACGCTCCGCGGGTGGGCGGTCGTATCGAGTTGGTAGTGGATACCTCCAAACTGCACTTCTTCGACAAGGTGACGGGCGACGCTCTTTAGCAGGTGACGGGCCGATTGAGTAATCCGGACCACCGAAGCCAACTACTTTCCGGTTCAGCGTTGGTTAACCATTAAGAGTACTCATCCAGGGTGCCAAAAGCCGACCCCGACACCGTCCCCTCGCTAGGCTTGTCGCATCCCGCTGCCAGAAGGTAGGCGGCGGCGGAAGGGAGGGAAAATGGCGCAGACGGGTCTTGACGGATTCTTCAAGATCTCAGAGCGTGGCTCCTCGGTAGGAACCGAGGTCCGAGCCGGTGTCACTACGTTCTTGGTGATGGCGTACATACTGTTCGTCAACGCCGACGTACTCGGGGCAGCCGGTCTCGATCCGGTCTCGGTAGCTGCTGCTACCGCGCTGGTAGCGGGGATTCTGACGATTGCGATGGGTGTCTTCTCGAACTATCCATTGGCCATGGCCGCCGGCCTAGGGCTCAATGCCGCGGTGGCCTTCGGTCTGGTTCTCACCGAGGGTCTGACCGCCGAGGGAGCGATGGGTGTGATCGTATGGGAGGGCATCCTCGTCACCATACTGGTCGTGCTCGGGCTCCGCGAGGCTGTGATGGAAGCGATTCCAGCCAGCCTCAAGTACTCGATCGGCGTCGGTATCGGTTTGTTCATACTGTTCATCGGCCTGGTCAACGGGGGCCTCGTCCAAGGCGGCGGCGCGATTGTCGAATTCGTGTTCCCCAACACCCTTTCCCAGGGCGTGACCCTGCTGGGTGTGCTGATCGCGGTGGTTCTGCTGGTCCGGAAGGTCAAGGGGGCGATGATCATCACGATCATCCTCACCACCATCATTGCTCTGATCTTGGGCGTGGTCGACTGGCCGGACAACGTGGCCGCGACCGTCAGCTTCGAAACCCTCGGAGCGGTCGACATGGGCAACGTATGGGTGGAGATGGGCGCCTTGGTGGCGATCCTGACGATCTTCACCTTCATGCTGACCGACTTCTTCGACACGATGGGCACCGCAACGGCCATAGTCGAGCAAGCAGAACTCACGGACGACGAAGGCAGGATTCCGAACCTACGCAACCTGCTGCTGGTCGACTCGATCGGCGCAGCCATAGGTGGCTTGGCCGGTGTCAGCTCCAACACGAGCTACATCGAGAGTTCGGCAGGTGTCGCGGAGGGAGGCAGGACCGGCCTCACTTCGGTGGTGACCGGGATACTGTTCCTCATCGCCATCGTCCTGTCGCCGCTGGCCCTGATCGTCCCTGGTCAGGCAACGGCTCCGGTACTGATCCTCATCGGGTTCCTGATGATCGGCCTGCTGAAGCACATTGACTTCAGCGATCTGGAAGAGGGGCTGCCGGCTCTGCTGGCCGTCATCCTCATGCCGCTTACCTTCTCCATCACGGTAGGGATAGCGGCCGGATTCGTCACGCACACCCTTATCCAGGTCGTTAAGGGTAAGGCGCGCGAGATTCACGTACTCATGTGGATCGTCTCAGTTGCCTGCGTGGTCTACTTCGCGCAGGGCCGCCTGCAGGACTGGTTCAGCTTCTAGAACGCAACGCAACCGATTTGTGTGGAGGGCGCCAACGGGCGCCCTCCACTTCTTCGATAAGGGGATCCCGTTCTCCCGATCGCCGGCGACCTATGATTGCCCATGGAGCGATTCGTTCGAGGCTTGCCCAAAGCGGAATTGCATCTGCACATCGAGGGGACGCTCGAGCCGGAGTTGATGTTCCAACTGGCGGAGCGGAACGGGCTCGAGTTGCCCTACGGCTCCGTTGACGAAGTGAGGGCCGCCTACGAGTTCGAGGATCTCCAGTCGTTCCTCGACATCTACTACCGGGCGGCCTCCGTGCTCCTCACGGAGGGTGACTTTGCCGATCTCATGGCCGCCTACCTGGCGAGAGCCAGAGCCGACGGGGTTCGTCATGCGGAGATCTTCTTCGACCCCCAGACGCACACCGAGCGAGGGATCGACGTCGGTACCGTGGTCCGAGGCTTCGCAAGAGCACAGCGAGAAGCTGCTCCCAGCATCACGTCCACGTTGATCCTGTGCTTCCTGCGTCATCTCCCCCCCGAGGCGGCTGTCGAGGTGCTCGAAGCCTCCCGGCCCTTCCTGGACCACGTACAGGGCGTGGGGCTCGACTCTGGCGAGGCCGGGAACCCGCCGGAATTGTTCGCCGAGCCGTACCGGATGGCCGTGGAGGCCGGTCTGAGGCCCGTGGCCCACGCCGGCGAGGAGGGTCCGGCCGAATACGTCCGCTCCGCACTCGACGTGCTCGGCGTCGAGCGGATCGACCATGGTGTGCGCGCCGGTGACGACCATGCACTGGTGAAGCGCTTGGCCGAGGAGCGGATTCCCCTGACGATGTGCCCGCTGTCGAACCAGAGGCTCAAGGTGGTTCCCGACCTTCGTGACCACAACCTGGCTGATCTGATGGACGCCGGGGTTCTGGTGACCGTGAACTCGGACGATCCCGCCTATTTCGGCGGCTACGTGGGCGACAACTATCTCGCCATCGCCGAGGCCCTCGATCTCTCCCGCGACCAAGTCGTGCAACTGGCCCTCAACTCCATCGAGGCCTCATTCCTGCCGGAGGACCGCAAAGTCGAACTCCGAAACGAGATCGCCGCGTATGTAGCCTCGTAGCCGGCTGTCCCCGGAACGGTGCGGGAGGGCAGGGCGGGCTGCGGGACTCCGGTAAGTGAGGGTTGAAACCTGCACTCACATCCCCTGAGTAAGGAGGCGTTCCTCAAAGAGATGGGGAGACAAACTCACGCTCCCTTGTCTTGGTCGGAGGATATTTTCTGTCCTACTCCTCCTGTATCGTACGTTGTGCTTACGTAAGGAGGATCGGCGATGGCCAGGCGAAGCGGTATCGAATGGACCGAGGCAACCTGGAATCCGACCACCGGATGCGATCGGGTATCGCCGGGATGCGACAACTGCTACGCGCTGGCGCTCGCCAAGCGGCTGAAGGCGATGGGCTCCCGCAAGTACCAGCAGGACGGGGATCCGAGGACCTCCGGCCCGGGTTTCGGAATCACACTCCATCCTGACACTCTTGACCTGCCTCGATCGTGGCGTGCTCCGAGGGTGGTGTTCGTGGATTCGATGAGCGACCTGTTCCATCCCGATGTGCCCTTGGAGTTCATCCAAGACGTGTTTGCCGTCATGCGCGAGACGCCGCGCCATACCTATCAGGTGCTCACGAAGCGTTCCCATAGGCTTCGCGATCTGGGTTCCGAACTGGACTGGCCGTCGAATGTCTGGATGGGTGTCAGCATCGAGAATGACCGGTACCGGTTCCGCATGGATCATCTCCGTTCGGTTCCGGCGCGAACCCGCTTCCTCAGTATCGAGCCCCTCCTGGGACCGCTCCCCGATCTTGACCTGGCGGGCATCCAGTGGGTGATCGTTGGTGGTGAGAGCGGTCCCTCCGCGCGGCCGATGACGGAATCCTGGGTCATCGACATCCGAGAGCAGTGTCGATCCGCGGATGTGCCGTTCTTCTTCAAGCAATGGGGAGGAAGAACTCCGAAAGCAGGAGGCCGCATCCTCGAGGGTCGGACGTTCGACCAGATGCCCTTCGGGATAGCAGAGTGTGTGGCTGTTTGAAGGCTCGTGTCTGGGCGGGAGTAGCTCCGGTGCTTAACCGGAGGAGGACTCGCCAAACATGTAACACCCTCAAGGTGAACGATGCAGACTAGCGGTCTAAGGTGGGGGCAACGGATCCCGAAGGTCCCGCCCTGCCCGGGCAGGTCCGCCACCCCGGATCGTCTCTTGCCGATCAGCCGGGGCGCTGTCTTGGCATACCATGGCGGGGAAGGTCATAATCTGGCGGTCCCGCCCATTCTTCGCGTTGCTAGCTAGGAGGTGCCATGTCGGAGGTCACATTGAGAGCCGAGACCGGCCGCACAACGGGCACGCGCCCGTCGCGGCGGCTCAGGCGTACCGGTAGGGTGCCGGCCATCCTGTACGGGCCCGGCGCCGACGCCGTGTCCATTGCGGTGGACGCCCGCGAGCTTCGCAACGCTCTTTCCACGGAAGCGGGACTCAATGTGGTGATCCGGCTGCAGGTTGGAAACGACACTCACAGCACCCAAGCGCGCGAGTTGCAGCGGCATCCCACCAAGGACGACATACTCCATCTCGACTTCGTCAAGATCGACCCTACGGGCAGCTAGCCGCGGCGAACCCCGGCAGCAGTTCCGCCACGTTGGGCTGTTGCCGAGAAGGGCTGTGGCGTGCGGGTGATCGTAGGGCTCCACAATCCCGAGCGGGCCTACTCCGGAACGCGCCACAACATCGGTGCCGAGGTGATCGCTCTCCTCGCAACAACGAACGGGGCACGGCTGCGGAGAGGCCCCCGGGGTGTGCGATGCCGTATGGCCAGGGTCGTTGTGGACGGTGTTCCGGGCCTGCTGGCGTTGCCCCAGGCCTCCATGAACGTGTGCGGACCGTCGGTACGATCCGCTGTCGCGTACTACAAGGCAGAACCCTCCGACCTGCTGGTCCTCCATGACGACATCGATCTTCCATTCGGCCGCCTACGCCTGCAAAAGGGCCGTGGGCACGGAGGCCACAACGGCGTGCGTTCGGTCATGCAGGCCCTGGGCACCCCCGGCTTCTGGAGACTCAAGGTGGGTGTCGGGCGTCCCCCCGAAGGCATGAACCCTGCGAACTTCGTCCTGTCCCGGTTCTTCAAGGAGGAGCGTTCTGAGGTCTCGTCGATGGTGGAGGACGCCGCCCGGGTCGTGGAGGTCTTCATGACCGACCCGGAACGGGCCGTGGCGCTGGCCGGCGGTCGCCGTCCGGCAAACCCGGGGAGGACGCCCGGAGGATGACCACCGGTATCTTTGGGGGTCCAAGCGTCGGGAAAGGCACGGTAACCCTATGCCAAGGACTGTAGGAGCGCTCGACCAGGGGACGACCAGCACCCGGTTCATGATCTTCGATCGTCGGGGCGGGGTTGTCGCATCCTCTCAAAGGGAGTTCCGCCAGATCCTCCCGGAACCCGGTTGGGTCGAGCACGACCCGGTCGAGATCCTGGAGACGGTGGGGGCCGTGGTGGCCGAAGCTCTGTCTGTGGCCGGGTTGACCGCCGCGGACCTCGTTGCGGTCGGTATCACCAACCAGCGTGAGACCACCGTCGTCTGGGACCGGACGACCGGCCTGCCGCTGGCGAATGCCATCGTCTGGCAGGACACGAGGACCGACAAGCTCTGCTCCACCCTTGCCGAGGGCCACGGGATCGACCGGTTCCGGGACCGGACCGGGCTTCCCCTGGCCACCTACTTCAGCGGACCCAAGACCGCCTGGCTTCTCGCCAACGTGGACGGCATCGCCGCAGCGGCGGAGGCAGGGACAGCGGTGATGGGAACCATCGATTCCTGGCTGGTGTGGAACCTCACCGGCGGGCCTCACGGCGGCCGCCACGTCACCGACGTAACGAACGCATCGAGGACCTTGCTCATGGACCTCGACACTCTCGATTGGAGCGACCAACTCCTCGAGGGGATAGGGATTCCCCGCTCGATGGTGGCCGGCATCGTCCCGTCGGTAGGCCGCATAGCAGTGGGGACGGGGGTGCTGGCCGGTGTTCCCATATCGGCGATTCTGGGTGATCAGCACGCAGCCCTGTTCGGCCAGGCCTGCTACGAGCCGGGCGAGGCCAAGAACACCTACGGGACAGGGTGTTTCATGCTCATGAACACCGGTTCCCGTAAGGTGCCGTCGAGGAGCGGTCTGCTGACCACCGTCGGCTACCAGATCTCGGGAAGGGATCCGGTCTACGCGCTCGAGGGGTCGGTCGCCGTAACCGGTGCCCTCGTCCAATGGCTGCGTGACAACCTCGGTCTCATCTCCGCCTCCGACGAGGTGGAGGGTCTGGCCGCCTCGGTGGAGGACAACGGCGACGTATACTTCGTGCCGGCCTTCTCCGGCCTCTTCGCCCCCCATTGGCGGTCTGACGCCAGGGGGGTCATCGCAGGTCTCACCCGCTTCGCCCGCAAGGGTCACATCGCGAGGGCGGTGCTCGAAGCCACGGCGTACCAGACCCGGGAAGTGCTCGAGGCGATGCGGTCCGACTCGGGAGTGGCCGTCGGGGAGTTGAAGGTGGACGGGGGAATGGTGGTCAACGAACTGCTCATGCAGTTCCAGGCCGACATCCTCGACGTCCCGGTGGTCCGCCCGCGGGTCAGCGAGACGACCGCTCTGGGCGCTGCCTACGCCGCCGGACTCGCCGAGGGCTTCTGGGACGGACTCGACGACCTCCGGAAGAACTGGCAGGAGGCGCGCCGGTGGACACCTGCTATGCGGGCCGACACCCGTGAGGTCTACTACACGAAGTGGAAGATGGCCGTGGAGCGTTCCCTCGGCTGGGTCACCTAGGGCGTGTTCACGTTTTTGTTGTGTCGTGGATGAGGGCGAGGGTGATGAATGCTAGGAAGATGACGTCGAGTTTGTCGTAGCGGACAAAGACGCGCCGGTAGCCTTTGAGCCGTCGGAAGAGCCGTTCGACCTCGTT
>JAPOQZ010000223.1 GCA_026710435.1 bacterium | reverse complement strand
TTGACCCCAGTTCTTCATGGATCGGGTTTGCAGGGGTGAATGGAAGTGGAAGGCTTAGGAGGGTGCTGAACATTGACGATTGCTCGGGCCTGCCGCCCGCCGACCCAGGCAGCATGTCGGCGATTGGCAGGCCGCTGGTGGTTTGCTCAGCACCCTCCTAGTTTGATCGTGGTCGGCCTGCGTTGCGGTCAGCGTGCCATGGACCGCCACCGGCCGGCCACCCGCCGGCAACCGAGGTTCTCGTCACGCCAGTTCCGCGGTGGCGAAGACCACGTGGAAGGGAACGCAGTAGATCACCAGGGTCAGTTCCCCGGGGATCTCGTAGCCGGCCGGAACCTCGTAGTTCTGGGAGCCGATGTTCCCCTTGAGGGACCCGAGATCGATATAGCCGGCCGCCTGGAGGTCGTCACGGCCTCCTAGCCCGTGTACTGGTGTCAGCAGCACATGCAGGTCCGGTCCGTTTGTCACCTCGATGTCTTCCATGCGGATCAGGTGTGAGCCGTCCTCCAGGCGGTAGAGGGTCACCTGCCCCGAACCCATGTGGAACGAGTCGCCATCCATCAGGGCTCCCGTTACCAGGGCCAGCGGACCAGCCGGTTCGGGTGATGGGGGTTCCTCCGCCGGCGCAGCGGTCGTCGATGGCACAGTGGTTTCGGTGGTTGCGGTTGTTTCGGCAGGTTCCGGATCCGTTGCGGAATCGGTTGTCCCGATGGTGCCGGCCGTGGTGGTGGTAGCCGGAACAGTTGTAGTCACGGTCGATGGCGACTCCGGCATGTCCTCGTAGGCCGGTGTGTCGACGGCCTCGGCGTCGATCATCTCCTGCTCGACGTCCTCGGGAGTCATGTTGTCGGGGACGATCGCCATGGCTGCCCGCGGGAAAGGTTCGTCCACCACCTCGTCGATGAACAATGGTGATACCAGCCACCACGCCAGCACCAATACGGGGATTGCCACAATCACCGCGGCGATCTGCACCGAGCGTCGCCTATAGAAGCGGGGGCGTTCGCTCAACTCGAGCCTCCTTCGTCGATCATTGCCTGATACCGACCCTAGCCACCAACCCGCTGTACCGGTTCAACCTGCGGCAATGGGTCGATCCCCATTATGGCTCCCAGAAGTCGTGGACCGCGATCCGAGAGTGCGGGAAGCGAGGTGAGGTTCGTCCACCGTGCGCTTGACCGGGTCCTTCATCGGTGGTCGGGCCGGCGGGGGGTTCCCAAGACCCTCCTGGCGTGTACCCTCGTTGCCCATGGAAGGCAGGATCGTGGCAGTGTACGGCTCGTCAAGGGCATTTCCGGGAGACGGCGTCTACGAGCAGGGTGTCGAGTTGGGTGCCCTACTGGGCGAGGCAGGTTTCGGAGTGGTCAACGGTGGCTACGAAGGTTTGATGGAAGCCGTCTCGTCGGGGGCGGCAAGCGTCGGCGCCCGAGCGATCGGCGTGACAGCGCCCTCTCTGTTCCCTACCCGTGCGGGCGGGAACCGATTCCTCACCGAGGAGATCCCGGCTGCCGGCCTCATCGACCGGATCAAGATCATGGCGGAGATGGCCTGCGCGTCAATCGTCATGCCCGGCAGCATCGGGACTTTGACCGAACTGGCCGTGGCCTGGAACGACTCCTACCTGGTGGAGCGCCGCGGGTTGCCGGCCAACCCGATCATCGCCTTCCGGGTCGCATGGGAGGGCATCGTGGGTAGCCTGGTCGAGGAGTTGCGGACCGAGCCCGGCTTGGTCTCGATGGTTGATACGCCCTCCGAAGCGGTTGAGGTCCTGACCCTGAGCCTGCCGGGCTACCCCTGATGACCGCTTCCCGGTTACAGATCGGTTAAGTGCCTCTAGAGTCCCTTGCTTGAAGCGATGAATGACTCCCGAGACCCGTATCCGACGAGCAGCGGTGTCCCCGGTGAGATTGTCCCCGGTGAGATTGCCGCAGGAGGGGTGGTCTGGCGCACGGGCGAGGACGGGGTCGAGGTGCTGCTGGTCCACCGTCCCAAGTACGGGGACTGGACCTTTCCCAAAGGGAAGGTAGAGAACGGTGAGAGCGTCCTCGAGTGCGCTATCCGGGAGGTGTGGGAAGAAGCCGGTGTAACGGCATCGATGGGCTGCTACCTGGGCCGCATCTCCTATTACAAGGAGGACGGGGTTCTGAAAGTCGTGGACTACTGGGCGATGCGGGCCGACGATGTCGCCTTCGAGCCGTCCTCGGAAGTCGATCGTGTCCGATGGTTACCCCAGCCTTCGCTCGCTGAGGAGGTCTCGTACTCCACGGAACGCGCGGTTGTCGCCCGGTTGCAGAACGGCTGGAGGGGACCCGCAGAACGCATACTCCTGACCCGTCACGCCATCGCCGGGGTCCGCGGTGAGTCCGGGGATGACGACTCCGTCCGGCCCCTGTCGGAGCGGGGGCGATGGCAGGCCAGAGCACTGGTCGACCATCTCCGATGCTTCGACATCGACACCATCCTGACCAGTCGCGCCACCAGGTGCCGGCAGACCGTGGCGCCTTTGGCCGAGGCCCGGGGGCTGACTCCCGAGATCTCCGGAGGGCTCTGGGAGGAGGCCTCTACCAGCGAGTTGAGTGGTCTGCTCGTGGGTCGGCCCGACGGAACCAGCCTGTTGTGCTCGCACCGGCCCAACGTTCAGGCTGCGCTGCACCAGTTGCTGGGGAGCACACCGGACCTCCCGTTCGAGAAGGGTTCGACCTGGGTCTTCGACTTCGACGGAGCACGACTGACGGCGGCCAACTATCTGGCCGCTCCCTCCTAGTGTCCCGAGTCGGAAGTTCGTCACAGAAGAGCGGGCTACACCTCCACCCCACCGAACCCCGAGAACGCGAAAACCACCGGAAGGTGCCTCTTTCCTTGGGTTTCCCACCCCCGCCGCCACCTCCGAGGGTCACGGACGCGACCTTCTATCCCCTGTGCGGGCCGGTTCCGGACAGTATGAACCCTGCCACGGTCCGCTCGACGTCGGAAACGAACCGCCGGTGTATACGGCTAT
>JAPOQZ010000100.1 GCA_026710435.1 bacterium | reverse complement strand
CGGCCGACGCACCCCGGCTCGGACTCCGTTCCCGTTCCAACATTTTCGGAGTGTCGGCAGCCGCAACCACTACCGGACCACCAGCCCCGGGGTCTCGAGAACGCGAAAACCGCCGGGCGGGTCGCCTACGGCGGGAACCCACCCCCGGCCGCCGCCGCCTCGGCGCCGAAACGCGTCCCGCCATTCCCCTACCGGGGGTCGTACGGTCGGCTTGATCCCAGCCCGGCCCGGTCGGTACCCAAACACGGACCGCTTGGTGCTTTGCGGTTACCCACCAGTATGCGGCGGGCCTATGACAGAACCATCTCCAGTCACAACATCGGCACTCCCACAACGTAACCTCAACAGAGATCCGGGACACTTGGAAAAGCCGGATCGACAATTCCGACCCTTGCCGATCGATGGCAGCCGCGCCGTTCTCGGGCCACCCTCCGCACGGTCGGCTAGCGTACGACTTCCGGGATCCCGATGAGTTCCGGCGCGGTTGGACGAGGAAGAAGGTGGCAGAGATGGTCGTTCTCGAAGAGAAGCGAAGCGTGGACATCCAGACCGGCGGGGCACCTGCCGCTACCCTGGCCGAACAGGTGGGCGCCTGGGTCGCGGGACTGTCCTACGAGGACATACCGTCGCCGGTGATCGAGCGGGGCAAGGCGCTGGCGCTGGACTGCATCGGGCTGGCAATGGTGGCGGCCGACACGCCGGTGCCGGCGACCGGACGGCGGGCCTTGGAGGCCATGGGGGGTGTCAGCGGGGGTCCGAGCACGGTGCTGGCAACCGGAGAGAAGCTCACAGCCCGGGACGCGGCTTTCCTCAACGGCTTGGCGGTCGGGGGCCTCGACTGGGACGACACCCATCTCGAGGGCGCCTTCCATGTCAGCGCCGGGGTGTTTCCCGCCGCGTTCGCGGTCGCCGAGGCACAGGGATCCAGCGGCCGGGATTTCCTGCTGGCCTACATCGTCGCTCTCGAGGTGGCGTGCCGGGCGGCGGCCGCAGCCCGGGACGGGATCCACCAGGCCGGGTTCGCTCCCACCGGGGTGGCGCCCCCGTTCGGCTGCGCGGCCGCAACGGCGTTGCTGCTCGGTGGTGGGGCCTCCGAGATCGCCCATGCCCAGGGCATCGCCGGGAGCACCGCAGCCGGGCTGCTGGAGTTCCTGGCCGACGGGGCCTGGACCAAGAACATCCACGGGGCGTGGTCGGCCCACGGGGGGGTGTCCGCCGGGTACCTGGCCATGGCCGGGTTCAGGGGCCCTCTGACCGTCTACGAAGGGGAATTCGGCCTCTACCAGACCCATCTGCGCGACCCGGAAGCCGAGTTGGACCCGGGATACTTCGGCACTCTCGGCTCCAAGTGGGAGACGCTGGAGACGGCCGCCAAGCAGTACCCGGTGTGTCACTTCAGCCAGGCCTTCCTCAAGGGCTGGTTCGAACTGTCGGATCGGCACGGCCTCGGGATCGGCAACATCCGGTCCATCACCTGCCGGGCATCCGACGGGATCATACCCACCATCTGCGAACCGCGAGGACGGCGGGACGCCCCGCTCAACCCTCACGACGCCCAGGAGAGCCTCCCCTACGTCCTCGCCGCCGCCATCCTGGGCGGGGAGATCACCGAGCGGCAACTGACCGACGAGATGGTGCAGGACCCCGAGGTGCTGTCCCTGGCCCGCACGATCCGCTACGAACGCTACCCGGAGAGCCGCTTCCCCGAATCCTACGACGGGGAGATCGTCATCGAGACGACCGACGGCCGGGTGTACAGGAGCACCGACGAGGCCGGGCGCCTCGAGGTACACGAGATCGAGGCCAAGTTCGTCGCCAACGCCGAGCGGGCGGTGGGCCGGCGCCGGGGCGAGGCCATCCACGAGGCGGTCATGGGGCTGGAGGAGGCCGCGTCCCTGGACGGGCTGATCGAGATGGTCTCCGTGACCGCATGAGCCGCAACGAGATCGACCCCATCACCCTGGCGGTTCTCGAGGGAAGCCTCCAGTCGGCCATCCGCGAGATGCGCCACGTGCTGGTGAGGTCGGGCCGCTCGCCGATCATCGCCATCTCCACCGACTTCTCCAACTCGATCCTCGACGCCGCCGGAGAGCAGGTCGTGCAGGGCGACGACCAGCCGGTGCACCTGGGATCGATGCAGGTGGCCCTCAAGGAGACCATCCGGTTCTTCGAGGACGACCTGGCGCAGGGGGACGTCATCTACGTCAACGACCCCACCTACGGCGGCGGCCACCAGGCCGACATGACCATGTTCAAGCCGGTGTTCATCGACGGCGACCTGTTCGCCTGGGTGGGCAACCGGGCGCACGTCTCCGACTCGGGTGGCCCGGTTGCCGGGGGCTACAACCCGCTGGCCCGGGAGATCTACGCGGAGGGCATCCGGATGTGCCCCATCAAGATCTACGAACGGGGAAAGATTCGGCGGGACGTGGTGACCATGCTGCTCCTCAATCTCCGCACCCCCGACGCCCACCGTGGTGATATGGGAGCGCAGATGGGGGCACTGGGCGTGGCGGAACGGCGCATCCGGGAACTGCACCGGTCGCTGGGAGCGGAACGGCTCCGGGCCGGTTTCGCGGCTTTGCTGGACCGGGGGGAGGAACTCGCCCGCCGGGCCATCTCCGAGATCGCCGATGGCACCTACCGGGGACATTCGGCCATGGAGGACCCCCGGGGCGGCCCTCCCCTGGAGATCCGCAGCGCCATCACCGTCGACAGCGACCAGATACGGGTTGATCTGAGGGGATCCCCCCAGATCAACCGCTACTTCAACTCCTACTTCGGGAATTCCATCTCGGCCATCTACGCCGGGATGCTGACCGTGTTCCCCACCAACATCCCCCACAACGGCGGTGTCTACCGCTGCATCGACATCGACCTAGGCCCTAAGGGCACCATCGTCAACGCGGTGGAGCCCTCCCCCTCCTCGATGGCCACCTCCACCCCTTTCGACAACATCATGGAGGCGGTGGAGGCCGCCCTGGCCGAGGCGGTGGCGGAGCGGGCCGTGGCCGGCTGGTCGCATTTTTGCGGCTCCACGTTCGCCGGCCTCGACACCCGCACCGGGGAACGCTTCTCGCACCTGTCCACCATGTCGGGGATCGGCGGGGCGGGGGCGATGTGGGAGACCGACGGCTGGTCGTGCTGCAGCCCCCAGTGCACATTCGGGGGGATGCGCACCGGCAACGTGGAGGAGATCGAGTTCCGCATCCCGATGCGTATCAACCGCTTCGAGTTGGCCCCGAATACCGAAGGACCCGGGCGGTGGCGCGGTGGGTTCGGCATGGCCCTGGAGATGGAACCGCTGGAACCGGGCACGGTGGTGAGCTTCATCGGCGAGGGCCTGGAGATACCCCCGCCCGGCCGGTTCGTGCCCGACGGTCACGAGGATGACCGGGCTGTGTTCTCCCGCTCGATCAAGGGCCAGGATGGCGTGGTGCGACCGATCGTGCCCCACAGCGTGGTCGACCTCGACCCGGGCAGCGCCCTGGTCAGCACCAGCCCGGGAGGGGGAGGGATCGGCGATCCGCTCCTCCGGGACCGGGCAGCGGTGGCTCGCGATGTCGACAACGAGCTGATCAGCCCCGAACGGGCCGCTCGTGTATACGGGTACCGGGGCGGCCAGGATGGCTGAGAGCTTCGTCCTCGGCATCGACGTCGGCGGTACATTCACCGACGTGGTGGGACTCGACCGAGGGGGACGACCCCTCATGTTCAAAGTGCCTTCGAGACCCGACGATCCGGCCTCGGCCGTGATACAGGGCGTCGAGGCATTCGCAGCGGGTGTCGGGGTGCCGGTGACTTCGATGCTGGCTGACGCCCACCTGGTGCACGGCACCACGATGGGGATCAACACCCTGCTCACCCGGACCGGGGCGAAGACCGGCCTGCTTACCACTTCCGGCTTCCGGGACATCCTGGAGATACGCGTCGGATACAAGGAGGAGCGTTACGAACTGGACCTCGAGCCGCCCGTCCCGCTGGTTCCCCGCCGTCTCCGGCTACCGATCATCGAGCGGCTCGACTCCGACGGGCATGTGGTGGTGCCGCTGGACGAGGAGGGGGTGCTGGCCGCCTGCGAGTTCATGGTCCGGGAAGGGGTGGAGGCGGTTGCCATCTGCTTCCTGTGGTCGTTCCTCGATCCCTCCCATGAGATGCGAGCGGCAGAGTTGTGCCGCCGCGTCCTCCCCGAGGCGTTCGTCACCACCTCCTGGGACGTACTGCCCGAGATCCGCGAGTACAACCGGGTCAGCACCACGGTGCTCAACGCCTACGTCGGACCCAGGGTGGTGCAGTACGTCGGGGAGTTGACCGCCCGCCTCGAGGAGAACGGCTTCGGAGGCACCCTCCACTTCCTCCAGAGCCACGGCGGAGTGGCCCACGCCGACGAGGTGATGCGCGTGCCCGTGCGCACCCTCATGTCGGGCCCCGCGGCCGGACCGGCGGTCGCCGGGTTCTTCGCCGGCCAGGCCGGCATAGAGAACGCCATCTGCATCGACATGGGCGGCACCAGCTTCGACGCCAGCGTCGTCACGGCGGGTGAGGTGCGCCAGTCACGGCCGGTGGAGATCGACGGGGTGCGGATCGGTCTGCCGATGGTGGACGTCCACTCGGTGGGAGGTGGCGGAGGTTCTATCGCCTGGGTCGATACCGGCATCCTGCGGGTGGGCCCGTCGAGCGCCGGATCGGTGCCGGGTCCCGCCTCCTATTCCCTCGGGGGCACCAGCCCAACCGTCACCGACGCCAACATGGTCCTCGGCATCTACAGCCCGGGTCCTATCGCGGGCGGCTTGTCTTTGGACGGCGAGCCGGCAGGGGCGGTCATCGACGGTCTCGGCTCCGAGATCGGGGTGGGCCGCATCGAGGCCGCCGACGGGGTGTGGAGGGTGCTGATCATCGACCTGGCCCAGGCCATCCGAGACATCACCGTGGCCGAGGGTCGGGATCCCCGCGACTACGTGCTGGTGGTGGGAGGAGGGTCGGGGCCGGTCCACTGCTGCGCCATCGCCGACGAGCTGGACATCGACCGGATCCTGATCCCGAAGGCGGCATCCACCCTGTGCGCGCTCGGAGCGATCGTCATGGACGTGGTGTACGAGCTGCGCCGGTCCTATCCCATGCAGCTGTCGGGTGGGTTCGACGTGGAGGCGATCGACACCGCGTTCACGCAGCTCGAACGGGACCTGATCGGGATGCTGCAGGGCGAGGGAACGGCGGGGGACCGCACGAAGATCGACCGCCAGGTGGGCCTCCGCTACCGGGAGGAGGAGATCCATGTCCACAGGGGCCTCGAACTCCGCTACCGGGAGCAGCTGTGGGAGATCATGGTCCCGATGGCCTCCGCCTCGATCGACCTTGACACCATCGACGAAGTCATCGGCGGGTTCCACGAGCGTCCCCACGAGATCTACACCTACTCGGAACCCGAGAACGTCTGCGAGCTGGTCAGCCTGGCGGTGCGGGCCACCGTCCCTCGCCAGCTACCCGAGATCGACTGGGATCTGGGTGCTCATGACAGCTGGGTGCGGCTCGGGGAGCGGAGCGTCCGCCACCGGGACCGTTTCATGACCACCCCGGTCCTCGACGGTCGCAGAGCCCCCGTGTCCGTACCGGTGGAAGGACCGGCCCTGATACGTGAGGAACTGTGCACCGTGTTCGTGGAACCAGGCTGGACATGCACTCTCGATCCCTACGGCGCCTACTATCTGAAGCGCCGTTAGGAGGGTGTTGCATCTCTGTTTCCCTTGCGCTCCGGGCTTGATGAGCCGAACCCGAACCGGCCACCGTTACCAGAGGGTTGAATCTGTCACAGGCTCGTTGCACAATGGTAGATAGCCGTATACACCGGCGGTTCGTTTCCGACGTCGAGCGGACCGTGGCAGGGTTCATACTGTCCGCAACCGGCCCGCACAGGGGATAGAAGGTCGCGTCCGTGACCCTTGGAGGGGGCGGCGGGGGTGGGATCCCAAGGAAAGAGGCACGTTTCGGGCGGTTTTCGCGTTCTCGGGGTTCGGCGGGGTGGGGGTGTAGCCCGCTCTTGTGTGACGAACTTCCGACTCGGGGACCCTGGGACCCGGTCGTCTCCCCAGCCAGAACGGTCGCTTGCCGACCGCTAGCCCGGATGCTTCATGTTTCGGACTCTACGTTCCGGACTTCAGGTTCCGGACACACCCACGGCGCCAGGCGGCATCAACCACATCGTCGTTGCCGGGCCGGGCTCTACCCGAACGGGTGAAGGTCGCTCCGGGGCCGAGACACGACCATCGAAGGGGCTGTGATCCCTGGCCAGAAGCTCACCTCCCGCACCCCGTTCGCCCAGGACAAACCCCCGCATGCGAATCGGGGCCAACTGCTGACAGCAGCGAGAGCGGTTAGTCCCGATCCGGTTGGTCCAACATGCGGCTCGATGTGGCCCTGAACCTAGGAGGGTGCTGACCAATGACCATTGCTGGGGCCTGCCGTCCGCCGACCAGGGACTATGCCGACGGTTGGCATGCCGCTGGTGGATTGCTCAGTACCCTCCTAGACTCCGGATCGGGTGCTTCTGTCGGTGTATGGGTCATACCGCGAGGATGCTCCCTGTCGGGACTTCATCCGGTTCCCCTGCGGTGGAGCCACCCCTCGTGGATCAGGGATCCGATGCGCGCAGGGCGTGATGGTGAGACGCGTCGTGCGGGACCGAAAACCCACCACACGATGTGCCTTCACGCAGCGCTCTGCGAGCGACGTCCGGCGAATTGGCTGTTCGATGTTGCCGTCACACCTCCCTCGCTGGGAGGCCGGCTTCGGACCTGAGACCGCCATCTTGCAGCCGCATGCGTTGGGCGGCTGCGCCCCGTCGGCCTTCCACGCCGAGGGGTGCGATTGGCGGTGGGGCTCTGGCGCGGTAGGGTTGCATCCTCTATGGTCGCAAGGACCGGAACTCAAGAGAGTGAATGAATGCAAGGAACAGTCAAGTTTTTCGATAACGACAGGGGCTTCGGCTTCATCTCGCGCGAGGGAGGTGACGACGTGTTCGTCCACTACTCCAACATCGTCGGGGAGGTCTACAGGACCCTCGAAAAAGGTCATGTGGTTGAGTTCGACATCGGACCTGGCCGCAAAGGCGACGAAGCCCAGAACGTGAAACGTATCTGAACGAACAGGCTTGATGAGCGCCGCCGTCCGATCCGGCCGGCGGCGCTTGTCGTTCCATTCTCGATCTCTCGTTGCTCCGCCCACGCGGCCGCATCGGCAGGATCGCTCCGCCCGCTGTGGTAACATCGGTTCCAATCCGGCTAGATGCCGGTCGGTGGGTTTCGCAAACGGACTTCGGTCCTTCCAGTCACTACTGGACCAAACTCAAAGCTATTCGTTCCTTGTCGCCCTGTTGACGCGCCACTGAACCCCTGCGTCGCCGCCTGTCGGCCGACACGATGCCCGTCCCGAGGAGGGTGGCCGCTGTGCCGCACCGTCTTTGGAACCAGCCTGCTAGGAGGGTGGTGGGAAACACCCTGCCGGCCAGTTGTCCGATAACAAACTACCTGGTCAGCGTACGGCTGGCCGACCAAGCACCCGTTTTCCATCCAACCTCCTAGGAGACCAATGCCCTCTACATTCGCCCAGTTGGGCGTCCCCAAGTTCATCGGCCACGCCCTCGCCCGGCGCGGAATCACCCAACCGTTCGAGATCCAGGCAGCCGCGCTGGTCGACGCGATGGCAGGACGTGACGTATGCGGTCGCGCCCCCACCGGCTCAGGCAAGACGCTGGCCTTCGGGATTCCGCTCGTCGCCAATTCTGGCCGCGCCGACCCGCACAAACCGAAGGCGTTGGTGCTGGCTCCAACCCGCGAGCTCTCCGACCAGATCGCAACCGAGATTCGTTCCTTCTCGGGAAGAGCCCGTGTCGCTGTCGTCTATGGCGGTGTCGGTTACGGTCCCCAGTTCAGTTCGCTCCGCCGGGGCGTGGACATACTGGTGGCGTGCCCAGGGCGTCTCGAGGACCTGATCGATCAAGGCGCAGTCGACCTCTCTGCTGTTGAGCAGGTCGTGATAGACGAGGCTGACAGGATGGCCGACATGGGATTCATCCCGGCTGTCCGGCGGCTGCTCGACCAGACGTCGAGGGATCGCCAGACGATGCTGTTCTCCGCCACCCTCGACAGAGATGTCTCGTCACTCACCCGCGACTACCAGCAGGATCCGGTCCGCCACAGCGTTACCGAGGCGACTCCCGATGTGGTTGCCGCTGATCACATGTTCTGGCACGTGGCCAGGACCGACCGGGTCGCCGTCAGTGCCCGAACGATCAACGCCGCGGGACCCACCATCGTCTTCTGTCGGACCCGTCGTGGCTGCGATCGGCTGGCCCGCCAACTTGATCGAAAAGGCATCTCGGCGGCTGCGATCCACGGCGGACGGAACCAGAACCAGCGCACCAGAGCATTGAGGGACTTCGCCAACGGGAGGGTGCAGGCCCTGGTAGCAACCGACGTCGTCGCACGCGGTATACACGTCGAGGACGTCAGTGCCATCATCCACTACGACCTTCCCAACGATCACAAGGTCTACCGCCACCGGTCGGGGCGCACCGCCCGCGCCGGCAAGGGCGGCATCGTCGTAACGCTCGTCCCGCCCGACCAGATCAGAGAGATCCGATACATGAAGAGAAGGCTGGGACTGCACCAACCGATCACCGACGCGGACCTCTCCGCCATCCGAACCTTCGATGGCGGCACAGGCCGTCCCGAACCTCGCAGGGCCAACGGCGGCCAGAGCCGGCGACCTTCGAACCCGAAGCGCAAGCACCGGAAACCGAGGCATCCCACCAGCAAGAACCGGCCGCGGCATCCGCGGAGCAATAGCAAACGGCCAGCCTCGAGAAGCCGCGGCAAGCGAACTCCGGCCAGAACGAGAAGCTGACCCCGACCGGCCAGGCGGGACCCGCGCAGCAGTACCGAAAGCAGCAGAGGAGCCTATGGCTCTCTTTTGGCTACCGCCCGGGCTGTATCTACGCGGGCGGTATTCACACGGGCGGTATTCACACGGGCAGTATTGTCTGCCCGAGACTCTCTGAGAGGTGACTGATGGCGGAGCCAGCGTTTCTCCCTGCCGAGATCGACGTTCTCAACAATGTGAGGGTGCCGATGCGCGACGGTGTCGAGCTTTCCACAGATATCTACTTCCCCACGCCCCAGGAGGGACCGTTCCCGGTGATCCTGGCAAGGACGCCGTACGACAACATGTCGGACCCCCTGATCGACTCGGCCGTCTTCTTCGCCCAGAACGGCTACGTGTTCGCCGCCCAGGACTGCCGGGGTCGCAACGACTCGGACGGCCGGTTCAACCCGTGGATCCAGGAGTACGAGGACGGACACGACACGATCGAGTGGCTCGGCTCGCAGGACTGGTGCGACGGCAACGTCGGCATGCACGGTGCCTCGTACCCGGGCGGCGTGCAGTGGATGGCGGCCGTGATGGGCAGCCCGTATCTGAAGGCGATAGTCCCGCGGGTGATCGGCGACGATCTGCACGGTTCGCTGCACTACCAGGGTGGCGCGTTCACCCTGCACTTCGCCGCCACATGGAGTTTCCGGATGGGGGGACGCACGTGGCAACTCATCGACCGGTTCAACTGGAAGCGCATCTTCTCGGTACTGCCCCTGCGGGCGATCCCGGCATTCGGCGGGAAGGACCTCGACTTCTTCCAGGACTGGTTGGACCATCCCGACTACGACGAGTACTGGAAGTCGATGGCCATCAAGGAACAGTACGAGAAGGTGAAGATCCCGGCGCTGCAGATCGGCGGCTGGTACGACATCTTCGCCGGCGGGACGATGAACAACTTCGTCGGGATGCAGCAGAGGGGCGGTTCGGAGTTGGCCCGTAGCCACCAGCGGGTCGTTATCGGGCCGTGGCATCACCACACAAATACCGAGACGCATGCGGGCGAAATCGACTTCGGCAAGGCGTCGGTGGTGGATGTCGACGAGATCCAACTGCGCTGGTACGACCACTGGTTGAAGGGGGTGGACAACGGGGTCGACAAGGACCCGCCGTTGCGCATCTACACGATGGGCGCCAACGAGTGGCGTGACGAGCACGAGTGGCCGCTGGCGCGGACCGAGTTCACCCCCTGGTATTTCCACAGCGGGGGTTCGGCCAACTCGCTCCTCGGCGACGGGACCCTTTCGGCCGAGCCGCCCGAGGACGAGCCTGCCGACGAGTACGTGTACAACCCCGCCTTCCCGACCCCGACTCTGGGCGGGGCCACCTGCTGCACCCCCGAGATCGTGGATTGGGGTTCCTTCGATCAGCGAGCGGTCGAGTACCGAGACGATGTCCTGGTCTACACGTCGGCGCCACTCGAAGCTGATCTCGAGGTGACCGGACCGGTGGTGGTCAAGTTGTTCGCCGGCACCGACGGCAGGGACACGGACTTCACCGCCAAGCTGGTCGACGTCCACCCGGATGGCTTTGCCAGGAACCTGTGCGATGGGATCATCCGGGGCCGGTACCGGCAGAGTCCGGAGCGCCAGATGTTGCTGGAAGCGGACGAGGTCTACGAGTTCACCATCGATCTGTGGGTGACCAGCAACGTGTTCAGGAAGGGCCACCGCGTCAGAGTGGAGGTTTCGAGCAGCAACTTTCCCCGCTTCGCCCGCAACCTCAACACGGGCAATCCGGCAGCGGACGACGACCAGATCCGGGTAGCCCGCCAAAGTGTCCACCACGACACCATCCGGCCCTCCCACATAGTCCTTCCGGTGATACCGCCGGGCTGAGGAGCATCACCTGCCGGGGCGACCATTCGCCGAGCCGGCATCGGTGGTCGGTCGCCGGTGGCCGTAGGGAGGCCGGCCGCCACTCCGAGCAGCGCGACTGCCGATGACCGCGGTTGATCGCTCACGCTCGGCCGCGGGAAGACTGGGCCGGGCTTCACCCGATAGGTGGAGATCCCACCGGGCCGAGACGGGATTGTGGAGATGGCCGTAGTCCCTGGTCAGAAGCTCGTATCCCACACCCTGCTTGCCGAGTACAAACCCCCCGTGAGATATCGGGGCTGGTCCTGACCCGTCCGTCCCGGCGGTCAGCCGTTCCTGTGCAGGGCCTGGCGCAGGGCTGCCGCCCTGATCGCCGCCCATCGTTGGCTGTTCTCGGACATGGGCACCATTAGGTCGCTGCCGTGGAAGGCCCCGGGGAACACATGCAACTCGGTGGGGACCCCCGCCTGGATGAGGCGCTGCGCGTATTCGATGTCCTCGTCGACGAATAGGTCCAGTTCGCCCACGATGATGAAAGCCGGCGGAAGGCCCGACAGGTCCTCGGCTCTGGCCGGTGACGCGTAAGGCGAGACATCGTCGGAACCCGCCGGTTTGCCCAGCAGAGCGGTCCACCCGGCGATGTTGGCCTTGCGGTTCCACGTCTTTGGGTGCTGTACGTAATGGCTCGAGGGGGTGATGTTCCGGTCGTCCAGCATCGGGTAGATGAGTTGCTGGAAACAGACCCCGACCTCACCCCGGTCTCTCGCCAGGAGGGCCAGAGCGGCGGCCAACCCTCCCCCGGCCGAGGCGCCGCCGATCGCGATCCTGCCGAGGTCGACTCCCAGAGCGTCGGAGCTCTCCGCGAACCACTTCAGCCCCGCGTAGCAGTCCTCTATCGGAGCGGGATGCGGATGCTCGGGCGCGAGTCGGTACTCGACCGAGGCCACCACGCAGCCCATCTGTACGGCTACGCCCTTGCAGTTCAGGTCGTCCATGGGGACATTCCCCAGCACCATCCCCCCGCCGTGGATCCAGTACAGACCAGGTACCGGTCCATCGACACCGGACGGCGTGTAGACCCGGACCATCACGTCGGGATCCCCCGGCGCTCCCGGCACCCAGTGGTCTTCCACCTCCACGCCGGGGACGTCGGGAGCGTCGGCGAGCATTGCGGCCATGAGACCGTCGACCGCTGCCCGAGCGGTAGTGATGTCCGACAGATCCAAGAGACCTTCCGGGATCATCTCCAGAACGGCCTTACTTTGCTCGTCAAGACGATCTTCTAAACTCAACATTGCTTATCCTTACTCATCCGGCTGTTTGTACTCTCTGGGACAACGACTCCCGTATGCCGACCGCGCATGCGGTCCCCTCTCGGCTAGGTCCGTCGTTGGAGCTTCCCCGGATCCCGGCTCGAGGCCCGGCGACATTGACCTCGTTCGGTCCCCGCATCGGGTTCGGGCTCCGCTTGACCCACGAGACCGCCGTGTCCATGTCCTTGATTCACCGGATGCGGAAGCCCGCTTCGATCCACCACAGGGTCGCGGTCGACATTCTACTGCTCGCATGGGCCGTTCCGCCGCGTTCCCAACCTCCCCTCCCGTCGATCCGCGCCGGTCGATGATGGCGTAGAGGATGGACATGACGCTCTCGATGCTGACCAAACAACCCGGCGGCGGGATGGTTCGGATAGCCGTAAGCTCGGAACCAAGTCCCGAAGGCCGGCGCGCGAGCGGACACCAGACGTTGCTCGCCCTGATCTCAGGATGCGTTGCGGCTAGCCTGAACACCGTCCGCGATCGGCACCGATCCGCGGGCGCGCACATGTCGAAAGGGAGGTGCACTATGCGTCCCACCGTCGCCGACCTACCGTGGAGCCTGCTTCCGGAACCTCTGACCACTCGCCTGGGCCACTGGGCCTACGACCTCTCCTACGGAGACCTGGACGACGAGGTCCGTGAGGGGGTGGTGCGTCTGTGCCGGGACTACGTGGTGATATCGCTGGCCGCGTCGACCGGACGAGGCGTGGGCGAATCGTCGGGTCCAGGACTGGAGCCTCTCGTAAGGCTGGCTGCACTCTATCCGGGGCCGTGCACCATTCTCGGGCGGGACGTGACGACCACTCCCCAGCACGCGGCGATCGTCAACGGGGCGTTTGCCCACACCCTCAACCTGATGGACGTGCACCGATGGAGCGCCCCGACCCACATCTGCCCCGGCGTCTTCCCGGCGGTGTTCGCCCTCGCCGAGACCCGGCAGGTCGCCTTCCCGGAGTTCGCGCTGGCTGTGGCGGTCGGCGTAGAGGGGATAACCAAGCTGGGTATGGCGCTCAACGTCGGGCAGGGGGTCATCGACACGACAGACGCCAACGCTCCCGGCGCGGCGCTGGCGGGGGCCAAGATCCTCGGGCTCGACCGGGACGGGCACACGGACGCGCTGGGTATCGGCGCCTACCTGGCGGTAGGGGGGACGATCTCGCTGGAGTTGACCTCACCCGGATACTGGTGCCGGCCCATGCTGAGCGGTTGGCAGCCCGGTACCGGGGTCGTTTCCGCCTTGCTGGCGCGGGAGGGACTGCGGGGATCGCCCCGCGTCATCGAGGCCCCGACCGGCTTCCTGAACGCTCGCAGCCTGGTCCCGGACATGGCTCCCCTCTCGGCCCTGGGCAACCCTTTCGAGGTGACCAGGGTGGGTCTGAAACCGTACCCGACCACCAGATACGTCCACTCGGAGATCGAGGCCCTGATGCGCATCGTCGTGGAGGAGGACCTGGCGCCTGACGATGTGGAGAAGGTGCTGATAGAGAAGCCCCGGTCCATGCATCTCGTCACCGGGACGGACGACCGTCGCGACCCGGCCGCACCGGAGGTGGCCCGGCTCAGTTCGTTCTTCTTCGCCGCGAAGGTGGTCAAGGACCGGCGGGCCTGGCTGGACGCGCTGGAACCGGCAGCGCTGCACGATCCCGAAACGAAACGGCTGATGGACCGGGTGGAGTGCCAACCGGCGAGCGATCTGGATGCTCTCTTCCCGGAGGGCCTCCCCGCTCGAGTGACCGTCGAGAAACGGGACGGGACGTCGTCTACCCGGACGATCCACCAGCCGAGAGGGGAACCTGAGCGTCCGCTGTCCGAAGCCGAGTTGATGGCCAAGTACGACGGCCTCTACGACTACTGCCTGGCCGATTCGATGCCCCGGGCGCGCTTCGACGAGATACTCGACCGGTGTGCCGAGTTGGAGAATTGCCAGGACATCGGGGCCTTCGTCGGTTCCCTGGGCGGCAACCCGTCCTGACCGGAAGGCCGCACCGATACGCCGGTAAGCAGGAAGGAGGATGCCATGCCCCTCAGCGTGGCCGACAAGATCGAGATCCAGGAACTGGTGGCCAGATACAACCGGGCGATCGACTCGGGCGACATCGAAGGATGGGTGGACACCTTCCTCCCCGACGGCGTGTTCGAGGGATTGGTGGTCCCCACCTTCCGCGGGCACGACGAGCTGCGGGCCTTCGCCACCGCCTTCTGGACCGAACCCGAGTACGCCGAGTGGCGAGGCGCCCAGCACTGGACCACCAACATGATCATCGACGGTGAAGGCGACCGGGCTACCCTGTTCGCCTACCACATCATGTTCACTCCCGCCGGTCCGGGCGCCAACCCGGCGCTCATGTGCGCCTACAACGACGAGATCCACAGAGTGAACGGCACATGGAAGTTTGCGAGGCGCCGGGTGGTCGAGTTCCCCTAGCGGAGATTCCTGAGCCAATAGGAACCCGGTACCGCTGACCCAGTAAGGTCCTGAACCCTTCGTCGATTCAACTGACCGCAAGGGCAATGCCGTAACATGGCCTTTGCTCGACGTTCCCGACTTGGCGACCCGTCATCGTCCCGCACCATGAGGTCGCCAAAACGCCCCTGCGACCTTCCCTCCGGGTCCCTGCGACCTTCCCTCCGGGTCCCTGCGACCTTTCCTCCGGGTCCCTCCCCCACCGCCACCTTCTCCTGGGTCCGGCCCGCGATGGCGGGCACCGCTTCCGCCAGCCCACGGGCTGCCCGCGTCATGATCAGTCTTCGGTCGAAGGGCGTCCGCTTCATACCGGCTAGCCCTGTTTCTTCATGTTCCCGGACACACCCGCGGCAGCATCAACCTCCCTGATAAGGGCTCTCATGCGAGTTAGGCCGCGCCACCGCTGCGACTTCGGTTTCTGTCTGTCAACTGCCCAGCGAGTCGATGATCTGCATGATGCCGTCCCGTGCTTTCGGATTAGGCAGGTAGCTACGGAAGCCGGGGTAGAGCGGGAAGATGATCGGCAGGGTGATCCCGGCCGCCCGGTAGACGTCGATCTTCTCGCGGCACATCTCCGGAGTTCCGTAGACGGTGACCGCGTCGGCCATCTCGTCGTCGATCAACTCGACCGCCGCCTCCATGTCCCCCGCGTCGACCCGGGCAGCCACCTGGCCGGCGATGTGGCCCTTGCCCCGCCGGTTGAAGTAGGTGCGGTAGTAGTGGTAGGAGGACATGTGGATTGCCACGTCGTACTTGGCGGCCAGCTTGGCGGCATCCACATCCTCGCTCACAGAGGTCGGCAGGTAGCACGCCAACTCCACCTCCGCAGGGTCACGTCCGACACGGGCCGCCCCGCGAGCCACAGCTTCCTTCATGACGGGAACGAAGTCGAGGGGAACGAAGATGGGCGCCACGCCGTCTGCGATCTCACCGGCTAACTCGAAGGTGGACTCGGCCAGCGCGCCGTAGAAGATCTCGATGTTGTCCCGGTACGGCCCGAGCCACGGCTCGTAGTCGCGGACGTGGAAGATCTCGCCGTCGTACCGGACCACTTCGCCCCGGTAGGCGCCCTTGATGATGGCGCGGGTCAACTCGGTGGTCTCGCGCAGCCTCAGCAGGGGACGCTCGAACGGGGAAGGCCTGTGCTTCTCCACATCGTCGCGCATCAGGTGTATCTCCCGATGACCGACTCCGAGCCCGAGCCGGAAGCGGCCCTCGGAGATGGAATCGACGGTGGCGGCGGCGATGGCGATAGTGGTCGGGTTGCGGGTGAACACGGTCGCCACTCCGGTACCGAGGAGGATGTTCTCGGTTTCCCGTGCACAGGCGGCCAGGAAGCAGAAGGGGTCCGAGAAGCTCTCGATTAGGTAGGCCGACTCGTAGCCTCGCCGGTCGGCCAGCTTCACGACATCGATGAGATCGTTGATCGGCATGCCTCCCCAGAGGCCGATTCCGAGCCTGTCCATGTGAGCACCCGCCTTTCTGCTGCTCGTACTTGTCGTCTCCCGGACGATACGTGTCGGGCGACGACGTAGTCCGCTAGAAGTGGTGGACTCCCGTTAGGAGCCGTGCCGAGAACAATCTAGCGGGGTTCGCTGGTTGGGAACCCACCTAGGCGGCTTGAGGGTTGTACCGGCCTGCGAGAATCTACTGGCTCAGCAGGAAAACTGTGACAGTCAATGCCAACACTGCTGTGACTCCGGCTGCGGTCAAAGAAATCTTCATCCAGCTCCAGGGGCGTTCGCCCTGCACTTCTCCCGTGCGAGCGTTGACCAGGAAGCGGAACGACTTGTTCCTGTAGCGGTATGCACTGATCCACACGGGCAGCAGGATATGTTTGAAGGTGATGTTGTTGAACTTTGATCGCATCGATTGGATCCTCTGCTCATCGCCACCGATGTCGCTACGGATGCTGTCGCGGATCGGTCTGTCCATCTGTTTGCGGGCTTCGTTGAAGCCCTCTTCGAGGCCGATCTGGTAGCTCTCGGCGCGGAAACCGCTCATGTACTGGCTCTGGAACGGGACGAGATCGGATAGCCCCCACGGTTCCAACCTATCCATGTACTTGGCCGGTAGGGAGTCGCTCGCCCGCACCAGGAGATCGTCGAACGTGTTGTTCACAGTGCCACGAACCGAGCTCCACGACGTGCGTCGCTCCATGACCGTGGTTGTGCCCTTGCCCGTGGAGCTCGTGACCGGGACGTAGTAGTGGGTTCCGCGCTGGCCACTGTACTCCGTGGTCACCGCAGCGTCATAAGTCCAATGCGGAACGTATATGCCGGAGAGCATCGTGTCCAGGCGGGCGCGGCTTTTGAAATCGTTGGGAGCGAACCAGAGCTTCGATACCCATCCGCGGAACAACTCGAGCGCCTTCGATCGCTCCACTCTGAATGGTAAGAGGGACCGCGGCTTGATGCGCTTGTGGGAGCCGCCTGCCGCGACGATGGTCGTCGCGCAAAAAGGGCACGCCTCAGAGGACAGTTTCGGGTCTCGCTCGAGTTCCGCACCGCAACTCGGACAGGAGACGGTGAGAACCTCTTCGGTTTCCTCCTCGCTTTCCAACGATGCCAGCCACTCATGGAAGTCCAGTTCCTCGATCTCTTCATCGGAATCGGGGATTGGGGTCTCGCCTCCGCAGTGCTGACAGACGAGCGATGCTGCGCCCGGTTGGAACTCGAGCAGGGCGCCGCACTGCCCGCAGGAGAATCCATGCCTATCAGGTTCTGCTTGCGTCTCGGGCATGTCGCTCCTATTGGGACTATGGGGTTAGGACGGGACCTGCGGAGGCAGCGGGGGCGGCGTGGCGCCGAACAGCGTGGCAAACGCATCGACATCCCCTGCCCTTGTCCACTGTGCCATACCCGCTTGCCACACAAGGGTGTCACGACTGATGCGACCTTGCTGGACATCTACGGCCAGCGTATCCATGCCGAACGGCCCTGTCTGCTGTCCGTCGGCGGCCACGAAGAATTGCAGGGGCGGGGGCACGGGCGGTGGGGCGGGCGCTTCGGGCGATTGCGTAGCGGCTTGGCCCATCTGGCCACCCATGATCATGCCCATGCCCAAGCCGACCGCACCGCCTGCGGTGCCGGGGTTGTTGGCAGCATCCTCCATTGCAGTTGCCGCTTGGAATTGGGAGAAGGCGTTCAGGTTGCCGACGGCTGCCATGCTGGTGCGTTTGTCGAGGGCGGCCTCGACGTCTTCAGGCAGCGAGATGTTCTCGACGAGGAGTTTGGTGAGATCAAGCCCGTAGGCGTTGAACTCAGGCTTGACCTTGCCCGTCATGTATGAACCGAGTTCGTCGTAGTTCGATACCAGGTCCAGGGCGGGTATGTTGCTTTCGCCCAGCAAGTCGGCGAACCGCGAAACGATGACGTTGCGTAACTGGTCGGTGATCTCGTCGGTCGTGTAACGACCATCGGTTCCCACGAGTTCCCGCAGCAGGATGGCGGCGTCGTGAACGCGGATAGCGTAGGTGCCGAACGCGCGCAGGCGCACGAGCCCGAAGTCTTGGTCGCGGAGCATCAAAGGGTTCTTGGTACCCCATTTGAGGTCCGTGAATCGCCTGGTGCTTACGAAGTAGACCTCCGCCTTGAATGGGCTGGAGAAGCCATGCTTCCAGCCTTGGAGAGTCGAAAGGATAGGCAGGTTATCGGTCTCCAAGATGTATCTACCGGGCTCGAAGACATCGGCCAACTTGCCTTGGTTCACGAAAACTGCGTCTTGGCCTTCGCGGACGACCAACTGTGCGCCGTACTTGATCTCGTTCGCGTACCGTTGGAAGCGGTAGACAAGCGTATCTTGAGAATCATCGGTCCATTCGACTATGTCAACGAATTCGCCGCGAAGCTTCCTCCAGATAGCCATCGTCTCTCTCCTTGTGTAGCAGGCTTAGTCCTGTCCTTTTCCAACCGGAGTTGTCAATCTTCGGCGGTGCGGACCTTGCGGCGCCGCCGGATTGCCGATAGGAGTGCTCATCGCTGTGGTAGTGCGCGGCGATCCCGTCCACGGGTACATGGCCGGCTGCTTCCGATGCCTTGTGTCCGGATCGGCGAGGTTCAGATATGTCTCGGCCTTGCCGCCGTCAATGCAGGTGACGGGAACAGCGGTCATCTGGCGTGGCCCCCTCGGCACTGGTCCGTTGTTTGCCTAGCTTATACGCGATGCTTCAGGTTACTCCCTCGGGCGGGTGGCTCGAGCCAGAAGCTGCGTATCCGCGGCGAACTCCCCCGAGCGGATGCACGACACCAAGTGCTGGTCCCCGTAGTCCTCCTCGGGCGGTTCCGCGTCGGAACACGCTTCGATCGACCACGGACAGCGAGGTTCCAGCGGGCATCCGGGGGGACGTTCCATAGGGCTGGGAATCTCCCCGGCAAGCTCCACCGGGGCCATCGGCACAGACGGGTCCAGTTCTAGCGCCGACTCCATCAGGGCCCGGGTGTAGGGGTGGAGCGGGTCGACGAACAGCCGATCGGTGGGGCCCCGCTCGACGATCTTGCCGAGGTACATGATGGCGACCCGTTCGGTGACCGACCGGATGGCCAGCAGGTCATGGCTGATGAGCAGGATGGCCGTTGAGGAGTTGCCCCGGAGTTCCCTGATCAATTCCAGCACGCCGGCCCGGGCATCGGGATCCAGCGCCGTGGTGGGCTCGTCGAGAACCAGCAGGTCTGGCTTGCGGATGAGGGCACGCGCGATCGAGGCCCGCTGCAGCAGTTCCTCGGGAAGGCCGTCACAGTTCAGCAGCAGGTGGCTACGGTCCAGTCCCACGCTGGAGGCCGCCTCCTCCACCCGGGTGGCCAATTCCCGACCCCGTCGCATGCCGTGGGCGAGGAGCGGATCGGCGATCGCCTCCCACACCTGGAAGCGCCCGTTGACCGAGTCTCGGGGCTCCTGGAAAACCATCCCGACCTCGGGATGGTCCGTGCCCCAGGTGATGGTACCTCCATCGGCCTTGAGGAGTCCGGCCAGGCACCGGCCGACGGTGCTCTTCCCGGAGCCGCTCTCGCCGATCAGGCCCAGCACCTCTCCCCGGTCGATCCGGAAGGATGCCTCGGCGACGGCTACCAGCCGGTCCCCGCCCTCGAGGCGGAAGACCTTCCTCAACTGCTCCACGGTCACGACCCGGCTCATCACACCCTCGCTCGGGCCAGCATGGCGGCCCCGGTCTCGCTCTGCGGTCCGGAGAAGAAGCTCATCGGGGTGGTGTGCTCGACCACCCGCCCCCTGTCCAGGACCGTGATCGTGTCTGCGTAGTGAGCCACCACCCCCAGGTCCTGGGTGGCTATCACCAGGGTGAAGCCCTCCTGCCGGCGCAGGGAGGCGAGGAGGTCCATCAACTGGCGCTGGATGGTGACGTCGAGCCCCCCGGTCGGGTCGTCCGCGGCCAAGACGCTGGGCTTGAGGAGCAGGGCGAAGCTGAGCAGCACCCGCTTGCGCATGCCGCCGCTCAACTCGTCGGGCAACGATGCCAGGACCCGGTCGGGATCGGCGATGCCCAGGTCCAGAAGGGCGGCCCGGGCACGATCACGGATGGCGGCCTTCCGTTGCGACCTGCGCTTGGCCTGGTCGGCCAGCACGGAACCGACATCCTCGAAGTGGCGTCCCACCCTGATGACGGGGTTGAGGGCTTCCCGGCCGGAGGCGGGTACGAAGAGCAGCCGTCTACGCCTCATGACCAACCGCTCGGCCGCGTCGACGGTGGCAGGCTCCAGGCCGTCGACCACCAGCCGGCCGCTGACCTCGGCCGACCGCGGCCACATACCCACAAGAGCGCGGAGCAGCACGGTCTTGCCGGCCTCCCGCTCCCCGATGAAGGCGTGTGTCAGCCCGGGTTCCAGGTCGAACCCGACTCGGTCGAGGAGACGCTTGCCGGCTACGGCGACAGTGAAGCGGTCGGCATGGATCCCACTCATCCGAACATCCGCTCCGCCCACCGGTGCGACCTCGACAAGGTCCCGGAACCTCCGCGGGACGGGGCTTCCCGTAGGCCCTCCCCCAGCAGCGAGAAACCGAAGATGGTGAACGCCAGAGACAGCCCGGGGAACACGGACGGCCACCACTCCCCCGTCCCCAGCTGGTTGGATCCTTCGGAGATCATCACGCCCCACTCCGCGGTCGGGAGTCGCACGCCGGCGCCCACGAAGCTGAGACCGGCGGTCAGCAGGATCGAGAACCCGATCATCACGGAGACGAGTGAGGCGGCCGGCCCTAGAGCGTTGGGCAGGACGTGGCGGAACGCGATCCGGAGCCTGCTCCAGCCGGCGATGGTGGCCGCCTCCACGAACGGCTCGTCGCGGAGCACCAGGATCCCGGTGCGGATCTGGCGCACGAAAACGGGGGTGTTGACGAAAGCGAGGCCGAGGATCAGATTGACGGGTCCGGCGCCGAGCACCGCCACCAGGGCCAGGGCGAACACGAACACCGGGAACGCCTGCATGATGTCCATGCCCCGCATGATCACCTGGGCGGAGAACCCGCCGAGCCGGCCCCGGTCCTCGAACATCCCCGCGACCGTTCCCAGGGGAATGCCGATGAAGAAGGCGAGAAGGGTGGCGGCCAACCCGACCGTCAGGTCTACACGGGGGGCGTGGAGGGTCCTGCTCAGCACGTCCATGCCCCGGCGGTCCGTCCCGAACGGGAACTCCCCACCCGGCCCGGCCAGCAGCTCGCCGGTCAACTCCTCCGACCCGTAGGGTGAGATCAGCGGCGCAAACACAGCCAGCAGGATCATCAGGACCACGATGGCGGCACCCCACACCGTCTTCGCCCCGTACTGCTTGACCGAACTCCGGATCATGCCGATCCCTTACGGCCGAGACGGGGATCCACCATCCAGAGGACCACGTCTACCAGCAGGTAGTTGACGATGTTGAAAACGGCGGCGAGGACTATGAACCCCTGCAGCGCGGCGAAGTCGGCACTCCGCAGCGCCGACACCGCGTACTGACCGATCCCTCCCCATGAGTAGATCTGCTCCACCAGCACCGAACCCCCCAGGAGGAACCCGTAGGTGATACCGGCCACCGTCGCCACCGGGGGTAGCGCCAGTCGGACCAGACGGCGGTTGGTCAGCGCCTGGCGTATGCCGACGCTCGCGTACAGGTCGTTGAACCCGGCCCGCATGGCCTGCTCGGAGGCGGCGTTGGCCACCTTCACTATCAGCCCCGAGTACACGAGCGTGAGGGTGAGAACAGGGAGAGCCAAGTGCTGGAGCGCCAGCCACAGAGTGGCGAGATCACCGGCAAGCACAGAGTCGATGGTCAGGAATCCGGTTACCCGCTCGGGGGGAGTTTCGAAACCGAGGCGGCCGATCGGAGGCGGGAGGATCCCCCAGGTGTAGGCGAAGATGAAGGCCACTATGAGGGCCAGCCAGAAGTCGGGTATCGACCCCGAGAACATGGCGTAGCCGAAGATCACCTTGCCCTTGCCGCGCAGGCGCCGGCGGGCCATCGCGAACCCCAGCGGGATTCCCAGCAGCAGGGACACCAGCATGGCCAGCGAGATGAGCTCGAGGGTGGCGGGCACCCGCTGGACCAGGTCGTCGAACACCGGCTGCCCGGTCGTTATCGAGTTGCCCAGGTCACCTCTCACCAGGTTGGTGAGGTACCTCCAGTACTGGACCGGCAACGACTGGTCCAGCCCCAGGTGGCGCCGGATCGCGGCCAGTACCTGCTCGCTGGCCGCCGGTCCGGCTATGACCCGGGCAGGGTCGCCCGGAACCAGCCGGATGAGGAAGAACGCCGCGGTGGCCGCCCCGGCCAACTGGATGATCACGAACCGGGCGCGGCGGGCGACCAAGCGGCCCAGACGGCCCAGGCCAAGCCGCTTCCGGACCCTTCCTGAAGCTTGCTCGGGCGGCGCGGTACTCACCTCGTTCGTCGAGTCAGAGTGCCGCAAGAGGGTGCGCGGGGCTAGCCGGCCGCTGGTTGATATGAGAGTTAGTCATCGACCGTCGGTCCGGCCGGGGACTCCTCAGCGCCCAGCTAGGAGGGCGCCCGGCCGTACGCCGCCGACCCACCGGTCCCCGGACCTGCCGGAGACCGGTGGGCAACGTGCCAGCAGCTGTCTTCATCCTTCGGCGCCCTCCATGGTGCAGTGGGATCCGGTGGGCCGGGCCCTCGCGGACATACCGAAGGGCCCGGCCCGGTCTCCTACGAGCGACTCAGGTCGTAGAACCAGATCTGGTTGTTCGGATACCAGGTGTATCCCTCGATATCGGGCGCGAACCCGTACCTGGTGGGTGCTCCCACCACCGACAGATGGGGAACTTCGTCAGCCATGATCTGCTGCATCTCGGTGACCAGAGCGGTCCGTTCCGCACCCGGGAGCACCGACAGTGCCTCGGCGATGGATTCGTCGAAGCGCGCGTTGGTGAACCCGCCGAAGCTGAGGAAGCCGGTCGGACCCGACACGTAGAGCAGGTAGTGGTACGGGATGTCCGAGACGATGGCGTAACCCTGGTGAAGCACGATACCGACCTCACCCGAGTTGCCAACCTCGATGTAGGCGGCGGCCGGCTTCGGGTCGATGATCACGTTCACGCCGATCTGTGCCAGCGAATCCTTCAGCAGCACCGCCACGTCGTCGTGGTCAGCCACGTCGGCGTTGATCAGGAGCTGGATGTCGAACCCGTCGGGATAACCCGCCTCGGCGAGCAACTGCTTGGCCGTCTCGGTGTCGCCGTTGGCCGGGTAGGGCCAGACGTCACCGTTGTAGTCGGGATAGGAATCGGGAGCGACCATTGCCAGCGCCGCGGCGTCTCCACCGTACACATTGTCGATGATCTGCGACTGGTTCACCGCGTACTGCATTGCCCGCCTGACCGCCGGGTCCTCGGTCGGCCCGGAGCCGGGACGGGTGTTCATGGCGGCGAAGATCACCTGGTTGCGCACCGCCGAGACGGTCTTGCCCTCCTCGGGCGTGAGCGATGCAAGCTCGCGGCTCGACAGGTTCTCGGCTATGTCGATCTGGCCCTGCTTGAGCAGCGCGAGCCGCTGCGACGAGTCGGGGATCTCCCGGTAGATGATCTCGGAGAAGAACGCCTCACCCCTCCAGTAGTTCGGGTTGGCCCTGAGCACCAGTTGGGAACCCGGGGTGAACTCATCGACGTAGTAGGGACCGAATCCCATCTGGTTTAGCTGCATCCACTCCGTGGCCCACGGGTCCTCGTCGGTGGCGTGTGACTTGGCCACCGTGGAGTCCGCCGGGCTGATGGTCTGGAGCTGCAACGCCCTTTTTATGAGCGGGTTGGGAGAAGTAATGGTGATCTCCATCGTGTAGTCGTCGATCACCTTGACATTGTCCATCGACGGGATCTTGGCGACGCCCACCACGAAGGCACCTACAACGCCGACACCGAAGTTGCGGGCGATCATCCAGCGCAGGTCCTCGGATGTGAACTCGTTTCCGGCTGCGCTCATCACGCCTTGGCGCAGATGCAGGGTGTAGGTCAGGTTGTCGTCCGAGACCTCGGTCCGCTCGACGAGGGCGGGAAGCATTCCGGCATCGCCCTTGCGCAACTCGGTGGCGCCGCGCACACCGCCAGGACCTTCCTCCGACTCGAACCAGTAGAGAGAGTCGAGGACGGTGGTGATGATCTCCACCGACTCCTGGCCGGGCGCGAACTCCGGGTCAAGGGTCACGGGGAGGGCCGCCACTGCCACGATCAGCCGGCGGTCCTCTTCGTCCACCATCATCTCGTCGGGCTCTTCAGCCATCTCCTCCGCAGGCTCCTCGGCCATCGCCTCGGTTGTGGTGGGAGCGGCTACGGTGGTGGCCGGCTGGTCTGCCTCCTCGTCTCCACCGCAGGCGGCAGCGACCAGGGCGAACACCAGCAATACCCCCATCAGTTTTCGGATCCGGTGTACCGTCATCATGCCTCCCATCGTCCCGGCCGCGACAGCCGGGAATTCGTAGCGATCTGTCGAGAATAGTGGTTGGGTCCCGTAGCGTCCATAGGTTGCAGGCAGGTTGTCCAGCCGGTGGTCGATGCCGCTGCCGGGTCGCAGGCCCCGCCGGGAGCCGGGGACCAAGCCTTTTGCCCCACTCTTTTGAGGCTGAGGTGAAATACCGGGGGTCGCTCCTCGGGGAGCGGGCCGATCGAGAACTCGCTCGAGCACGCGCAGCCGGACGCTGTGACAGCCACGCCCGGAGCGGGATACTTGCCGTACGATCCGCCTTACAAAGGGCTTACCAGTAGGTCCCCGGCATCATCCGAGCACCGCGAGGATGACGCCCACAACGGCGGCGGCTGCCGCGATGACCACCGAAGTCATCCACATGCCCAACCGGAACGCGGCACGGTCGGACTCCCGCTGAGACTCCACGACCTTGATCAGGGCAGCCGCCAGGTCGGCACGCGCCTTTGCGTGCACCTCCGCGGCCTTGGCATCGATGTAACTATCGGTATCTATTGCCATCGTGCTCATCCTAATCGTACTGACCTCCTGTGTCATCATGGTCTCCCGAGGGCATGGGTTTTGCCTGCACGAAGGGTCGAGGTGGGGATGGGTTGGTTGCGGATGATCGACTCGAGGCACCCTGGTCCGGGAAAGCGGGCAATGCCACGGCTTGGCCGTGCCGCCGGCCGGCGGCACGGCTCTCGGCGGAAGGTAGGCACGCCCGAGGATGACGGCCGACCGGTTCCCGGGGATGGACCGCATCGCTCGTGGTCCGGCTGATCGGTGCTGCTTTCTCTCAGCAGTCCCCGAGCTTGAGGAACACGTCGGCGCCTGCGGCGGAGGACAGGGTCGTGGCGAACGAGTCAGCTGGGAGATCGACCACGTCTCCGCGGTGGAGGGTCGTGCGGTTGCACGTCAGTTGCCCCGCCACGACGTAGGCGATCAGCCGTCGGCCGGGTCGATGGGGTTCCGGATCGACGTAACCGGGTTCGAAGCGGGCCAGCAGGGAGCACGCGCCGGTGGTCCAGTTCTTGCTCAGCATCTTCACCGAGAGAGACCGCCGGTCCATGCCGGTCATCCAGTCCTCCACCGGTGCGAGGAGCGTGGCTGGAACCCAGGGCATGAGTGATGAGGAAAGGCGCCGGATCCATCCTCGGGGGCCGATCGCGACTTCGAGGTCCTCGGACAGCACGTTGCGGCCCAGGGCGGCCGAGGAGCGTTCCCTCCGGGTGGCTGGACCGCTGGCGTCGCCGGCGCTGACTCCTTCCTGCATCAGCAGCCCGAGAAACCCGGTGTCGGTGGAGGCGGCGTGCACCCATCCGGGGGGACGCCAGAAGTAGTCGCCGGCTCCGACCTCGCCCTCCCCATCGATGATGCAGCCCCCCTCCAGGACAAAGCACTCCTCCACCGAGTCGTGGTAGGCGGGACCGGGATCGGTGAAACCGGGGAGCAGACGCACCAGGTCGATACGCCGGGTAGTGGCGGTATCGTCGAGCAGCGTCTTCTGTTCCCACAGCGAGTAGGTGTGGGCCAGCGCAGCTTCCGGACCGAGGTTGCCTGCGTAGCCGTCGGGCATGCCGGCCACGGTATCGAGGCCCCTGATCCACGGGATGCGGCTCCCCCGCACGACGTCCATGGTCAGGCGCTCGGGGCGCCAGGGAGTGGCGGGTGAGGATGGCGGGGGGTCCAGCCGGCCAGTTCCTGGACCATCCGGCATCCGTCCAGCACTTCCAGGTCCGTGTGCGGGCGGCCGATGATCTGCATCCCGATGGGGAGACCGTCAAGCGACCACCCGACCGGCACCGAGGCCGCCGGGTGACCAGTCAGCGAGCAGAGGGAGAGCGGACGGATCAGGGTCAGGTCGCGGGGCAGGACCGTCCCATCCTCGAACACCAGTTCCTCCACCTCCGGCAGCGGCGCGGTCACATGGTGGGAAGGTGCTACGACCAGGTCGGCGTCGCCCAGGATCCGTTCGAGCCGGTCCCGGTAAGCGGCCCGGATGCGCTGGGCGTCGACGTAGTCCACCGCCTGCAAGCGCATGCCGAGGTCCAGGTAGGCCAGGACATCGTCGCCGTAACGCTCCGGGTACTCGTCAAGCCGGCGCCGGTGGTAGGCGGAGGCCTCGGCCGCCAGGATCACGAAGATCGTGGCGACCACCTCGGCGGGATCTGCCACCTCCGCCTCCACGACTTCGATGCCGGCGTCGGAGAGCCGGTCGAGTATCGAACCGACCATGCTCCCAACCTCCGGGTGCATCGGCGCCATGTACTCGCGGAGCAGGGCGACCTTGCGGACCGGTCTCCCGCTGGGCGGCCGGAGTCCGGCGCCGACCGAGGCGGGATCGGAGGCGTCGGGTCCGACCATTACCCGGATCAGGGCCCGGCTGTCTCCGATGGTACGGGTCATCGGACCGACGGTGTCGAGCGACCAGGCCAGAGGTATCACGCCCCGGCAGGAGACGTTGCCGTAGGTTGGTTTAAGGCCGGTCAGACCGCACAGGGCCGAGGGTTCCCTGACCGAGCCGGCGCTGTCCGTGCCGAGCGCACCGTACGCTTCCCCCGCAGCGACCGCCGCGCCCGACCCCCCGCTCGATCCTCCCGGCATCCGGTCGGTGTTCCAAGGGTTGCGGGTGGGCGGGGTCAGCGCACCGTAGGCGAACTCGTGGGTGTTGGACTTGGCGAGGATGATCGCTCCGGCATCCCGAAGTCGGGAGATGACGGTGGCGTCGCGGGTGGCGACGTTCCCGGCGAGGACACACGAGTTGGCCTCGGTAGGCGCGCCGGCCACATCGATCAGATCCTTGACCACGATCGGGACGCCATGGAGAGGGCCCCGCAGACTTCCCGCAGCGGCCTCGGCGTCACAGGCGGCCGCCTCCGCATGGGCCTCCTCGGCCATCACGAACGGCAGGGCTGCGATGTGGGGCTCCCATTGCTCGATCCGGCGGAGGCAGGCCTCCACCAGATCCCGGGACGAGAGACGACCTGAACGGACCTCGGAAGCGGCCTCGGTGAGCGACAGCCGGGAAACGGCGGTCATCGAGCAGCGTCTTCGGGGAACGGATCGACGACGTACACGACGGGCAGCGGCCGCTCGCGGGGCAGGCGCAGGGCAGCGGCCCGGACCGCCTCGGTCAGAACAGCGACCAGGTCGGGGGTCTCGGTCAGTTCCTCGGCGCGGGCCCCGGGCGCCTCGCCGGGACGGTCATCTCCCATGCGGCCTCCTCCCGGTCAGGTGGCTCACCCGGTAACGAACGCGATCACCCGCTCGGCGTACTCCTCGGGTACGCGGATCGGCAGCTGGCCCGGCAATCCGGGGATGATCGAGATGCTGGCGTCCGGAAGGAGGGCGGCGGCCGGTTCGTCCTGGTCGGCGAATATGTCGAATTCGGCATCGAGCAGCAGGGTAGGGCACGTGAGACGCCGCAAACCGTCCTCGGGGTCGTAGCGGAAGGCGGCGTTGTAGGCCCACTGGTAACGATCGAGCACCGACAGGACGTGGACGGCGCCTACGTGCAGCACGGCCGGGTCCGTCTCGGCTCCCCATATCCGCTGGTAGCGCTCCCACGCCCAGCCCAGATGCTCGCCCTGCGACGTGGGACGCATACGGGGCGCCCAAGACTCGAGGTAGCGTCGGCGGTCGTCCTCGGTCATCAGCGGAACGCCAGTGAGTATTGCGTGGGTAGCGCGTCCCGGTCCGGCCTGCAGGGCAACCTCCAGAGCCAGCGACGCGCCCGTGTGTACGCCGGCGACCGCGAAGCTGGTGAGCCCAAGCGCATCGGCCGCCTGCAGCAGCATCGCCGAGTAGTCGGGTATCTCGAAGCGGTCGTGGGGAGGCGGGTCGGAACCACCGTATCCGGGGGTGTCGAAGGCGAAGGCCCGGAGCTTATGGCCCATGTGGGGCAGCGCCCGCTCGTAGGCCAAGCCCGAAAGGGGAGACTCGTGGAAGAAGAGCGCAACCGGACCCCGCTCCCCGCAGGCTCGATAGTGGATCTGTCCCCAATCGACATCCACGTAGCCGCGCCGCACCGGTTGCATATGCGGCGGAATGGTACCGTGTTGCGGTGGCGCCCGTGGTCCTTCCCAGATCATGACGGCCGGTCTACCCTCCGGCCTCCGCCGGACCCTGCACGATGTACTGGGCGGGGATTCCGTCCTCGAGGATGAGGACGACCGGCGGTTCTTCTCCCACGACATCTTCGAAGCCGGGCAGACGGCGGCAGCCGTCATCCGGCCGGTCACCGTCGAACAGTTGGCCGCCTCGGTGGGAGCGGTCGCCTCCTCCGGGCTAGCCGTGGTGCCCCGTGGTGGCGGGATCTCCTACACAGCCGGGTACCTCCCGACACGCAGCCGGTCGGTAGTCGTGGACACCCGGAGGCTCGACCGGGTGATCGACGTCAACACCACCGACATGTACGTCACCGCGGAGACCGGCTGCACATGGGAGCAGTTGAGCCAGGCGCTGGCCGGAACCGGGACCAGAACCCCTTTCGGGGGACCCTTCTCGGGCCGCTACGCCACGGTGGGCGGCACGCTCTCCCAGGACGCGGTCCTCTGGGGATCCGCCGCTCACGGCGGGGCTTCCGAATCCGTGCTCGGGCTGGCCGTGGTGCTGGCCGACGGCACCGTGGTCCGGACCGGTTCCGCCGGAACGTCGGCGGGGTCGCCGTTCCAACGCTATTTCGGCCCCGACCTGACCGGGGTGTTCCTAGGCGACTCGGGCGCCCTGGGTATCAAGGCCGAAGCAACCCTCGCGCTGATGCGGGAACCCACCGAGGCCCGATTCGCGTCGTTCTCCTTCCGGGACCGGAGAAGGTTCGTCGAAGCGATGGGGGACGTTGCTCGTTCGGGCGCCGCGTCCACCTGCTTCGGGCTCGATCCGCTGCTCCAGTACCAGCGGGTCCGAAAGACCCGTCTGCGGGAAGGGGCCCGGAAACTGAAGGGGGTGGTCCGCACCGCGGAGACCACGGTGGCGGGTCTGCGGGATGCGGCCGCGGTGGCCCTGCGGGGAAGGCGCGTAGCCGACGTGCACGGCTACGCCATGCACGTCATCGTGGAAGACCGCTCCCCCGAAGCGGCCGACGCCGCCATCGCCGAGATAACCGCCATCAGCCGCGCCGGCAGCCGCCAACTCCCCGACTCGGTACCGAGGGTCATGGTCGGCAACCCGTACGTCAGCCTGGCGGCCACCCTGGGACCGGAGGGTGAGCGCTGGGTCCCGACCCATGGCGTCCTCCCGCTGTCCGCCGTGAACGACGCATGGAACCGGCTGGACAAGGTGTTCGCCGAGTTCGCCGGGCCGATAGAGCGGTTCGGGATCGTGACCGGCCTGCTGACGGCACTCGTCGGTAACCGCGGTTGCATCCTCGAAGTGGTGCTCTACTGGCCCGGGCCCCGGAACCTCTGGCACGAACGGATGCTGGAACCCTCGAAGCTGGCCCGCTATCGCGACTTCGACGACAACCCCGAGCTGGACTCGGTGGTGGTCGAGTTGCGCTCCCGGATCATCGAGTCGCTGCACCGGTCCGGGGCAGCGCACATGCAGATCGGTAAGCGGTACCCGTATCTCGACGGCCTGGAGCCCGGCGCCAGGGACCTGCTGGAGGCGATCAAGAACCATGTGGATCCGGACCGCCTTACAAACCCCGGCTCCCTGGGTCTCTTAGGAGGATGCTGAGCAATCCACCAGCGGCCTGCCAACCGCGCGGCAAAATGCCTGGGTCGACGGGCGGCAGGCCCGAGCAATCGTCATTGTTCAGTACACTCCTAGTGTCCCGAGTCGGAAGTTCGTTACATAAGAGCGGGCTACACCTCCGCGCCACCGAACCCCGAGAACGCGAAAACCGCCCGAAGGTGCCTCTTCCCTTGGGTTTCCCACCCCCGCCGCCACCTCCGAGGGTCACGGACGCGACCTTCTATCCCCTGTGCGGGCCGGTTCCGGACAGTATGAACCCTGCCACGGTCCGCTCGACGTCGGAAACGAACCGCCGGTGTATACGGCTAT
>JAPOQZ010000237.1 GCA_026710435.1 bacterium | reverse complement strand
GGGACTACGGCCATTTCCACAATCCCGTCTCGGCCCGGCGGGACCTTCACCCGTCGGGTGAAGCCAGGCCCAGTCACGATCATGTGGTTGATGTGGCCTGTTGCCGTGGGTTTGTCTGGAAACATGAAGAATCAAGGCTAGGCGCCACCACCGGTTGGCAGAGGTTCGGGGGAGGATGACTCGAGCCTCGGTACGAGTCGGGACGTGCGTTGCTGGTGCCGGTGGTCCGTGTCCGGATCCGCGTCACTGTGTCACAGATCCCCTCCGGACTTGGTCTGCTCTCGAAGCTCTCCGAGAACTGTGGCTTGACAGGAAAGGGCTGTCGGGCCCGACTCCTTCAGATGTGGCCCAGATGGCGGAGCTTGAGTCCCTGGGCCTCAACCGGACTCAACCGATCGGTCGGACTGGCTCAGCGCTGGGTCCATCCAAGAATCTGGCCAGGCTCGGACCCGTAACGACTGTGCATAACGTGTACTCATCGGCGCCGCCGGCGTGCTTCGGTTGCTAAGTCCATCGACCGGATGGCCGGCGGTCCGATACCTGCGGATCCGTAGAGGCCTAATCGTCGCGGGGGTGCAGGTCAGCGTCGGGGTCTGGTAGGGGCTCGACCGCCAGGATCTGGCCGGCGACGCCGCGGACCGCGACCGGATCCCCGGGGTTGAGCACTGCTTCGCGATGGGCGGTGGCCCTCCACCGGGCCCCTTTCACCTCGACTACCCCATCCGGGTCGAAGGCGGTGACAGCCCGGCCGCCCAGCCCGACCAGGTGGTCACGTCCCACCGTAGGGGTCGAGAAACGCGCCCTGGCCACGGTCCGCATTGCGATCACGTAGAAGGCGGTGACCGAGGTCACGATCACGAGGACGAGCCACCAGGAGGGATGGATCTGAGGAGATGCGTCGGTGAAGAACCAGCCGGCCACGAGCATCGATCCGGCGCCCGCCAAGGTGAGAGGGCCGGCGCGGCCCCGTTGGAAGTCGGCCGTGAGGAGACCGATCGAGGCCAGGGCCAATGCCACGGCCCAGCCTCTCAGCGGTAGGACGGCGAGGCCGTACCCGCTTAGGAGTAGGCAAATCGTGGCTACTCCCGCTGCGATGCCGGGACCCAGCGCATAGAACTCGAACACCGCCACCGTAAGGCCGATCATCAGGAAGAAGAAGGCCGGTTCCGCACCGGTGGCGATGCGCAGTGAGCGCACCCACAGTCCCGGTTCGTGGAATACGGTCTCGACCGCCGCGAGCCCGTCCTCGGTCTCGCGGATCGTGTTGATCTCGGTCGGTTCGCCACGCACCGCCACGGTGCGCCCCTCGAGTTCGACCAGCAGGTTGCTGATCGAGGGGGCAACGATGTCCACGAGACCGTCGATGGGCACGGTCACGGTTGCCGTTCCGTTCGCGTAGTTGACGAGGGGAGTGGCAAGATCGTCGCTTTCCCGATGACCCGCAACGGTAGGCAAGGCGTGGCCGATGCGGGCTCCGGGCGCCGCGGCCTTTACCGGCGCGGCTGCCAGGATGCTGGCAGCGCCCCCGAAGGCGACTGCCGGACTGGGGCCGATCCAAACCACCAGCGGCAGCGGCGGATCCTTGACGCGCGCAACCAGGTGATAAACCGTGTCCGACAGCGTGGCCCGGGAGTCGATCTGGATGATGGCGGCCGAGGCGCCGCCGGCGGCGGCTGCGTCGATCTGGTCGATCACGAAGTTCAGGGCCGTCCTGTCCAGGTTCCCGCTGATCTCGATTATCTCTATCCGATCCGAGCCGTCGGCGGCGCCCGCCGTTCCGCCGACCGCCGTCAGCAGCCAGCAGGAAGTGATTATCAGCAGGAACGTGGTCTTGCGGTTCATGGCTGCCGGGATGTTAGATGCGGTTGATCGATAGCCCATCTTCCTGCGGGTAGGCTGGTAACGACCCGCTTACGCGCCGACCCTGTGACTCGCTACAGTTGTGGCTATGAATGTGCTGCTGGTCTGCGATGTTCCCTGGGTGCGGAACCAGGTCCGGGCCGCGCTAAGCGGAGCGGCTGACATCGTCGAGATAACGGATCCCTACGACGCTGAGGAAGTAGCCACTTCCGATGGCGGGGATTTGGCCATTGTCGACATGCAGGTCGGTTCGATGGGCGGTATGGCCATAACCCGGGCGCTGAAGAGTGTGAGCCCCGAGTTCGGACCGATCATCCTGCTGCTCGACCGCCGTGCAGACACCTTCATCGCCAAGCGGGCCGCGGCGGATGCGTGGCTGCTCAAGCCGTTCAGTGCTCAGGAGCTTCGCGCGGCCATCGAGTCCGTTCTCCCGGTCGGAGCGGATCGCTGACCCAGCCCGCGCCGCCTTAGATGGTCCAATGATCGGTTCCCTCCACATGGTTCTATTGGTCATCTTCGGGTGTTGCCTGCTGGCGTCCGGGTTCCTTTCGGGCAGCGAGACCGCGTTGACGGCGATACCTAGGGAGCGGGTCCACCAGCTAGCCACGACCGGAAGGCGGGGCCACCGTCTGGAAGCTCTGGTTCTCGACTTGGAAGGGTCGATCAGCAGCATCCTGGTGGCTAACAACTTCGTCAACATCCTGGCTACCTCGGTCGCAGCTGCTCTGGCCATCAGCCTGGTGGGAGAAGGCTGGGGACCCATCCTCTCGACGGTGGTCGTGACGATTCTGGTGCTGGTTATCGGCGAGGTGACTCCCAAGACGCTGGCAGCCCGCTACCCCGACAGGTATGGATTGACTGCGGCGGTGCCCGTGTGGATGCTGGCCGTAGCGCTAGGTCCGATCTCACGAGTATTCATCGGTCTCGGGAGGGCGATCATCCGGTTGTTCCGGTTGCCGCCGTCCGGCGATCAGAAGATCACGCTGGCAGATGTCCGGGCGCTGGCCATACTGGGCGAGCGGAGAGGGGAGATCGACTCCGGTGAGAGAGAGATCATCGAGCGACTCTTCGCTACGGCCGACCAACCGGTAAGGGACGTGATGACACCGAGAGTCGACATCGTGACCCTTCTTGCGCCTGTGACCTCGTTGGCGGTGCGGGAAGCCGTCGCTACCACCGCCCATTCGCGATACCCCGTGGTCAGCGAGGAGGGAAACCTGGATTCGATACTGGGGATCCTCTATGCAAAAGACGTGCTGAGCCAAGGTCGCGATCTCCCTACCGGTGAGATAGCCAACCTGCTACGGGAACCTCACTACGCACCGGAGAGCGCGCAGGTGATGAGGGTGCTGCGCGATCTGAGAACCCGCCGCATCGGGATGGCGGTGGTGATGGACGAGCACGGGGGGGTGGACGGCCTCGTCACGATCAAGGACTTGGTCGGCGCGCTGGTGGGCGAGCTTCAGGATGAATACGATCCAAGGGTACCCATGACCCTGCCGGTGGGTGCCGACACATGGCTGGCCGACGGGCGGACTCCTATCGACGAGTTCGAGACCGCAACAGGGATCAGCGTCGAGGACGGGCCTTATTCGACCGTGGCCGGACTCTTCCTGTACCTGTCGGGGCGTATCCCCGTAGCCGGCGACGAGGAACGTTACGAAGACCTGGTCCTCACCGTGCTGGCGATGGACCGCCGCCGGATCTCGAAGATCAGAGTGCGCGCCATCGAGGGATCGGGAGACGTTACGGATCGTGTCGATTAGAGTCTTCCCATGACGGGCAGTGGCGCAGCTTGGTAGCGCGCTTCGTTCGGGACGAAGAGGTCGTGGGTTCAAATCCCGCCTGCCCGACCCCGACGGATCCGTTCCTGCTGGTGGGTCCAGTTCCTCATCGATCGATTAGCGGTCACACCCGAGGTGTGTCCCCTGTATGTATCCAACCGATCGATACTGGTCAAACGCGGGAACCGCTTCCGGTTCCGACAACGTCGGAAGCGATGAGGGCTGACCCGATCAGGTCCTGACCCGGTTGGATTCAGCGAGGAGTGACGAGCATGGGTGGCGGCAAGGACAAGACCATACTGCTCGCAGGAGGCGGGATCGCCTTGATCCTGATCCTTCTGCCTATCTTCGCTCGTGGGCCATCCGTGAGCGGCACGATTACCTACCGCTAGCGCATCCCACTGAGTCCGGGCGCGGTGGTGACCGTGCGCCTCGTCGACACTTCCTACGCCGATGGCCCCTCGGAACTCATCGGCGAACAGGTCATTCCGGATCCCGGCCGGGTCCCCATCGACTTCAGGGTTCCTTACTCGCTCGACGCCATCGATCCCCGCAACACCTACTTCGATCTCCGTACGCATCGAGGAGACGGACGGTCGCCTCGCCTTCGTCAACGACACCGCGTACGACGTGATAACCCGAGGTGACCCCACCAGGGTCGACATGGTGCTGGTCATGGTCGAACCTCCGCCGGAGATGGTCGACGGAGAGTGGAACCCGTCAGACGATGCCCCGGTCCAAAAACCGGTCGACACCGTGGAAACGCATATGATCTGGGAAGGCAGCGAAGCCTTCGTGCGGGTCGTATACCGCGTGGCCGATGTCGACGGCTGCTACCGGCGGGGACGTGAGGAAGCCACTCTCGAGGGAGCGGTTGTTGATGTGACGGTCACCGCCTGGGTTCCCGCTCCAACTCCCTGGGCGATCGACTGCTCGGACCGGACCCTCGAACCGGACAGCATCGTCTCCCTGGGCGGCTCGCTGGAAGCGGGGAAGACTTACAGTGTCAGGGTCAACGGCGAACCCGGCTTTACCTTCACCGCACCCTGACCTGCGTCCTTCCCGTTGTCTTCTTCGACAGCGTATCCCCCTTGCTCAAAGCAACAAGAGAACCAGCTATTCAGCCGTGTCTTCCTGCGGTGGGGACCCGTAGACCGCCTCGAAGATGTGGGGTGCCTGATAGATCCGATTCCGTCTCCGCTCACCCAGTTCTACGAGGTCTCCCCTTTCGACGAGGGAGTTGATTGCGGAGTAGGCCGTCGGCGGACTGACCTCCAGGGTGTCTGCCGCCCACTTGGCGGTGACGAAGGGAAGGTTGAAGAGGTGTTCCGCGAGCCTGACCACCGAGTTGGGGCGTTTTTCGTCAAGTAGTTCACTACGGACTTGGTGGTGTAGATCCACCAGCCTGACGGTGCGCTCCTCGGCGTCGCGGGCTTGCTGTTGAACGCCACGAAGGAAGAACTGAATCCAGGGCAGCAGGTCACCGTTCTGGCTAGTGCTCAGCAGGAGGTCGAAGTAGTCGTCCCTGTAATGCTCGAAATAGGCGGATAGGTAGAGCAAGGGTTGGGTGAGGGCACCCCGGAGAATCAGCATCAGCGGAATCATCAGCCGACCGATCCGACCGTTGCCATCCAGGAACGGGTGGATGACCTCGAATTGGTAATGGGCCAATGCGAGCTGTATGAGAAGCGGCATCTCCTGTTCGTGGAGGAAGTATTCCAAGTCGGTCAGCAGTTCACCCATCGCTTCCGGTGGCGGGGGCACGAACACTGCGTTGTCAAGATTCGTACCGCGGATCCAATTGGGTGTTTGCCGGAATTCGCCGGGGAGACGATGTTGGCCGCGAACTCCGCTGAGGAGGCGTTCGTGAATCTCGCGGAGAAGGCGTGTGGAGATGGGGAAGCCATCGCGGACCCGGTCAAGCCCGTACTCCATGGCTATGACGTAGTTACGGACTTCCTGAGCATCGTCAGTCTCCCCAGGTGTTTCTCCCGCTTCCAGGCGAAGCAACTGCGGAATGTCCGCCCTGGTCCCCTCGATCCGTGAACTCTGAACGGCTTCCAGACGTAGATGGGGCCCGATCAGGAGATGCGGGTTCGGAAGCAAACGTCCGAGGCCGCCTAAGCGATGCACCGCACCGGTCGCCTCATCCGACAGCCTTACGACTTCCTGGGGTAGGTCCAGTCGGCGAGGAAGCGGATTCGGATAGAACGCCCGGAATCCACCCAGCGTCATCCGGACCGTGCCGCGCTCCGTTGAGCGGAAGGCGTCTGGTCGCACGGTGGGTTCCTTTCGAGGGGCGAGCTTCGAGGCATGGAGCTTAGTAAAGCGATCTGACCTTCGCTTTAGTTGTGATCGGTTCTAGTAAAGCCGGCTTTACTCCGCGGAAGGCTTAGTAAAGCTATTCGGGTCTTGCTTTACTTGAGTGGCACCTTCTTAAGGCGGCCCTTAACAATGGCTCATGGTCAGTGCAGCTAGCGGCGTGTCGCGTCCTCGGCGTGTATTGCCTGCTCAGTGCCCGTCCACACTTCTCCTGCGTGCCGGATCAGATCCTGGGCTGGAGTCTGGACATCACCGCGTAGTCGAAGGCGTTGAGTGCGTTGCTCACGTGTGCGATCTCGGAGGCCGCCACGCTTGCGGCCTCGTCGCTGATCGGTCGGGCCCGATGGGCCTTCACATGGACCTCGGCTACCCGTTCCAGTAGCAGGAACCAGCCGATCGCTTCCTCTACGGAGCCCCCCACGGTCAGCGGCCCATGGTTACGGAGCAGGACCGCCTTGGTCTCGCCCAGCGCGGCAGCGATCCGCTTGCCGGTGTCGAAGTCGGAGACCTGGACCTCCTCACCGTCGAAGACGGCGTGATCCTCGAAGAACGCGGTGGCCTCCTGGCAGATCATACGAAAGAGTTCCACGTTGGCTGCCCAGGGCGTGGCGTACGGGGTGTGGGTATGGGCTACGGCCACCACCTCTGGTCGGGCTTCGTGTACGGGGGCATGGATGAAGTAGGCGGTCATGTTGATGGGATGGTCGCCCTCGACCCGACCGTCTGGTCCCACCAGCACGAGATCCGACATGGTCGTTCGATGGAACGGCACTCCGTACCGGATCAGCCACATCGCATCGATACGCTCGGGGTCTCGGGCTGTGATGTGCCCGTCACCCAGCGAACCCCACCCGAGCGCTCCGAACAACCTGTAGGCGGTGACCAGCGTCCGCTTTCTGTGCGTGCGGAGTGCCTCGGTGGTCGCGAACTGCGGCTTCGCCAGCACCGGTCCTACGTCCGTTCCCTCACTCGATGCCCAGATCGGGGTTGGTCTGTCCATCAGATCCTCCTGGTAGCGCCGCCGGGCCGGCCCCTGACCAAGTCAGGTTAGGGCGCGTTCACGCTATACGCATTCGTTTGGTAACGCGGGTCCCGTAGTTGGCTGCGTGGCGACGGTGAGGTATGGCGGTCCAGAGCACGCCGCCCGTAACGCAGACCGATCACGATCAAACTAGTGATTCGGCGATCTCCACTGCGTTGAGAGCGGCGCCTTTGCGGAGGTTGTCGCCAACCGTCCACAAGCTGATCCCGCCCGGTTCGCCAAGGGTTCCCCTGATGCGCGAGACGAGAACCGGGTCGATCCCGGCCGAGTCAAGCGGGGTTGCCACACGGTCGTCCGGCCACACCGCCACTCCGGGTGCCTCTTCGATGATCCGCCCGGCGGTCTCCGGATCGAGTGGGGAGTCGAACCACATGGTGGCGGAGATGCCGTGCCCGACCATGACCGGAACTCGAACACAGGTGGGTTCCACCGATATGGCTTCCCGCTCGAGGATCTTGCGGGTCTCGTTGACGAGCTTCCACTCCTCGTCCGTGTGGCCGGCACCGGCCAAAGCACCCGCCAAAGGAAGGACGTTGAAACCTATGGGACGCTGGAAAGGCCCGTTTCCCGGATCTTCCCAGGCTCCTGAGACCAGGGCGTCGCGCTGTTCCAGTAGTTGAGAGGTCTGGCTCATCAGGGCTTCCATCCCGCCCATTCCGGCTCCCGACACAGACTGGTAGGACATGGCCACCATACGTGCGAGACCCGCATGACGGTGCAGGGGAGCGGCGGCCATCATCAGGGTCATCGTGGTGCAGTTCGGGTTGGCGATGATCCCCTCGTGCCCAAGAACCGCGTGATCGTTGACTCCTGCCACCACCAAAGGCACCCGGGAGGCTTGACGGAAGGCCGAGGAGTTGTCTACGACCACCGCTCCCGCAGCGGCGAACTGGGGTGCGTAACGGCGGCTACGCGCCGCCCCGGCAGAGAACAGGGCGATGTCGATCCCGGATGGGTTGGCCTTGGCCAGGTCCTCGACGACTACCTGACCCCATCGGGTGTTCAATGTGCGGCCTTCCGAGCGACTCGAAGCCATCAACCGGAGATCCGAAACGGGGAAGCCGCGCTCCTCGAGTATGGCCAGCATGGTTCGTCCTACCGCTCCCGTGGCGCCCACGATTGCTACACGTGGATCACCCATTGGCGCCCACCTCCTCGGTGATGACCGGTGGGTCGAACTCGGCGTGTAGAGCCCGGACCGCACCATCGACGCTGCCACGCCGAACCACGCATGAGATCCGGATCGGGGAGGTGGAGATCATCTCGATGTTGATACTGGCGTCGGCCAGGGCGCGGAAGACCCTGGCTGCCACGCCCGGACTGGACTTCATACCGGCACCCACCAATGAGACCTTTGCTATGTCCGTATCCACCGCAAGATCCCTTGCTCCCAACTCCTTCACCAAGGGGGCGGCTGCCCGGCGGGCTGCCCGGGCCTGGGACTGCGGCACCGTGAAGCTGATATCCGTGCTGCCGTCCTGCCCGACGTTCTGGACGATCATGTCGATGTTTATGCGGGCCCCGGCGAGCGTCTCGAATAGGGCCGCGGCTACACCGGGACGGTCCGGCACACCCCAGATCGTTGCTTTGGCTTCCGAGGTGTCATGTGCGACTCCCCTGATTATTGCCTCTTCCATAGTGCTCTCCTTGACCCAGGTGCCCTCATCCTCCACGAACGACGAGCGGACGTGGATCGGTACGTTGAACCTCCGGCCTACCTCAACGGACCGCGCCATCAGGACTCCCGCCCCGCCGGCGGCCAGTTCCAGCATCTCGTCGAAGGACACCGTCTCCAGCCTGCGCGCTTCCGGCACCACCCTCGGGTCCGCGGTGTATACGCCCATCACATCCGTGTATATCTCGCACACATCGGCGCCGTGAGCGGAGGCTAGGGCGACCGCGGTGGCGTCGGAACCGCCCCGGCCGAGGGTGGTGACATCCTTCGAGGTCGGATCCACCCCTTGGAAGCCGGCCACGATCACCACGTTCCCCTTTTCCAGCCCCTCCCTCACCCTGGTGCCGCGGATCTCGGTGATCTTCGCCTCGCCGTGGGATGCGTCGGTGAGGATTCCGGCCTGGGAGCCGGTGAGGCTCAGAGCCGGGACGCCTTCGCTGTGGAGCGCCATGGCCAGCAGCGCCATCGAGATCCGTTCCCCTGCGGTGAGCAGCATATCCATCTCCCTGGCGGGAGGATCGGAGCTCACCTCATGGGCGAGGCTGATGAGATCGTCGGTTGAACTGCCCATGGCCGACACCACCACGATCACATCGTTGCGGGCGCGGCGCGTCCGCGCCACCCGTCGGGCGACGCGTCTGATGCGGTCCGGGTCGGCCACCGAGGTGCCGCCGTACTTCTGGACAACCAAGGGCATTGGGAACTGATCCTGGGTGACGGTTAATGGTGCCGTTGCCCATAGTGTATTGGCTTGTGGAGCTTGCTCCGAACGGGCAGGGTGGGGGCAGACCTCCCGCAAGGAAGATGGTGACGAGTGAGTGCTGGGTCCAGCCGGCTCGCATGACCGGCGACCTCGCTGGGTGAATACCTGGCCTACTGCCCGACGGTCTCTTCCGGCAGGGTGCTGAACAGTGACGATTGCTGGGGCCTGCCGCCCGCCGGCCCAGGAATCATGCGGGCGATTGGCAGGCCGCTGGTGGACTGCTCAGGACCCCCTAGGAAGGTGCTGAACAGTGACGATTGCTGGGGCCTGCCGCCCGCCGGCCCAGGCATTTTGCCGGCGGTTGCCAGGCCGCTGGTGGATTGCTCAGCACCCTCCTAGACTGGTTCGCGTATGGGGAGCGAGAAGCGAGCCCGCCAGAAGCAGAACCGCCAAGCGCGCCTGGAAGCTGAGCGACGAGCGGCGCGGCAGACCAAGTGGCGCCGCCGCATCGTCAGGGTGCTGGTGATCGCGGTGGTGGTCGTGGTCGTCTTCGTGATCGGGAACCTGCTCACCGGCGGCGATCAGACCGGCGGTCAGGTGACAGTGCCGGAACCTCCCGCGGTGACCGACACCACCACGGTCCAGACCGACGGCTAGCCGAGTCTCCAACTCCTCGACGGCTACGTTGGGGAACGCGGTCACGGCGACCGGCGGTAGCCTCCCCGTAGTATGGCTGTCGACCTCCATGTCCATTCGAACGCCTCCGACGGGACCGAGTCTCCGTCGGAGGTAGTCCGGCTGGCGGCCTCAGCCGGACTCACCGCGATCGCGCTTACGGACCATGACACGCTCGAGGGAGTGGACGAGGCCCGCGAGGAAGCGGGAAGCCGGCAGATCGAATTGATCCCCGGCGTGGAGCTTGCCTGCGAGTGGGACCGGGGGGGTTTGCATATCGTGGTCCTCTTCCTGGAACCAGGGGAAGGACCCCTCCAGGACCGCTTAGGGGAGCTCCGTCGAGCGCGCCACCGCCGGAACCGGGCCGTAGCGCAGTGTCTCGCCGGACTCGGAATCGAGATCGAGTACGCGGAGGTTGTCGAGGAGGCGGGGGAGGGAAGCGTCGGTCGACCTCACTTCGCGGCGGTCATGCAGAGGAAGGGATACGTTCCGGACATCGCCACCGCATTCCGCAGCTACCTGGGAGCCGGTGCCCCCGCCTACGTACCCCGCCGGCTGCTCCCTCCCGACGAAGCCATTGCGCTGGCCCTGCAATCGGGCGCGATTCCCGTGCTTGCCCATCCGCACACCCTGCGCCTCGACACTTCGGCGGAGTACGCAGCAACCTACCGGCGGCTTGCCGGATACGGTCTGGTCGGTGTGGAGTGCTTCTACGGGGATTACTCTCCTGCGGTCCGTCTCGATCTCGAACGCTCGGTCCGTTCGTTCGGACTGCTCCCCTCAGGAGGTTCGGACTTCCACGGCGACTACAAGCCGGGCCTGCAGGTGGGCACAGGTCGGGGTGACCTGGTAGTACCCGATCGCGCGCTGGTCGACCTACGGGATGCCCGACGGTGACTCCCCGGCGCGGGGGGCTCACCCGGGCGGTCTGGGTGGTCGCGGTCGGCATCCTCCTGTCCCGAGTGCTCGGGTTCGCTCGCAACGTGGTGCTGGCCGGGCGTCTCGGTGACTCACCCGTGGCCGACGCCTACGAGGCGGCCTTCATCGTTCCGGACTTCCTAAACTACCTGCTGGCGGGGGGCTTTCTAGCCATCACTTTCATCCCGATCCTGAGCCGCTACCAGGCGGCGGATGACCGCGATGGCGCCCAGGCAGCCTTCAACGCCGTGTTCTGGCCGGTGTCGGTGGTGATCGTCATCCTCACCCTGGCAGCCATTGCGGGCGCAGGCACCATCGTGGGGTGGTTGTTCGGATCGAACGGTCGCATGGACGCCGCGCAACTGGACGAGATCACCCGCCTGACCCGAATGGTTCTCCCAGCCCAGGTGTGCTTCGTGGTCGGTGGGCTGTTCATGGCCGTCCAGTATGTCCACGGGAGGTTCCTGGTGCCCACCCTGGCCCCGATCGTCTACAACGCAGGGATCATCGCCGGCGGGTTGGTGGGAACCGGGCCGGGCGGTGTGTCGGCTACCGGCTTCATACTCGGCGCGGTGGCAGGCGGACTGTTCGGAAACCTGGTCCTGCAATGGTGGGGTGCCAGCCGGACCGGTCTGGTTGTGCGGTTCGAGCGTCCGGACTTTCGGCACCCGGCGTTTCTGGAGTACCTGCGACTGGCGATCCCTCTGATGATCGGCCAATCGATCGTAGTGCTCGATGAGTCGATCGGGAAGGTCGTGGCCGCTTCCGCTCCCGACGGGTCGATCTTCTCGCTGAACCTGGCCCGCAGGGTCAACATGCTTCCGGTGGGGGTCATCGCCCAAGCAGCGGGGGTTGCGTCCTACCCCTATCTGGCCCGGCTGGTGGCCGAGGGGAGGAGGAGCGAGATGTTGGTCTCCATCGGCCGCACGGTGCGCATGGTCGTCTTCGCCGGAGGGGTGGCCGTGGCGGGAGTGATAGCGGTCAGCCAGCCCGCGGTTCGGACGGCCTTCCAACATGGTGAGTTCAGCGTTGACGGAACGGTGCTGACCGCCGCCGCGCTGATCGGATACTCGCTGAGCATCCCCGCATGGGGTGTCCATCAGGTCTTCGGTCGTAGCTTCTACGCCCATCGTCAGATGTGGGTCCCTGTCATCGCCGGGACGGCGTGGACCCTCCCAGCGATACCGATGTTCCTGCTCGGGTTCCGTATCGGGGGGATCCCTGGATTGGCGCTGGCCAGTTCGATCGCCATCACCGGGCATGCGTTGACCCTTGGCTTGCTGTGGCGGAGATTCCACACTTCCGCAGGTCTCGAAGGAGTGCCCCGGACCGTCCTGCAGGTGATCGTCGCCACCGCGGTAGCGGCCTCCGGAGGTCGTCTGGTGGCAGATGCGGTGGCCGGGGGACGGATACCCGACTTCGGTACGGGGTTGGCTGCGACGGTGGCCGGGTTGGGGACAGTGGCGGTGATCTACCTGGTGATGGCGATGCTTACCGGATCCGCCGAGGCGCGTGTGGTCGTCCGCCGCCGTTTCCCGGCCCGTTGGCGATAGTCCGGGGTGGCATGAAGGGCTCGCTTCTGGCGATCATCGCCCAGTTCGAGAAGCGTCGGGCGGGCGGTAAGGCGACCTGCCGTTCCTGTGCGAGGGCATGCTCGATCACCGCCGCGATGGCCGCGGCGTGATAGGAACCGGCGCCGCCTTCGATGCGGATATCGACTGCACTGATAGCGGTATGCCCGTTGTTCACAATGGGTATTCGACTAGTTCAACGAGCGTTTGGTTTCCACCTCTCGGATGAACGAAGGCGATCCGGGTTCCGCGGCCGCCCTCTCTGGGCTCCCGGTCCACGAGGAGGGCACCCTCGGCTTTGAGGTGGGCTAGCGCCGCCTCGATGTCGACCACGGCATAGGCGATGTGGTGGAGCCCCTCCCCGCGCCGTTGCAGGAATCTGCCCACCGGCGAATCGGGTCGGAGGGCGCCTAGCAACTGGACGAAGGAACCACCGACCGCCAGCATGGCCTCCTCTACGCCTTGCTCCTCGACGACCTCCCTGTACATGGGTGTGACCCCGTACCGGCGACGGTGGTCCTCTATGGCCTGGTCCAAGTCATGCACGGCGATGGCCACATGGTCGAGGTTGAGGAGCTTCATCCCGACAGAGTACCCCGGTAGCTGGTGGCTGGCCCTTTCGGGTACCGTTCGGCGGAGATGCAGCAGATGACGCGTCGGCGGGCCGGCAGTAAGGGCCCTGATCGACATTCCCTACCGATGGAGGCTTGAAGGTGCGTATAGGGATCCTTACCGGAGGCGGCGACGTTCCCGGACTAAACCCGGCCATCAAGGCCTTCGTCAAGGGAGTAGGGGAGGCCGGGCACTCGGTCGTCGGTTTGCGCAGGGGCTGGGGAGCGTTCGTGAAGATCGATCCCTATGACGCCGCATCGGTGGCAAACCACACTCTGGAACTCGACTGGCTGGCGGTCCGGACGATCGACCGCACCGGCGGTACGATCCTGCACAGCAGCCGGACCAATCCCGGACGAGTTAGCGGACAGGCATTTCCTGCCTTCCTGGCGCGTCCGGAGTCTGAGCCGCCCTACGACCTGACCGATCACGCAGTGCGGGTTGTGGAAGCCTTGGGCCTAGACGCCCTTGTGGCGATAGGAGGTGACGACACCCTGTCCTATGCGCTCCGGATGCACGAGGAAGGGGTTCCAGTAGTTGCGATCCCCAAAACGATGGACAACGACGTTCCCGGAACCGAGTACTGCATCGGGTTCTCAACGGCCGTCACCCGTTCGGTGGGCTTCGTCACCAACCTTCGCACCGCGGTGGGTAGCCACGAGAGGGTGGCGGTGGTGGAACTGTTCGGGCGGTACTCGGGGGCGACCGCGCTGTTAACCGGATACCTCGCCTCCGCCGACCGGACCCTCATCGCCGAGGTTCCGTTCGACATCGAGCGTTTGGTGGACATGGTGATGGCCGACCGCTCCGCCAACCCCAGTCGCTATGCGGTGGTGGTGGTGTCGGAAGGCGCTTCGCTGCTCGGGGGCGACCGGGTCGAGAGCGGAGAAGCTGATGCCTACGGCCACCGCAAACTGGGCGGCATCGGCGAAATCACAGGCGACTTCATCAAGAGGATGACCGGGGTTGGCATCATGAACCAGAAGGTGGCCTACCTGATGCGCAGCGGTCCTCCTGACATCGTGGACCTGATGGTGGGCTTCAACTACGGAACGATGGCCGCCGAACTCCTTCTCTCGGAGGTGAGCGGCCGGATGGTCGCCCTCCAAGGAGGCGTCTACACCACCGAGCACCTCTCGGTGCTGGCGCAAGGTGCTCGCACGGTGGATGTTGATTCATTCTACGACGTAGAGAACTACCGGCCCGATGTCCGCGCCCTGGACGGCAAGCCCATGTTCCTGTACTGATCGAGCGGAGCGGGGCTACGTGCACCGGGGTCTCGGCAACTGAGCTTCCGCGGCCAAACCCTTCGCCAGCCCTGCTTCTTCATGTTTCCAGACACACTCACGGCAACATGCCACATCAACCACATTGTGAGCGGGCCGGGGTTCACCCGGTTGGTAAAGGTCGCACCGGTCCGAGACGGGACTATCGAAACGCTCTTACTGCCTGGTCAGAAGCTCATACCCCACACCCCGTTCCTCCACTATGAACCCCCGCATGAAGAATCGGGGCCAAGTCAGCGGCCGGCCGGTCCCTTGTCCAGCTACGAGCAGTCGTGAGGCCTCGGGCTATGCGGCGTCGGCCTCGGCGCCGGCGGCTTCACCGGGCCTCGGGGCGCCGATGCCGAGTGATCCTTCGATTCGAGCCAACCTCTCCCTGGTGTCGGCCAACCCCCTGGCCAACTCCCTGAGGCCCTCTTTGGTGTCCTTCTTGTGCTCAGCCAACTCGATGCTGACCCTGCCTATTGCCTTGAGCGCCGTCTGAAGAGTTTCGCGGCTTGACCGCTCGATCAGTTCGCGGGTCCGGTTCTCGGAGTCTGTGATCAGTTCGCGGGTCCGGTTCTCGGAGTTTGCGATCAGTTCGCGGGTCCGCGTCTCAGAGTCTGTGATCAGTTCGCCGGTCCTTCCCTCGGAGTTTGCGATCAGTTGGCGGGTCCTTTCCTCGGAGTTTGTGATCAGTGCCCGGGTCCTCGTGCTGTCCACATGCTGGTATCGCATGGAGACTGCGACGAAGGCGAGCATCGGTCCGAGAATGGAGGCGATGACCGGACCCAGGTCGGCGAGCGATGTCGTATCCATGCCACAATCTTAGCTCTGTGTTATATTGCAAGCTAACTTCAACTCCTATCGTTACTGTCACGAATCGGTCAAAGCCCTCAGGATATCTAGAAGGACGAGTTGCTGCTAGTACGGGTGCATTCGCTCCTCGCGGCGTGACTTGGGCCGCTCCGCCAACCCCGGAAACCCCCTGGTGCCGATGGCGCCATGACGTAGTCCCGACCCCGGTGAAGATACGCACGTCATGAGCAGGCCCGAGGAGAGGGCGGCGCGCCGATCGTCAGGAACGCACCCTCGAATGCGATATTGGGCAGGTTGTCTTGTCGGTATCCTGTCTAGGAGGGTGCTGAGCAATCCACCAGCGGTCTGCCAAGCGCCGCCATGATTCCTGGGTCGGCGCGAGGCAGGCCCGAGCAATCGTCATTGTTCAACACACTCCTACCGGTAAGAGGGTTGCCCTATCGAGTCGAACAAGGGAGATGACATGAAGGCCCACATGGTCTACGAGTTCGGTCCGATCGAGGGACTGCGATACGAGGAAGTCGACCCGCCGGTGCCGGGGCCGAGGGACGTGATCATCGGCGTCGAGGCAGTGGGCCTGAACTTCCCGGACATCCTGATGATCGGAGGCCACTACCAGGAGCGGCCCCCGCGGCCCTTCATACCGGGATCCGAAGCTGCCGGTCGGGTGATCGCCGTCGGCGAGGACGTCACGCATGTGGGACTGGGAGACCGGGTTATCGGTTTCAACCTCCTGCGGGGCGCCATGGCGGAGCAGTTTTCGGTTCCGGCCGGCAAGGTATTCGCCCTCCCTGACGCGGTGAGCATGGAGCAGGGTGCCTGCATCTCCCTCACCTACGGGACCGGCTACCACGCACTCGTGGACCGCGCTCATCTTGCGCCGGGTGAGACGCTGCTGATCACGGGTGCCACCGGCGGAGTCGGCTCCGCGGGAATCCAGATCGGCAAGGCGCTGGGAGCACGGGTCATCGCGGCAGTGAGTTCCGAGGCCAAGGCCGAAGTAGCCCGTGAGTTGGGTGCGGACGAGACGATCAACTACAGCATCGAATCGCTCAAGAACCGGGCCAAGGAACTGACGGACGGGCGGGGCGCAGACGTTATCTACGATCCTGTGGGCGGTGACACCTTCGTGGAGTGCCTCCGCTGCATCAACTGGGAGGGACGGCTCCTCGTCGTCGGTTTCACGTCGGGTCGCATTCCGAAGGCGCCGATGAACCTACCGTTGCTCAAGGGTTGCTCGATCGTGGGCGTGTTCTGGGGTGCGTTTGCAGACCGCAACCCGGATCGGAACCGCGCCAACTTCACCCGCCTCTTGGACTGGACTGCCAATGGTACCGTCGAGCCGTGTATCTCTGCTCGCTACCCCCTCAAAGCGGCAGTGGAGGCCCTTTCCACTATCGCTGCCCGCAAAATCACCGGCAAAGTGGTGCTGATACCGTAGGGCTTTCGCTGCGCGATGGAGTCGGCTGCTGGCCGATTCGCGGCTCCGCGCAATAGAGTGGAAGGTGTGGACGATCCGCAAGTGGCCCAACCAGATGGATTTGCAAGTCTCTACGTCGAGAGCGTCCTAATCGAGAACTTTCGTGGGCTCAGTTGCGCTATTGACCTCGAACCTCATATGACCTTGCTCGTCGGCCGGAACAACGCCGGAAAGTCGAGGGTCTTGCGGGCCCTTACAGTGGCGCTCGGAGGAGCAAGGGCGGATGTGGACGACCTCACCGTTGGCATGGAGCAACCAGCGACCATCGATGTGTTCATCGCACCGCTGCGCAAGCTGAAAGGTGCAGTAGGGAGTCACCTCGCGTACGCCTTCACTGAGCGCTATCCGGACCACGCTACGTGGCCGGAGCCTCTACGAGACCTGATCCAGCGTCTCGAGACGGCACTGTCAGAGCAGGAGAGAAGTGATGCGTGACCTCCGGTTCGAGCTCACCGCCGAGCAGGCGAAGATCGTTGACTGTGATGCCACCGCCATTTCCGTCGTCGCGAGCGCGGGCACGGGTAAGACCGAGGTTGTAGCGCGCCGGATCGAGCGACTTCTTCAGGATCGATCGAATGCATCTCCGGTACTCGCTCTCACGTACACGGTAAAGGCAGCCGACGAACTCCGGGACCGGATTCGCGCCCGGCTCGGGGATCTGGACCGGTATGTCGAAGCGGAGACCATACACAGATTCGCGCACTCGTTGTTGCTCCAGTTCGGTACATACATAGGATTGCCCCCCGATATCGAGGTACTGACGAAGCTTGAAGACCGGGCGGAACTGCTGGTGCGGTGGCTCGATGGTCGAATCTGTTCCGTTCCCGACGACATCACGGCTACGTTCAACGCTCTTGACGTCGGTAGGGCAAGGCTGAAGACGCCACCACTTCTCAAGGAGTGGGATGCCGCTCTGTCGTCCATCGGTGCGGTCGACTACCCAAGCATGCTTACCAGTGCGATCGATCTCTTGGAGCTTTCTCCGATACGTCGCACGACTGCCGAGCGATACGGCCATGTGATAGTGGATGAGGCCCAGAATCTGACACCCGCCCAGTACCGTCTGCTCACGCTGCTGATCGGAGGGCCGAACCTCAAGGGTAAGCAGTTGTCGGCGACGCTGGTCGGTGACGCCAAGCAGTCAGTCGTGGGTTTCGCCGGCGGCGACCATACCCTGATGGAGCGGTTCTGTGAACAGTACGAGGCTGAGCGATTCGAGTTGAAAGAAAACTTCCGCTCGGCCAAGAATATCGCGGCGTTCGGTGCGTCCGTGGCGACGCGACTCGACTCGAGCCAGGAGTCGCGGACCCCTGGGATTCACTATGCGGCGGCTGGTCGCGTAGAGCGCTATGAAGCGCCTGGAGAAGGGGAGGAGGGCCGCTACGTTGCTACGTGGATCAAGGGACTATTGGATGGGGGTATTCCTGAAGACGCGCTAGCAGTAGGTGAGGCAGGTCATGTTCGGCCAGAGGACGTTGCAGTGCTAGCGCGCTCTTCATCCGCACTGCTACAGACTCAATCCGCGTTGGACGATCTGGGTATCGAGTCGGCTACTGCAGCTTCTCCAGAAGACTGGTTGTCCACTCGATTGGGTAGGCTAGTTCTAGCGACGATCGACTTGCGCGCTAATCCACACCATCGTTCGGCCCGGTGGCACGCGGCTCGAATCCTCGAGGTCGACGAGGAGAATGTGGCGTCGCTGTCCGAGTTGGCAAAGCTCCTGGAGCGCCACCCTGTCCGTCAAGGGCTTGCTCCGTTGTATGAGATGAATACACCCGAGGGTCTTGTCGACACACTCCAGCAGGTGTCGTTACCTGACAAAGATGATCCAGAGAGATATGCCGCTTGGAATACCGACGTTTGCTTGATTGAAGAAACGTGGAATAGCTTCGTAGAACGTACAAGACCAGATGGCCGGACCTGGCCAGCATTCAGCCAACATCTCATGTGGGTACAGCGTGGTCGCCTCATGGATCCCGGTGTCCGGCTCCTCACAGTCCACAAAGCTCAGGGCCGCGAGTTTCGTGCTGTTGCACTCATTGGTCTCAACAAGGGTCAGTTTCCTGACTTCCGCGCCGTCTCGCGTGAGCAAGCGAGAGCTGAGTTACGTACTTTCTATGTGGCTGTGACCCGCCCGAGTCGGATGCTACTCCTGACCCGAGCCCAAACCCGCCATGGCCGCTACGGGCCGTTCTACCCCAACCCGTCGCCCTTTGTGGACTGGAACTAACGGAAGCAGCGGTCCGAGCGCAGGAAACAGAAGACTACCCACTCTCGTGGACGACAGCGACTTCTTCCGCCGTAAGCCCGTATAGTTCATACGTCAGCCGGATTGCTGGCTTTACGCGACTAAGAGGGGTTGCGGCCTCGTATTCGTTTGATAGGGGCAGTATACCAGGTGACTCCACAGTGGAGTAGGAGCCTTAGCCGGTAGTTGTCCCAGTTACGGAAACCATGTCCTAGACGACGGGTCTTTTCGATGATCAGGTTGACAGCCTCGGTTGGTCCGTTGGTGGCGCCGGTACTGTGATAGTTGAGGGTCTCTTCCTCCCAGGTCCGCAGCGTCCGGGACAGGCGATCGACCTCGGGCACGTCAACTGTCTCGGCCCAGCCGTGTACGGTCGCTTCGGTATCCCAATTCTGCCAGCAGCGACCGGGCCGCCGCTACGAATTCACCACCTTCAGCGTCCTTTAGAACAGCCCTGATTCTGTCGAGATCGCTTGATGCGTTCATGTGAAGTCAGCAGCAGGATCGAACGAGCGGAGGAACCCGGCCGGTGTCAGGATCTCCACACCGCGAAACGGGTTCATGACCAGCAAGTCGGAATCGCCCGTGACGATACATGCAGCGGGCCCCGTTAATGGCTAGTTCCAAGATTCGGTCGTCATCAGGATCTCTGCAAGCCTGGACGGATTCGGTGATCTCGATCAGGTTTGATTCACGTATCAAGGACACAAGGAACTCGTTCCGTTCTTCGAGGGAGACATACTGGTCGAACCTCTCCCGGCCGAGGACACGACTCAACTCCATTACCAAAGAGTCGGAAACCAAGATGGTCCCACCATCCAACGCCCGATCAAAGGCCCGTCGCGGCACGGAGTTGTCGAAGAGTAAGGCACTGACGATGGTGTTGGTGTCGAAGACAAACCGGATCATTCCTCGCCCAGGATGGATTGCAGGACATCTGGAGTCAGACCGCGCACCTGCGCGTTACGGCTGACTTCGTGCATGATCTCTTTGAGCGTCCTCCCGGGGCGTGTTACCTCGTGTAGACGTAGGTTAACCAACAAGTCAAGCTTACGGCGATCCGTAGCGGAGGCCGAACGGTATAACTCGGCCACCTCGGAATCAACCGAGACTGTTATCTGGTCTGCCACTCTCTGCGCTTCTCCGGTTAAGACACTCATATCGGAATTGGCCCCGCCGGAGAGTTGCGACCACCTCCACCGGGGTCCCGAGGCATCCCGAAGGATGTCACTCGGGGCTCGAGATTGCCAGCCAGGTGACGAGCTCGAAGTCGGTCGCGGCGCGTGGCGTCTTCGAGAAGCGCGGCAGGATGAAGTCGCGGCTTGCGCCGATGCCGAGGCTGGTGATCTGGGTTCGATTGTGTGCTGGCGTGATGTGGCCGACGACGGCGGTGAGGAGCTTGTCGTACCGGTCCATGTCCTGGCCGTTGTCGGTCTCCGCGTTGAATATGTCGCACAGCCGGAGTATGGCCTCCGACCTGCCGATCAATGTAGTTTCGAACGCTTCGAGCACCTGCCGGGCGTTGGCACATCCGAACCTGACCCGGCCGTCGTTTCGGATGTAGACCAGGTAGACTCATGTACAGGGCTTGCCAGTCGCTGCCCGGTCTCGGTCGGGCCGCTACGGTGGCGCAGGAAGAAAACCACTCCAGACCCGGCCGGCGGGATGGAAGGTTCGGTGATCGCGTGAGCGCCGTAGGGGGTTCGCTCGAGTTGGTCACGGTTCTCCTCGAGATATCGAAGGAGCTGGGCGAAGAAGTAGTCGAGCGTGAAGTCGCTCATGGTGGGGATGTCGTCCAACTCATCGATGTCCAGGATCTCATCACGGAGCCTCACCAGTTGCTCGTCGCGGAAGGTCAGTTGGAGTTGTACGCCCTCTTCGGTGAGTGGATCCCCGTCTCCGGTGGCCGCCATGTCAGCCAGTGCCATCCGGGCGTATACCCGGTTCTTGAGATCCAGGCACACATCCATATCCGCGGTAGGCCAGAAGTCGACCATTCGGACGGCCGGGTTTCGGCTGCCGACGATCGATACGTCCGAGTCGCTGGATGAGACGTACGGGGTCCCAGTGAATGTCGTAGTTCAGGGCGGTGTCGCAGTCCTGCAGGTTCTGCCCCTCGGAGATGCAGTCGGTGCCGATCAGCAATCGATCTCGTCGGAGTCGTCGCTTGCGGGCCGATTGCGTGCCCTGGGGGCGAACCGGGTAAGGATGGCATTGAAGTCGTTGGCGCCCAGCGACGTGCGGGTGGCATCCCCAGAGACCATGGCCAGGTGGAGATCCAGTGAGTCGGCCAGGTCGGCCAGGTTCTGACGCAATGGGCGGCCCGGTGCTCGACTGCTTGCGGCATCGCTTCCCACTCTTCTTCAACTCGGAGTGGGCCACCCGAGTGAGCTTCGTGGATGTTCGTTGGTGGCGGGTTGCGTGGGGTGAGTCGATTGGGCCCAGAGCGCCGTATCCCCTACGGGACGCGGGGCTGGCGCTCCGTAGGGGATACGGGCGGGTCTTGTCGTTCTAGTCCTCGTCGCCGAAGTGCTCGGGCATCAGCACGAACTCGGGGTAGCTCTCGATACCTAGTTCGGCCGTGTCCTGGCCCATGCGCTCGGCTTGGGCAGAGACTCGCAGACCCACAGTCATGGCGATAAGGCGCCACACAATGTACGACACCACGAACACGAACACCGCGACCGAAACCACGCCGAGGAGTTGGACACCGAAAGAGGCGCCGGCAGCGATGCTGGCAGCCAGGGTTCCCCAGATCCCGCACAGCAGGTGGGCAGGGATCGCTCCCACAACGTCGTCGATCTTGAGATTCTCGAGCAGTTTGATCCCGGCGGTGCAGAGAACCCCACCGACCGCTCCGATGATGATCGCCCACCAGTGGTCGATGATGTCCGGTCCGGCGGTGATGGAAACCAGTCCGGCAATCGCTCCGTTAAGGCCGGCGAACAGGTCCATCTTGCCGAGGATGGACCGTGAGACGGCGAGAGCGGCCACCACACCGGCCGCTGCGGCGAGGTTGGTGTTCACGATGACGTTGCTCATCCCCACCGCGTCGAAGGCGCTCCCCAAGGCGAGCTGGGAGCCTCCGTTGAACCCGAACCAGCCCAGCCAGAGGATGAAGACCCCCAGAGTCACGATCAATACGTTGGAAGGCGGAGTTGGTTTGACGGTGCCGTCCTTCCGGAACTTCCCGAGTCTCGGTCCAATGACCAGGAGCCCTGCGAGAGCTGCCCATCCACCCGTGCTGTGCACGATGGTCGAACCTGCGAAGTCTTTGAATCCCATCTCGGCGAGCCAGCCGCCGCCCCAGGTCCACGCTCCGACAACCGGGTAGATGAAGGCGGTCAGGAGCAGGGTGAACAGGAAGAAAGCCCACATCTTCACCCGTTCCGCTATGGCCCCGGACACGATCGAGGCGGTGGTCGCCACGAACACCATCTGGAAGAACCAGTCCGACATGACCGCGTAGCCGTTGCTGACCACCTCCGCAGCAGCACCGGCGTCGCCGCCGAGCAGGGCTATCTCACTGGTCGACGTGCTGTAGAGGAGTTGGAAAGAGCCGATCACGCTTCCGACATCCACGTACATGAGGTTGTACCCGATGATGTAGTAGGCGAGTCCTGAGATCGAATAGACTCCGATGTTCTTGAGGCAGATCATTGATGCATTCTTCGTGCGAACGGCTCCCGACTCCAGCATCGTGAAGCCGGCTGCCATCCACATGACCAATCCACCCCATACGAGGAAGGCGAATGTGTTCAATACGAACTGTGTTTCCCCCTCGACCATGTCCGCCGCTCCGGCGATCAGGGGTCTCAGAAAGAGGAATCCGAGAGTGAGAAGAGCCACTGCCAGGATTCCGGTCCTGGAGATGGCGCGTTTACGCTGCACTAGTTCCATCGTACTGGTCTCCTAAGGTCGTCCTACGCTGCAAAAAAAACTAGCAGACCGATCGCTGGCCAGATATCCATAGGGAGCCCGATCATCCGGGTGTCGCCGACAGCCGTTACTTGAGCGGATTGCTCACGGGTGGGGAACGAGCGTGAGTTGAGCGGGAACACGGTCAAGGGTACCGATGGCCTGTGTCTCCTTGTTCCCGCCGGTTTCGTACTCCGTGCGTAGCCGGGTAGAATCGCTACTTCGCACGCATCCTTGCCGACCGTCGGGAGTTCCTCATGTCCAAGATCTGCATGGTGACGGGCAAGAAGCCGTCATTCGGGAAGAAGGTATCGTTCTCCCACAAGCGGTCGAACCGTCGTTGGACGCCGAACATCCAGAAGAAGCGTTTCTGGATACCATCGCAGCGACGCTACGTGACCCTCACCCTCAGTACCAAGGGAATCAAGACTATCGATAAGAAGGGTATCGAGGCGGTCATCGCAGACATGCGGCGCCGGGGAATCAAGATCTGAAACTACTCGGGCCTGTTGTCAAGGAGTGGCAGCGAGACCGGAACGGCAGTGGCTCCGAGCCCCGGCGAGCGTCGCAGGGGACATCTGACGGTATCCTGGCTCGCCGAAGTCCCGGAGCGTTACAGACAACCTATCGGGACTATGTTTCGACGGTGCCACTCTGCGGCTAAGCAAGGGTTAAGAATCGGTTACCGATCAAGTGCAGGAACCAGCTCGGCTCTGTGTTCTCCGGTGGCCTGGTAGCGGCCGCTGGAGGATGCGACGATCAATGGCATCCCGTAGATATCGGTCAGGTTCTTGCTGGTCAGGGCTTCACCGATCGCACCGGAGACCACCACCCGGCCTCCCGCCAGGATGATCATCCGGTCGAAACCGGGCGGGATCTCCTCGACATGGTGGGTGACCAGAATCACTGTCAGGGTCCGCTCGCGGCCCGCCATGACCGCCAGGGAGGCGATCAGTCGCTCCCGCGCTCCGAGGTCGAGCCCGGTGCCCGGCTCGTCGAGCAGAAGCAGATCGGGTCTCGCCATCAGGGCCCTGGCGATCAGGACCCGCTTCTTCTCCCCGTCCGACAGGGTGGCGAACTCCCGCTCCGCCATGTCCGACACACCCATCAACTCCATCTGGAGATCAGCGAACTCCCAGTCCGCGGCGGTGTACTCATGCCATCTGGTGTCGACGAAGGCTGCATGACGTCCCGTCACCACGATGTCCCTGCACGGTAGGTATCGCCTCACCAGGGAGGCCGGCGCCGGCCCCACGTAACCGATACGGGGCCGGAGACGACGTACATCCGTGCGGCCCAGCCTCTCTCCGAGGATGCTGACGATTCCGCGGGCGGGGAACTGGTAGGTGGAGACCACCTGCAGGAGCGTCGTCTTGCCTGCACCGTTGGGCCCGAACAGCACCCAGCGCTCGCCCCGCTGGACTTTCCAATCGATCCCTGAGATCAGCCGCTTGCCCGCCTTCATTACCGTTACGGCCTTGAGGTCGATGGCGGTCGCGGTCACTACGAGGCGCCTTCTCCGGTTTCAGAAGTCGCGTGGCGATACAGCCGGGACATGCCCGACAGCCATCGGTCCCGATCAGAGGACTTGCGTTCCAGGTAGTCCCCCACTTCCGGATGCGGCAGGATGAGGAACCTCTCCTCCCGGATACCTTCGACTACCGCGAGGGCGACCTCGTCGGGTCTCATAGCCGGCCCCGGCCCGGCGTCAAGTTGGAACCGCACTGCGAGAGGGGTTTCGACCACAAGGGGACAAACTGCTGACACGCGTATGTTCGAGTCGCGGTAGACGATCGCCAGCCATTCGGCGAAGGCCAGGGATGCAGTCTTCGTGACCGTGTAGGGGAGGCTTGAGAGCGAGGCGAGCAGGCCTGCGGCTGAAATAGTCTGCAGCAGGTAGCCACCTCCCGCTGCCATCATCGGTCCCACGACCGCCCGGGCCGCGTAGACATGGGCCATGACGTGCAGGTCCCAGAGCTTCTGCCAGTCCTCGTCCTCCACGTCGATGCCTCCGTCGACCGAGGCTCCGGCGTTGGAGGCGAAGAGCCCGATCTCGCCGTGATCGGCGATGACCTCGGTCACCAGTGCCTGTACGGAGTCCTCGTCGGTGACGTCACAGGCGATCCCGACGCAGCCGATCCGGTGAGCCGCGGCCTGGGTCCGTTCCTCATCGATATCGCTTATGACGACGGCGGCGGCACCTTCGGCGACGAAGCGCCGGGCGAGAGCCGCGCCGATGCCCCCCGCGCCACCCGTTACCACGCAAACACGATCTGCCAGTTCCATCGCGCGGACAGTAGCGCGCCGAGGGCAGATGTGACCATCTCAGGATCGCGCGGCTCGGACTGTCGAAGCCTGCTTACTGTCCCGCTGCCGTTCAGTAGTGCCGCTGAGGGTCGTAGAGGGGGAAGGGTTGTTCGCCTCTCCGGATACGGCGGATGTTCGCAGCCACCATGGGAGCGGCCGTCCGCGCCCGGGTGAACGCGCTGGCGTGGGGCGTGATCCGGACCCTCGGGTGTTCCCAGAGCGGGGAAGCGGCGGGCAACGGCTCCTCGATGGTCACGTCCAGCACCGCCGCGCCAACGGAGCCGTCATCGAGAGCGTCTAGGAGGTCGGCCTCCACCGTCGTGCCGCCCCGTCCGACGGCAATGTACAGGGCACCCGGGCGGAAGTGCGCAAAGCGCCGCCGGTTCATCAGTCCCTGCGTGTCCGGTGTCAGCGGAAGGGTGTTGATCACGGCGTCGGAACACGCCAGTAGCTTCTCGAGACCGCGGGGTCCCTGGAAGTGAGTGACCCCGCGGTCGCTACCACCGGATCGGGTCCAGGCCCTTACCGGGTACCCGAGCCGGGCCAACCCCTCACCGACCCTGCGCCCCATCACGCCGAATCCGAGTACTCCCACCGGGAATTTGTGGGCGTCCACGTTCCGGATCGGGCGCCACTTGCCGACCTCCTGAAGTTCCAGGTAACGGTCCATCCGGCGGTGGAAGTGCACCACCCAATGTATCGAATATGCCGCCATTTCGTCCGCCATTGCCGCGTCGCACATCCGTACGATCGGCACGTCCGGGTAGTCGTCGCGGAGGAACTGCTCCACTCCGGCGCTCACCGAGAGGATGGCCCGCAGTCTCGGATAGCGTCGCAGGTCAGTGGGGTCATGGATCCAGAAGACGGCGAACTCGATCGATGCCGGGTCGTCGATGTCGGGCCAGAGTTGGATCCGCTCGCCCGGCAACTCCCGCCCGAGGATCTTCAGCCATTCCCGCCGCTCGTTGGTGGGGTTGAGCATCACAGACACGTTTCAAGTCAACCAGATGTGGCCGCATGACTCCACCCCGGCTGAACGGCTACTGTGTGTAGGGAGAGGAGGAAAGATGCCGGACGTACTTCCCTGGACCTATTCGGACGATGCCAACCGGTTGCTGGCTGCCAGCCCGCTTGCTCTCATGATCGGGATGCTGCTCGATCAACAGGTCAAGATGGAGATGGCGTTCAATTCCCCACACCTGCTGCAGGAGCGCCTAGGCGGCTCGCTGGACGCGTCGGACATAGCCTCCAGGGACAGCGCGGAGATGGAGGCCATCTTCCGTGGCCCCCCGGCGTTGCACCGCTTCCCGAACGCGATGGCGAAGCGTACCCAGGCCCTTTGCGGGGCTCTCGCCGAGCACTACGGCGGGGATGCCTCTGCCGTCTGGCGTACCGCCGACGATGGGAAGGAACTGCTCAGGCGCCTCAAGAAGCTGCCCGGATTCGGGGTTGCCAAGTCCCGCATCTTCGTGGGCATCGTGGGCAAGCGGCTCGGAGAGGCACCCCCGGGCTGGGAGGAGGCAGCCGCCGACTGGCCCTCGATAGCCGACATCGCGGAGTTCGAGCAGATCGAGGACCTCCGCCAACACAAGGCGCGAATGAAAGCTGAGGCGATAAAGGCCAAAAAGGCCAGGTCAAAGGGTAGTTAGAGGAATCGCCGTATTACTTTCGCTATACATGTGTGTCAGCGCCGAGAGTACCTGCCCTCACCGAAGCCCTCCAGCTACGCGACTCCAAGTGACGACAAGTGGATCAATGGTAACCCGTAGGATGACCGCAGCAGCGGGTTGCAGGAGCGGATGGACAGGTACTGGGTTGGCGGCATCGGAATGATGTATTAGCCGGCGGCCGGGGTTCTGTCGTGTCTGGTCGCCGGGTCCAGAGTGCTTATTCGAGGGCGTCGAGAGCCAGGCCGGTTCGTAGGTTGTTGGATACTCGCCATCCGACTATGAACCGGAATAAGGCGTCGACAAGGTCGAACGTACCGTCGCCCTTCCCTGAGATGATCCCCTGACCCGTCGCCCATTCGACGGCTTCGGCAGCCCAATGGCCGCCGGGGATGTCGGAGAACTTGAGAGCGCCGACGGCGCCGGCTGGCTTAGGCCGAGCATGTGGTTGAGGGCTATGGGGAGTGACGTTGGCGTGGGGAGGGGTGGAGCTGGTTGAGGCGGTGGACGCTGACGTGGATCTGGGGCTGCTGACAGGTGCGGAACCGGGCGGTGTTCAGCCTCTGAGGCTGGGCCTACGAGAAGACCGCGGGTGCCGCCCGCGGCTGGCTGCAGTCGGGTGCCGGCCGCTGGCTGCTCGACGAGGACGACTCGATCTTCGCCGCGTTCGGAGTGGGTTACCAGCCGACCGGTGTGCTGGAGGTTAACGGCGTGGAAGTGGCCCGCCGGCGGGGAGCGGCAGGGGAGCAGGCGCTCCGGGAGGCGTTCGAGATGGTGACCGCCTGACTCTGCCCGTGCATCTCAACCCCGGTCGTCGGGTCCCCGGCGTACTCGCCCACCTGGCGGGATCCGACATCCTCTCCGGAGAGTATTCGTTCCAGCGGCCCGCTGAGGGTCAGCGCGTCGCTCTCGCCGAGCGACTTGCCCACTATCACGCCGTCCTTGATGAAGATCGTCTCCAATACTCCGACGCCGACGCATGGCCTGACAACGTTCGTCAGGCCTCGATCTCTTTCAACGCCGGC
>JAPOQZ010000234.1 GCA_026710435.1 bacterium | reverse complement strand
CGGGCCGGTTCCGGACATTATGAACCCTGCCACGGTCCGCTCGACGTCGGAAACGAACCGCCGGTGTATACGGCTATCTACCATTGTGAAACGAGCCTGTGACAGATACAGCCCGCTCGTAGCGTTGGTCGGTTCCGGTTCGGCTCATCAAGCCCGGAACGCAAGCGAAACAGAGATACAGGACACTAGGAGGGTATTGAGCAATCCACCAGCGGCCTGCCAACCGCCGGCAAAATGCCTGGGCCGGCGGGCGGCAGGCCCGAGCAATCGTCATTGTTCAGCACCGTCCTAGGAGGCAAACGAGGCCGGATCCGCAGCCGTCGGAAACAAGCCCCCAGCCCTATCCGCTGCTCAGCGACACCAGGATGACTCCCAACACCGTCAGCACCGCTCCAGTGACAATCCGCCGGGTCAGAATTTCCAGGCCCCGGAGGAACAACGCCGACAGGAGCACCACCACCAAGGGTTGGGCCATGATGATCGGGCCGACCACCGAAACGTCGCCGGCCTCCAGAGCCTTGAACACCGATAGGACACCGAAGCCTGCCAGCAACCCTGCCAGCAGGAACCACTGCCAACCGTGGGCGAAGCTGACATGCGCTCTGATTCGGGGAACCGAGACCACCGCCACCGTCCATACCACCATCATCGCAACTGTCCCCACGACCGCACCGAAGGCGGGGTGTGGGGTTTCGATGACACCCTGTTTCCGGATCAGGTCCGAGGCAGCAAAAGCGATTCCCCCTGCTACCGGGAGTAGGTAGGCCCAGCGCCAGCCCTTGCGCCACCGCCCGGAACTCGGAGCACCCGAGGACGACTCCTTCCCTACCAGCGCCCATATCCCGCCGGCGATGGACGCCGCGCCGAGAATCCTCCACCCCGTTACCGACTCCGAGAACAGCACCACCCCACCCAACAGGGCCAGTGCCGGATATGTTGCGGTCTGGATGGGCGTGGCGATCGAGGGACCCAGGCGGCTCACGGCCGCGAGGAACGAGGTGCGTCCTATCCCTTCGCCGATGATCCCCGCCGCGACGAAGATCCCCACGGCTCGGACCGACACCTGGGAGGGCATGTCGAACAGCGTGAATATGCCGGTCACGCAGGCGCCGACCGGGAGTGACACCAGCAAGGCGGTCATCAAGCTGTTGTTGCGGAGGCCGCGCGTCACGGCGATGGCGAGGGTCCCAAAGCTGCACGCTGCCGCTACGGCGTAGAAGACCGACACCGAAGACCCTCCCTAGCCGAGTGCCAGGCGGAGATCGGCTAGAGCGTCGAGGGTCTCTCTATCAAAAGGCGAAGGCCAGTCGAATAGCACTTCTTCCGCGCCGGCATCCGCATACTTGACTAGCTGCGCCGCCACCTGCTCCGCGGAACCGACGAAAGGGGAAGACGAGGCGGCATTCCGGGCCTCGTCTGGAGCCATCCCGTGCCGGACCAGAGTTTCCACCGAGACCTTGATGGCCTCCGCTGATGTAGCCCGGATCACGGGTGTCGCCAGTCCCACTGTCCTGACGATATCTGTGGGTTGGCGTCCATTGGTCGTGCACAGTCGATCGATGAGAGCGTTCTTGCCGGCGATTTCCTCGGGTGTACCCTCGCCGTTCCACCAGTCGGCATAGCCGGCAACAATGGGCAGGGTGCGCTTTGCTCCACTTCCGCCGATCAGCAAAGGCATCCTCTTCTGGAGGGGAGGCGGATCGTTGCGCGCATCCGTCAACCGGACCCAATCACCATGCATCGTCACGATCTCCCCATCGAGCAGGCGCCTGATGGCGACGACACTCTCCTCCAACCGATCGAGTCGCTGCCCGACCCCGGGGTAGCGGTATCCGAAGGCAACATGATCCCGCTCGTACCATCCGGCGCCAATACCCAGTACCAGCCTTCCCTCGGATGCATGATCAAGGGTCGACGCCATCTTCAACAGCAAACCGGGGTTCCGATAACCCGCCCCGGAGACCATGCAGCCGAGTCGGAGTCGCGTGGTGCAGGCGACAAATCCAGACAGCACCATCCAAGCCTCGAAGATCGGACCTTCGAGGCTCTCGTTGATGTCCAATTGGTAACCGGCAATGGGGAAGAAGTGGTCGTTGCTCCACAGGCTGTCGAACCCGCGGCTCTCGATGGCGACAGCGGCGTCCACCAAAGCCCTCCACGAGACGTGCTGAGCCCACATCTGGAACCCCATACGGAGCGGCGGCCGGATCCCGGGGGGCATCAGAGGTACCGGGCCAGCACTCCGCGGATCCTGGCGGCCAGGCGGTGGGCTCGGTCCGCGCTTGCCCTCATACCCAGACCGAGCGGAGCCAAATTGGGATCGACCACCCCGATACCGATGCTCATCGAGCGCTCCAGGAGGTCGTCGGTACGGGGGAGCATCCCCTTACGGTAACGCGGACCCCGGGGATCAGTGGCCGGGCACTCGAACGGACAGCCCCGGCCGGTCGCGGTGCGTCCGCCGAGCAGGTGTTCCATGTGGTTGTAGACGTGCCACCCTGACTCAGCCAAGGTGATGGAACCGAGTTCGGCGGCCACGCTCCGGGCAACTCCGGCGGTCGGGAAGACGACCACCAGATGCGTGCCGAGGTCGCCTTCCGGATCGGGCCGTTCCGCGAACTCGATCCCCTCCACCCCCGCAAGCGCTTCGAGCACTATGTCGCGGTTACGCCGGAGGTGGCCGAGGATGCAGTCCAGCTTTCCGATCTGTGCCATCAGCACCGCGCCCTGCAGCTCGACCATCCGGAAGTTCAGCCCGAGCAAGGGCCTGTGCCCGATTTCCACACCAAGGCGGTGCGGACTGTGACCCTGGTCGTGCATGGCGAAGCATCGCCGGTACAAGGCCTCGTCGTCGGTGACCAGCATGCCACCATCCCCGCAAGTGATGGTCTTGTAGATGTTGAAGCTGAAGATCCCGGCCGCGCCGTGACCACCGACCCACCTACCCTGGTAAGTGGCGCCGAACGCCTGCGCGGCGTCTTCGATCAGAGCCAGACCGCGATGATCGGCCAGCTTCTTGAGCTTGTCCAGACGAGCCGGATTACCGAGCATGTGCACCGCGATCACCGCCCGGGTGCGAGGTCCGATCCTCGCTTCCACGTCATCGGGATCGAGGTTGTAGCTACGGTCGATCTCGGCGGGGACCGGACGGGCCCGCGCATACACCACTGCCGACATCGAAGCTACGAACGTGAATCCAGGGACGATGACTTCGTCGCCGGGGCCGATGCCTAAACCGGTGAGGGCCAGGTAGAGAGCGCTCGTGCCCGAATTGACAGCCAGCGCATGCCTCACCCCGGCCCGACGCACCACCTCTTCCTCGAAGCTGCGGACCTTGGCCGGGAAGCCCTCATCCGGTCCGTAACGGGCCAGATACCCGCTCTCCAGGACTTCTCTGACCTGCGCGAGTTCCTCCAGACCCAGCATCTCCAGACCGGGGCCGGCCATGCTCACCTCCTAAACGCACCAGCTGGTCCACCATCACAGGGCATGGCCTGCCGGGCCTATCGACTCCTCTGCACCACCATCCGACCCATAGGAGGGTACTGAAAAATCACGATTGCCCGGGCCTGCCGCCCGCCGACCCAGGAAGGGATGTCGGCGATTGGCATGCCGCCGGTGGATTGCTCAGTACCCTCCCAGCCGGGACCGTACCTGCTGTGTGGCAGGTTCAGGCGACTTACCGCCTACCGGTCGGATTCGAGGGAATGGACGGCAGAGGTATCTCGGGCGACCCTCAGGAGGCTGATTCTTCCAGCAGGATCCCGAGCCTCCGGATCATTCGCGCCACCTCGTCGACCTTCTCCTGGTAGCCGCCGAGATCGCCCGAGCGCAGCGCCGCATCGGCCTCCTCGAACACATCGTTGATCTCGCCGATCAACGACACCAGTCCCTCCGATCCTGTTATTCCGGCCTGGCCGGGTCCATCCGCGGCGTCCGAGGGCTGCTCGCCGAAGCCGGAGACGGGGGCCGACCTGGACCGCCCGAATACCTCCTGCAGCGCCGCGTCGAGAGTCTCACGCATGATCGGCGGCGACTCTTCTCCGAACACCACCACCACCCGCTTGAACTCCGGTAGGAGCACCTGCTCGCCCTTCAGGTAGATGGGCTGGACGAACATGAGGGATTCCTCTATCGGAACCAACAGCATGTTCCCGCGGATTATCTCCGAGCCTTGCTGGCCTAGAAGGGTGAACTGCTGGGAAATGACCGGATCCTGGTCGATGCGGGTGCTCACCTGCTGCAGCCCGTTGATCAACTTGCCCCTTGGCAACCGGTAGTCCACGATCTTGCCGTACGTTCCCGGGTCGCTCTTCGCCACCATGAAAGCCGTCATGTTCGGGCGGCTGGCGGGGTTGAAACTCTGCAGGATCAGGTAGGAGAGATTCTCTTCGCCCGGAAGTTTCATCAGCAGGTAGTAGGGCAGACTCAGCTTGGTCTCCTGCCTAACCTGGCCCAACTGGTCGATCGTGTCTCCACGGATCAGGGGACGATCCGAGGAGGACGGATCCAGCGGGACCTCCCACTTGTCCTCGTCCTGGAAGAAGTCCTCCGCATCCAGTTGGTGGTAGGTCGCGTATATGTCCGACTGCAGGCGGAACATGTCCTCGGGGTACCGGATGTGGTTGCGCAATTCGTCGCTCATCTGCGAACCATCGGAGAAGATATCGGGAAACACCTTCGTGTAGGCGAGGGTGAGGGGATCGGCGCCCTCCAACACGTACAGCGTCATGGTCCCGTCCTCGGCGTCCACCACGGCCTTGACGGAGTTGCGGATGTAGTTGAGATCGCGCGGGAGCGGGGAACGGAATCCGAGCCGGCTGTCGATCACCGGCTGGGAATACGGGTAGCGATTGCTAACGGAGTAGAGGTCTACGATCCACACGAGCCGTTGATCGATCAAGGCCAGGTAGGGGTCGTCGTCCGCGTACATGAAGGGCGCTACCTGCTTGAGCCGGTCCACCACGTTTCGGACCATCAGGACCTTGGACTCCGAGGTCAGGAGCCCCGAGATCAGGATGTTCAGGTCGCCGAACCTCAGGGCCATCGCCGAGCGGATAGCTGTGTTGGAGAGTTGCACGCCGCCGGAGCCCGCGTAGGTGTTCCGGACCACGCTGTCGCCCTCACCGGAAGGGAAGTCAACCTCCTGCTGGGCGGTTCCCACGATAACGTAGCTACCGGCCTCCTCTGCCTCGCCGAAGTAGATGCGGGGTTGTGCTGTCTCCAACTCGGGGACTGAGGAACGGGGGGGGACGTCCCGCACGAGGAAAGCCGGCTCGCCCGTCGTGGGGTTAACGTCGCTGGCCCTCGACATCACCTCACCGAATCCGTGGGTGTACACGAGTTTCTCGTTGACCCACCCTTCGGCCGGGAGATCGTCGGAGTCGAGTTCGCGTGCCGCCACCATTACCTGTGTCAAAGCGCCGTCGATGACGTACCGGTCCGTGTCCACGGTCGAGATCTGGTAGTAGGGCCTGATGGCCTGCAACTGCGAGTAGGCCGGGGTTAGAACTCCCGGATCCCAGAGACGTACATTGCTGATGGTGGCCTGGTTGGCCGCGATGTCGTCGGCAGTCAGCTCCGAGGATGCAGCGAAGTCTCGGATCTCCACCTGTCCTTCGCCGAGACCGTACGCTTCCAGGGTGAACTCGATGTGGTGATCGATGTACGGCCGTTCCTTGTTGAACTGGTCGGGCTGAACCTGGAATCGTTCAATTGCGGCGGGGATGATGCCCCCAACCACCACGGAGACCACCAGCCACAATCCTGCAGCCACCGCCGGGAGGATCCATCCCGCGCGCCTGATGTTCCATAGCAGGAGGCCTGCCGCGAACAGGGAGATTGCGGCCAACAACGTGAGTGCGGGTCGATGGGCATTCACGTCGGTGAAAGAGGCGCCGAAGATGGCGCCTCGAGTGGAGTAGAGCAGATCGTAGGTGTCCAACCGGTAGGCGATGGCCTTGAGAATCGCCATGGCGGCGAGCAGCACGGAAAGGTGGGATTTGACGCCGGACGCAACCTCCGGCAGACGATTGGAACTCCAGCGTATCCCTCCGAACAGGTAATGGGCAGCCACCGACACGAGGATCGTGATGATGACCAGTTGGAATAGGAACCCGATGATGTCGCGGTAAACGGGGATCCTGAAGACGTAGAAAGCCACGTCCCGCCCGAATATCGGATCCGCTATGTCGAAACCCACCTCGTTGAGGTACAGGAGGACGTTCCGCCACCAACCCGAGGCTCCGGCCCCGACGAACAGACCCAGCAAGGCCGCAACCGCGACTTCGAACCACCGCCTGCGGGAGGACACCCACTCCTGGAAGCGCTCCACGGCCTCGTCGGCCGGCCCTGCCAGCACGAATCGCCCGGTCGAGATGCGGCGAACCGCTACCAGGTTTATCCATACCACCAAGCCTGCGACCAGGAATCCCGCCGCGCCGAGTACGACCTGGCTCACCAGCACCGTACTCCATACGGTTGTGGCGCCGACGGACGAGAACCAGAGATAGTCGGTCCACGCCGTAGCCAGGCCCCTGAACGTGATAAGCGCAACGAGCACCACCCCGACCAGCAGTCCCAGCAAGCGCCGCGGGCGGCGGCGCCTCGGACCGAAGGACCCCGGTTCCATCCTGATCATCGCTTAACCCTCTCCCTGATCCGGGCCACATCCTGATGTGACCTGATCCTCCAACAGTAGCCGAGCCGGCCGAGAAACCACGATGCGCAATCCGATGGTCCCGCCGGCAGTGCCGTCGAATAGCGCAACGCCGGTGCGACTAGGAGGGTACTGAGCAATCCACCAGCGGCCTGCCAATCGCCGACAGAATACCTGGTCGGCGGGCGGCAGGCCCGAGCAATCGCCATTGTTCAGCACCCTCCTACGAGGTCGGTCGGCAGTCTGTCTTGGTGCACCAGGTGGTGAAGTCATTGACCCCATCGTCGCTGCAGGTTAGGTCCGCCGATCCAACGGGTCGAGGGAGATGATGTCGCTCCGGGTACCCGAGCCGGACCAACCGTGGGAAACCCGGTCAAGCGGGAATCACGGTGCAGCGGCAGTCTTCGTGAACCGGCAGTGATGGCAGATCCTCCGGGGCAACAGCATCTCCCCCGAGTCGTGCACATGCATCGCAACCGTTCCCGGCCACCACCAGAACCTCTTCCAGGCCGGCCCTACTCAGCCCGTCCACCAAGCCCCGATGGTAGGCGCGGCCGGCGAGGAAACGCAGCCGTCGTTCCACCTCCTGGGTGCGCCAGCGGCGGAACACCCTCGAAATATCGCTGGAAACACCCCGGCCGGACCGGTCGTGCTCCCTTGCGGTACGGATCGAAGCTGCAACTCCGTCGAAGAGGTCATCGATAAACGATCCGCCTTCCCCCGGGATCTCCTTGCCTCGTGAAGACGCCAATCGGATCCCGGATAGTTCGGCAGCGGTCGCCAACCCGCGCTCGGACGCCTCCCTCTCCATGACCGAAAGGGCATGGACAAGGTACGGGGCGAAGTCGGGGCGTCTCGGCACCCAGCCGCCCGGGTCCTGTTCGAGAGCCTTGATCTGTTCCCGCTGTAGGTCGGTGAGTTGGCGCTTGACTCCCCGCACGGCCCGATTGACGATAGGTAGCAGTTCAAGGTCGTAGTGCTCGAGCGGGGACAGAACCCTCCCCGGTCGGGCAGGTCGGGGCGAGGGGGTAGTGGCCTTTCCCACCCGGAGTTCGTTGAACAACGCATCCAACTCGTCGGCGGCGGTGCCGTCCAGGATCTCGGTCGACGTCCTCGAAGGCTCCGGAGGATGGACCATGTCGGCGCCTCCGGGGGAATCGGCTACGAGCAGCCCTCGTGCCGCGCTCGGCTCGTGCTCCACGACCAAGTCGCCGGTATGGACACCGGGACTGGTAGCAGCGACCGGACCCTCACTGCTCAGAACTACCATCGAATCGCCCACCTCGGATGCGTCCACCTGGGCAAAGTCCCTACGAGGAGGCCCGGAGACCAGCCGCACACTCTCGGGGCCATCCGCACGGCTCGCTCGGGTTCCGGCCAGGGGGGGGCCGGATTCCGAGCCCACCCGTCGGGACCCCTCCGCGTGTTGTTCCCCGTTCGACCCGCCCACGTCCGCGGGTCCGGCGCCGGGATGGACCACTCGCACTGTTGACGGCTCCCGCACGTCGGAGCCACCGGAGGGTCCCTCCAACTGCGCGCTTAGAGCCTCGACATCCTGCTGTAGATCCTCATGACGCTTCTCGAGCAACGAGACCTGATCGAGGATCGTCGCGGCCCGGTCCTCTGCCGCCCGGACAATCTCCTTGGCCTTTGCGCGAGCCATACCCATCAAGCGCTCGGTCTCCGCACTGGCCACTTGCATGGCGTTGTCGGCATCGCGGCGGGCGGCTGCCAGATTGCGGTGTGCCTTCCGTTCAGCATCACCGATGATGTCCAGCGCGTCTCGCTCGGCCGCGCTCAGCAAGCGGGCTCCCTCGGTCTTGGCGGACTCCAGGAGTTCTGTCGAAGTGTCCCAGGCTGACTGCCGCACGGCGAAGGCATCAGCATCCGCGGCCGCCAGGATCCCTCTCGCCTGCCTGGCAGCGGCAGCGTTTCCGTCCGAGGCTTCCTGCTCGGCCCGATCACGTATCCTTATGGCCGCCAGCCTGGCCGCCTCCAGAACCTCGGCTATGTCGGTTACGGCCGAATCGATCGCGACCGCCACGTCTTGGTCGTCAACCGCGGCGTCAAGCGACGTATCGCCGTTGGCGCGCGCCTGCAGACGAGCTAGTTGGTCGTTCAACTTCGCCAGATGGGCACGGACCTCCAACGGGTCGAAACCAAAGAAGGACCGGCTGAAAGCCAACTCCTCGGACTCTGCAGGAATCGCTTGGTCGCTCATATGTGGATAACTCTACCGTACTTGTGAATAGAAGGCCCAAAGCGATCCGAAAAAGTTCCATCCGGTACCGCTCAAGACGGTTCGGGATGATTCAACCGGCGGTTATCTGCTCAAGAGCGTCGACTGCCTGTTCTATGGATGACACCGCAAGGATCTCGACATCGTCTCTCTTGACGGTCAGGGCGTCTGCGTAGTTCTCGTCGGGAACCAGCACGAATCGGGCCCCGGCGTTCTGGGCGGCTACGACCTTTTGCCGGACTCCCCCGATCGGACCGACCCGTCCGTCAGGCGAGATCGTTCCGGTACCGGCAACTATGTTTCCGCCGACCAGGTCCTGCTCGGTAAGCAGATCGATCAGAGTGAGGGCGTACATCACACCGGCGGACGGTCCGCCCGTGCCGTGGGTCTCGATCTCGACCTCGAAGGGTAGATTGGAAGAACCGTTGTAGGTCTCCGGTACGAACCCCACCATCGGCCTGCCCGCATCTTGGGAATGCTCCACCAGAGTTACATCGATGGTGATCGTGCTGTCCCCTCGCATAACAGTAAGGGGAACGGTGTCCCCTATCTCGTTGGCGAGGATGGCGTCGATCCCGTCCTCCCTCACCGACACCGCGTACTCCCCGACCTTCACGATCACATCACCGACCTCCAAGCGACCATGTGCCGGGGTTCCCTCGGCGACGGATGCAACCAGCATCCCCTCGCCGATGTATTCGACCGGGTACCCCAAGAATCGGAGTGCAACCTCGATAGCCACCTGTTTGGAGTTGTCCATGAGCCGGAGATTGACCTTCCGGTGTTCCTCCGGCGTCACCCCCTCGGGACGTATGACTTCGCGAGCAACGACATCGATTCCCGGATCCAGCCAACCCTGCACGAATTCGAAGGCGTTGACCTCTTGCAAGGTCACGGTGAGCATGTACATGTCACCGTTTAGTTCGTAGAGAGCCGGTCCCCGTTCAACCTTGACCAGATCGGACACTTCCTCCACAGGACCGGGCCACAGCGCGTAGAAAGGGAGTGTCACGAACCAGGCGAGAGCGGATAGACCGGCCAGCAGCACCAAGCCGGGAACTATCCAGAGGGGCCATCGTGGCGGCTCAGGGCGGCTCAGGAGCGGCGGGGCCCCATTCTCGTTTCGCGACTCGGAGGGCTCCATCGGAGAGGAATCCATTAGGGTACCGTCGAGGGTGTCCAGGCTGGCAAGGCAAACCGAGGATACCTAGGATCCCATTCAATGGGCGCCTCGCCGTCATGCTCGCTCTCCAAAGCTACCGGAAACCGAACCGCTCGGAAAAAGGTCCAAGACCAGACACTAACCAGGAGGCCCTTATGACCTACGCTCCCCCGGTCCTGGCAAGCAGGATTCTTCCGATGAAACGCGTCGATCAGCGCGTCGCCACCGCAGTCCTAGTCTTGGGATTCGCACTGCTGACCGCTGCTTGCGCCCAGATCACGATCCATCTGGGATTCACGCCGGTACCGATCACCGGTCAGACCTTTGCGGTGTTGCTGACCGGGGCTGTCCTGGGATCCCGAGCCGGCGCCGCCAGCCAGCTTCTGTATGTTGTCCTCGGCGCGGTGGGACTCCCGTTCTACGCAGGCGGCGCAGGAGGATGGGAATCGGCCACCGGCGCGACTGCCGGGTACCTGGTGGGCTTCATCGTCGCGGCCTACGTCGTTGGGTACCTAGCTGAACACCGCCAGGACCGCCGCTTCGCTACATCTGTGGGCGCCTTCCTGACCGGCAACCTGATCATCTACGTCCTAGGCGTTGCCTGGCTCATGCAGACATTCTCGTGGGGCTTGGCCGAGGGCGTGGAGAAGGGCATGGCGCCGTTCATCATCGGTGACACCATCAAGATCCTTCTTGTCGGAGGGGCCATGCCGACCGCATGGAAGATGGTTGGAAACCGGTAGCAGGCGCACGCCGGCGGCAGCCGGGAGTCGAGAGCCCGCAACACCTAGAGAAGCGATTGGAAGATCCAGCGGGTCCGGTGCCTCGCGGACAAACTCGTGCGAGTTCTGCCGCGTTAGGCCGAAACCGATTGCAGGGAGTTCCTCCATACCCTCCTGGTGTCCCGAGTCTTTAGTTCGGTGGTGTTTGGAAGACGTGCAGTCATGCGACGGGTTGGTCGTGTCACAGGCCTGTTGCATGCTTGTAGGTAACCGCAAAGCGCCAACGGTCCGCTTTCGGTACCGACCGGACCGTGATTTGGTTCATGTTGTCCACCCATCCCCTCGTAGAGGGTACGGCGGGACGCGTTCGACGCCGAGGAGGTGGCGGTTGGGGGAGGGCCCGCCGGAGGAGACCGCCTCGACGGTTTTCGCGGTCTCGGCTCCCCGGAACCGGTGCGTATCAGGCGAAGGAGGCTGTCTCCAGCGAATTCCCGATACAGGACACTAGGAGGGTGCTGAGCAATCCACCAGCGGCCTGCCAACCGCCGGCATAATCCCTGGTCGGCGGGCGGCAGGACCGAGCAATCGTCATTGGTCAGGACCCTCCTAGGAACCGGCCGACCACTCCTCGCCACCGGGCCAGCATTCCTTCTTCCAGATCGGAGCGCGGACCTTGAGTTCGTCGATCAGGTGTCGGGCGGCGGCGAATGCCTCAGCCCGGTGGGCACACGCAACCACAACCGCAACCGAGGCGTCGGCGAGTTCGACCCTCCCGATCCGGTGCTCCACTACCAGACTGTTGATCGGCCAGCGGGTGGTCGCCTCGTCGACTATCGCCTCGATCTTGGCGACGACGTGACGCTCGTACGCCTCGTACTCCAGGTGGGTGATCCCCTGCTTGCCGGGAGAGTGGTCCCTGACCGTGCCGAGGAAGAGGGCGATGGCCCCACTCATAGGACCGGACACCTCCGCTAGAAGCGCTCCCGTGTCGATGGGTAAGGGGGAGACGCGGACCCTGCGCAGGCCAGGTATGGATAAGTTCGGCTCTTGCATAGACTCGCAGTGTATGAGCATCGTGGATCAGCCGCCATCAGCGGGCGACGGCGGAAACGATAGCGTCGGACCCTACAACCACAAGTTGGTCACACGAAGCACCTCCCTTGCCATCGCACTCGGCTCAGCCCTTCTGGCGACGGTTGGCACCCTCCTTGTCCTCTGGTTCTCAGGTACTTTCGAACGAGAGGAGGTCCGTGTCACGGAGATAGTGGAGATAAGAGAAATGGTGCAGGTCCCGGCCACCGAGGCATCGGCGGAGCCCGTTCCAATCGCCACCGCTCCGATCAACTCCCAACTTGAGGCCGGCGAGGCGGCGCCGCCGGCCGCAACCACCGTCCCCGTGCTGCCATCCACCCACCTGGTGAGCGACGTGGCCTCCCGCGCGATTCCGTCCATCGTGACCGTTCAGAGTCTCAACGAGGAATTCGGGTTTGCGGGATCGGGAAGCGGGGTGGTGGTGCGCTCAGACGGATTCATCGTGACCAATGACCATGTGGTCGACGGTGCCGACACGCTAAAGGTCATCATGGCCGATGGTCTCCACTATCCGGCCGAACTGGTGGGTACCGATCCGCTGATGGACCTCGCCGTGCTGAAGCTGGAGACCGACGGATTGGTACCGATCGAATTCGGTTCGATGGAAGGCCTGCGCACAGGTGAACAAGCTATTGCGGTGGGCAATCCGTTGGGTCTCGATGGTGGGCCATCCGTCACCGTTGGCGTCATCTCGGCCTTCAACCGAACCCTGGTTACCGAATTCGGAACCGGCGTCGCCCTGTACGGGCTCCTGCAGACCGACGCTCCGATCACCCGCGGCTCCAGCGGAGGCGCCCTCCTGGACATTCACGGACGCTTGCTCGGGATCACCACCGCCATCGGCCTGAGCGACGTGGGTGCCGAGGGTCTGGGCTTTGCCGTACCGGTGAACCTGGTCGAAAGGGTCGTGGACGACCTGATGTCCGCAGGAGAGGTTCGTCACGCGTTTCTCGGGATCCAGGGAAGTTCCGCATTCGAGGACCTCGAGAACGGCGTGGAGTCCCCTGCGGGGGTCGAGATAGTGAGCCTCTTGGAGGACTCCGCCATAGGCGAGGCCGGGGCAGAGGGGGGCGACGTCATCGTAGCCTTGAACGGGGAGCCGGTAAGGTCCATGCCGTTGCTGATCGCCCTGCTGCGGGAGTACCGGGCCGAGGATCGTATGACAGTCACTCTGAGACGGGACGGCGAGACGTTGGACATCCAGATGACACTGGACATGTACCCCTCGTGACGCTCTCCCATCGGTGTAGCCTCGGGTCAACCTAAGGGGACTTGACGATGCCGGAACGAAACCTTCTGAACGAGCTGATGAAACTGCTCAACCAACCGGGTCGGATCAATTGGGCCTTGGCTTCCCAGTTGGCTGACCACCTGTCCGGACCAGTTGCACCGATCGATCCCTGGCTCGCCGATGAGTATCTCGAACTCGCCCGGTTCGCCCAGATCCATGTGCCGCAGGCGACCGGAATCCCCTCCGACCCGACGACCGAAGTGGTTCTGGTTGATCGTCGCGGATGGGCGGAGCGCAACCTGCGGTCCTTCTCCTACCTTGTAGAGCCGCTAGCAGCCAGGCTGGACGCCGCACCGGGGGCCGGCACCCTGGACTCGATCCTGAAGCCGCTCGGACCTGCCCTGCTGGGCATGCAGATGGGCGCGATGGTCGGCATGATGAGCGAGCAAGTGCTCGGGCTGTTCGACACCGGGTTACCCACTGCCGAGGCGGCCGGGATCATCGTTCCGCTATCGAACCTGGAAACCTTTGCTGACGACCATGGCCTGGATGCGCGGCAAGTTCGGTTGTGGTCCGCAATGCACGAAGTAGTGCACTACGCGCTAGTCGGACGGGCGTGGGTTCGGACTTATCTGGTCGACCAGTCCAAGAATCTGGTCGGGGCAGTCGAACCGGATGCCGAAGCCATGGCTCACTGGTACGAGGAAATGGCAGACCCGGACAAACTCGAAGAGAAACTGGCCCAGGGTGGAGGATTTGCCGGGCTGTTCGGAGGCCCTCTCCAAGATGAGAGCCTCGGACCGATCAGGACCCTGATCGCAACACTCGAAGGATACGGTTCGTATCTGGTGGATCGTGCCGCGGTGGCGCTACTGCCTGATCTGCCCTCGATAAGGACGGCCATGGCCGCTCGCCATGCGAACCGGAGCGCTCCCTCCGCGCTGGGTGGCCTCTTCAGAATCGAGAGCGCAGCGGGTTCAGGTGGCCCGGTGACAGCCTTCTGCGCTGAGGTACGAAACCGTTGGGGCGACGAAGCGGTACACCGGATCTGGCAACGACCGGAGAACCTACCCAGTCCCGTTGAACTCGAGGATGCCACCGGTTGGGCGGCCCGGGTAATCCTGGACGACCCCTTTGGCTGAGGGGATTGCGTATACCGCGCTAGAAGGGTGCTGAACAATGACGATTGCTCGGACCTGCCGCTCGCCAGCCCAGGAGTAATGCCGACGGTTGGCATGCCGCTGGTGGATTGCTCAGCACGCTCCTAGAACCTATACCGAAGCTCGGCTGTCAAATTTCGGGCGACTGAGCCGCTACGTCTCCGAACTGGTGGTGGTGGCTGTGGTCTGGGCGGTAGCCGTGACCTGGCCGGCCTGAGCCTCGACCGCTTCGCCCGTCCGACCGTCCTCCACTCCCTTGCGGAACTCGCGTGCCGAGCTGCCCAATGACCGAGCCAACTCGGGGAGCTTCTTTGCCCCGAAGAGCAGGATAACAACCACGAGGATGATGATTATCTCGCCGCCGCCGATTTTGGGCATCCGTTCTCCCTTCCTTGCAGAGCGGATGATACCACTCGTAGTGGCCTAGCCGCCAGAGGTTTGGATTCTCAGCCCGTCCCAGCCGGAATACGCGCGCTATCTCGCTTCCCAGGCCTCCCAGGCTTCAACCGCACCCCGGAGTTCCGCGGTCGTAACCTCGAACTCCTGGGCAACCACCGGAATCAACTCGTCGTCGGGTGGGACGGTATCCCCGGAGTCCAGGAGGTTGGCCTTGTACTCCCGGTACCTACGGTACAAGTCGACCTGGGCGTCGGTTGGCAACAGTGTCCAGTCCTTCTCGACCGTGCGATCCACAACCTGGTGCTGCGTGTAGTCGCCCCTGGACGCCTCCGCCGCCCGGGTCCAGTCACCGTACGGAGCATGGATCCATGTACCGAGCGTGTCCACACCTTCGGGAAAGTGCACGAAGTAGATGGCCAGGGCCTGGTATTGCTGGGCAACCCGGTACTCGAACGCCAAGCGGTTACCGATCTGCGCCAGTTCGGACTTGGTGGCGCCCGCATCGACGCGTACCGTCAGCCAGGTACGGTCTGCACCCTGGAAGGGGGAAGGGTTCTCGGTAAGGACCTCATAGATGTCGGGTGCGGGAGGTACGGTCTCCGTGCCGGTGCCGGGTGCTTCGGTGGTGCTGGTGGTGGCCGCCGCCGCGGTGGTGCTTGTGGTATCGGACGCCTCCGTGGTGCTTGTGGTATCGGACGCCTCCGTGGTGCTGGTGGTGGCCGCCGCCGTGGTGGTCGTCGTGGCGGACGCCTGCGTCGTGGTCGTCGTGGCCTCGGTCGTGGGAACGCTGGTGGTTGCGACGGACGGCAACGATACGTTCGCTGCGACTCCGACGATCTCGACGATCCGGCCGAACGCAGCGGCGTAACGCTCGTAGGCGACGAGGAACTGCCCCAGTGCGGCCTGGCGACGCTCGCCGGTGTCAGGCGAGCGCAGTCCCGCCAGCGAGTCCACCGCTGCGTCCGCCATCTGGCCTACCGCCACCCACGCCGTCTGGTGTTCCACCGGGAGCCCGCGGTCAGGAGGAGGTTCGATCAGCCCGATATCGCCACGCAGCGCCAGAGCCGTGCGCTCGACATTCTCCAGTGCCGTTTCGGTTTCCTGGTACGTCTTGACACGGTTGTCCCAGTCGTTGTTCGCGGCCCTCATGTCCAGCACCAGCTCGCCGATCCGCACGGCCAAGCCCTGCATATCCTCCAGATACAGCAGGACAACCGGACCGGGGAACGGCGCCGTCGTCGGGGTTGGCACTGTGGAAGTCGGAATCGCTTCAGTGGTTACGACCCCCGTCGTGCTCGGTGGGCTCAAGGTGGTGGTGGCGGCACTTGAGGTGGGTTCCTCGGTTAAGTCGGCCGGGTCGTCGGAACAAGCCACGATGAGCGCCGTCATCACGACGGCGATGCAAAGTGCAGCTACACGCGCCGCCCCTGAAGAAAGCTCCTGCGATCCCATCTAGACGCCAGTCTACTCGCGAAGAGCAGGCAAGGCGCGGACGTTGCGAATAAACACGGATCGGGACGTTCAGGAAACCGCTCGTTCGAGCGCCTCGAGAGCTCGCTGCTTTCTGATCTTCCTGCGCTCCCTCTCGGACAGGCCACCCCAAATGCCGAACTTCTCACCTCGGGTTACGGCGTACTCCAAGCACTCGACGCGTACCTGGCACTCCGCGCAGATTTGTTTGGCGACCCTCGTGGACGCTCCCCTGTCGGGAAAAAAGAGATCTTCGTTGGCGCCCAGGCAATTGGCGTAATCCTTCCACCCGAGTGGCCCGGTCGCTAAGGCGTCAATCAACTGAGGATACAAGACCCCCTCCCCACTACACTTATGCAATTACAGTGTTGTGATTCTGTCTTGGGGGACTAGGTTTGTCAAATTCGCGTCGACAGGTCCGGTCGGTCGCGGCCGGGGTCGGATCGCTCACCGGGCGCGGGTAGGATATAGGGATGCGACTCACCATCCCCGAGAAGAGGCGCCGGACACATCCTCTGTCATGGTTGACCGGTATCTATCGCAGCGACACCGGCAAGAAGTACGCCATGGCTATCAGCGGAGTCGTGCTGCTGGGCTTCGTGCTCGGCCACATGATCGGGAACCTGCACGCCTTCGAAGGTGCGCACAACGGAGTCTTCCGGATCGACGAGTACGGCGAGGGTCTACGTGATCTCGGCACTCCGCTGTTCCCCCGTACCATGGTTCTCTGGGCGGTGCGGATACCCCTCGCCGCCGCCTTCGCTATCCACATTCACGCTGCCTGGGCACTGACAAGGAGCAACCGAGCGGCCCGCGCGACCAAGTACCAGTCCCCCAGACACTACCTGGCCGCCAACTACGCCAGCCGCACGATGCGCTGGAGCGGCGTGATCGTGCTCCTGTTCCTCATCTGGCACCTAGCGGATCTGACGGTCGGGGTTCCAGCCGTGAATCCCGGATTCGAGCGGGGCATGGTATACGAGAACCTGGTGTCAAGCCTCAGCCGCTGGCCGGTCTGGGTCTTCTACGTTGCTGCGCAGGTGGCTCTAGCCTTCCACATATGGCACGGATGCTGGAGCCTGTTCCAGAGCCTCGGGATCAACAACCCACGTTTCAACCGGTTCCGGAGAACGTTCGCCAACGCCATCTCGACCCTGGTCGCGCTGGGATTCCTGTCGGTCCCGGTGGGCGTGGCCGTCGGTATCATCCGCTAGCCCTGATTCTTCATGCTCCTGAGACACCCACCTATGAAAGGCCCCTTCAAGCCTGTTTTTGTGGCCTCTCTCACATGCACCCCAAGGGTGAAGAGCCTTTTCAAGTCGCCGGTCTTGTCAAGTCCGCCGCCCTTGCAGGTCATGAGTCTGCCACGGCTACCCATGCGCTCGGACAAGCCACGCGCACCAAGAACCGGTGCTAGGAGGAGTGGTGCGAAACGCCTTCCCGGGCCGTCGACCGATGACATGATTCCCTGTCAGAGGAAGACGGGCTGTTCAGACCACACTCCTAGGAGGACACCAGAGTGCTGACACTCGACGCCAGGATTCCGGACGGACCGATCCAGGAACATTGGGACGACCACAGGTTCTCGATGAAGCTGGTCAATCCCTCTAACAAGAGAAGATTCACGGTCATCGTGGTGGGTACCGGGCTTGCGGGAGCCTCGGCAGCGGCAACCCTGGCCGAACTCGGTTACCGGGTCAAGGCCTTCACATACCACGACTCGGCTCGCCGGGCCCACTCCATCGCCGCCCAAGGGGGCATCAACGCCTCCAAGAACTACCAGAACGACGGCGACTCCATCTACCGCTTGTTCTACGACACGGTCAAGGGCGGGGACTACCGCTCGCGGGAGTCGAACGTATACCGGTTGGCTCAGCTCTCGGTGGAGATCATCGACCAGTGCACTGCTCAAGGAGTGCCGTTCGCCCGCGAGTACGGAGGTCTGCTCGCCAACCGATCGTTCGGGGGCGCCCAGGTTTCGCGGACCTTCTACGCCCGAGGGCAAACCGGTCAACAACTCCTACTCGGCGCCTACCAAGCCATGATGCGCCAGGTCGATCTGGGGACCGTGGAGTTGTATACACAGACCGAGATGCTGGATGTGGTTCTCAAGGACGGAAGGGCCGTCGGCATCGTGATCCGCGACTTGCTCGACGGCGAGGTCAGGTCGCATTCGGGCCACGCGGTCGTGCTCGCTACCGGCGGTTACAGCAACGTCTACTACCTGTCCACCAATGCGATGAAGTGCAACGTCACCGCGATCTGGAGGGCTCACCGCAAGGGGGCCCTGTTCGCCAACCCGTGTTACACCCAGATCCATCCCACTTGCATCCCGGCCTCCGACGAGTTCCAGTCGAAGTTGACCCTCATGTCGGAATCGCTGCGCAACGATGGTCGCATCTGGGTGCCGCTCCGGTCGGAGGAGAGCCGCGCCCCAGGTGAGGTACCTGAGAATGAACGGGACTACTACCTCGAGAGAAGATACCCCGCCTTCGGGAACCTGGTACCACGCGATGTGGCGTCGAGGGCAGCCAAGCTGGAGGTTGACAGCGGAAAGGGCGTCGGCCCGCTGCGCAACGGCGTGTACCTCGACTTGGCAGGGGCGCTGGACCGGCTCGGCGAGGAAGCCGTGCGGCAGCGCTACGGAAACCTGCTCGACATGTACCAGAGGATCACCGGCGAGAGCCCCTACCGGCAACCGATGCGCATATACCCGGCCGTTCACTACACGATGGGAGGTTTGTGGGTCGACTACAACCTGATGACGACCATCCCCGGCCTCTACGCTCTCGGCGAGGCAAACTTCTCCGACCACGGCGCCAACCGCTTGGGCGCCTCGGCCCTCATGCAGGGATTGGCGGACGGCTACTTCGTGGTTCCTTACACGATCGGCGACTATCTTGCTCCGCTCCTGGGAGAATCCACCGTGCCTACCGGTGATCGCGCCTTCAGGGACGCGGAGGCCGCGGTTAGGTCCGACGTGAAACGGTCCCTATCGATCGGCGGAACCCGCACCGTCGACTGGTTTCACCGTGAACTCGGGAAGATAGTGTGGGAGCACTGCGGGATGGAACGCACCGCGGCCGGCCTCGAGCAGGCCATCGGGGAAATCGCAGCCTTAAGGCAGGAGCTCGATACGGATCTCCTGGTACTCGGCGACAGTCGCTCCCTCAACCAGTCACTCGAGAAAGCCGGCAGGGTCAAAGACTTCTTCGAATTGGCCGCCCTGATGTGCCGGGACGCGCTCCACCGGGAGGAATCGTGCGGAGGTCACTTCCGGACCGAGCACCAGACGGAGGATGGCGAGGCGAAGCGCAATGACGAGGAGTTCGCCTACGTGGCCGCATGGGACTGGAGCTACGGCGACACCCCGACCATGTACCGGGAGGACCTGCACTTCGAATACGTCGAACCCAGCCAACGCAGCTACAAGTAGGGAGAATGGCTATGCATCTCACTTTGCGGGTATGGCGCCAGAAGGGTCCCGATTCCGAAGGCCGCTTCGAGACCTACGAAGCGGCTGACATTAGTTCGGATATGTCCTTCCTGGAGATGCTCGACATCGTGAACGAGCAGATGATGAACGCGGGCCAGGAACCCATCGCCTTCGATCATGACTGCCGCGAGGGCATATGCGGTTCCTGCGGCCTCATGATCAACGGACGGGCCCACGGTCCCCAGGCGAGCACCGCCACCTGCCAACTGCACATGCGCGAGTTCGACGACGGTGACGTGATAGTGATCGAGCCTTGGAGGGCCACGGCTTTCCCTGTCGTCCGGGACCTAGTGGTGGATCGGTCCGCCTTCGACCGGATCGTCGAAGCCGGAGGCTACATCAGCGCCCCGGCCGGATCGGCGCCCGAAGCCAACCTGATCCCGGTTCCCAAGGAAACCGCCGACGCCGCGATGGACGCGGCTGCCTGTATCGGATGCGCCGCCTGCGTCGCCGCCTGTCCCAACAGTGCCGCCCAACTGTTCACCGCCGCGAAGGTGGCGCACCTCAACCTCCTCCCCCAGGGACAACCGGAACGGTGGCGGCGGGTCGAGAGGATGGTGGAGACCATGGAGCAGTACTTCGGATCTTGTACCAACCATGGCGAGTGCGAGCAGGCCTGTCCCAAGGACATCTCGCTGGACAACATCGCCCTGATGAACCGCGACTACCTGCAGGCGAAGTTCCGTAACCGAAGACTACGCGGGCAGCACTAGCCCTGATTATTGATGCGGGGGTTTGTACTGGACGAGCGGGGCGTAGGACATGAGCTCCTGACCAGGGATCATCGTGTTTCGCTAGTCCCGTCTCGGACCGGCGCGACCTTCGCCCGTCTGGTGAAGCCCGGCCCGGTCCCGATGACGTCGTTGATGTGGCACGCTTACGTGGGTGTGTCTGGAAACATGAAGAATCAAGGCTAGAAACCGGAGGCTACTCGATGGGTACCAAGTTCTTAAGCACCGAGTGGGCCCGGGCGGCTACCGACATCCTGAGTCGTCACACCCCGTTCTCCTCTGCCATTGAAGGGGTGGGGGTCTCACTGCAGTTCGAGGTGAGCGCCACACCCGACGGCGCGAACTCGAGCTACTACCTGAGAGTGGCCGATGGGAGCGCGGCTATCGAGATCGGGACGATCAAGAAGGCCGATGTGACGGTAGCAACCGACTACAACACGGCCGCTGCGATCTCGAAAGGGGATCTGAACATCCAGACCGCTTTCTTCAGCGGCAAGCTGAAAGTCTCTGGGAACCTGGCCAAACTCATGCTCCACCAGTCAGTCTTGGGCCACCTGGCACCCGCGGTGTCGTCTCTCGACGTCGAGTACTGAGACGACCAGAAGGCCCCTTTACGAGTTCACGGCTTGCTTGAGCGCCTGGGCTGCCCGGAAAGCCGGCGCCCTGGTAGCGGGAATCGGAACGGTCTCACCCGTACGCGGATTGCGCCCCACCCGCGCCTTCCTGTCCCGTACCTCGAAGGTCCCGAAACCGCTGATCCGGACCTTGGCGCCATCCTGGAGAGCCGCGCTGATCGCCTTGAAGACGGAGTCGACCCCAGCTTCGGCAAGCGCTCTCGACATCCCGGTCTCGTAGGCGACTATATAAGCCAGATCTCGCTTGTTCATCGAGCCCTCCATCGTGTCCGGAAGATCGGGAGCATGCCGACCCTCACGACCATCCGAGTATAAGCATCGGCTCAGCGAACTTGGCACCCGTCACGAGCCGACTCCAAGCCCACAAGAAACCTCCGGTTCGGCGCGTCATCGAGACCGGACCCTGTGAGCGTGGACTCAGTCGACCACCAACTCGGCCAGTTCCGCGACCTTGGCCCGTACGGCCTCCGCGGCGCCGTGCAGATCGCGCCGCTCCGTGTCGGTCAGGGGCAACTCGATGACTTCTTCCACTCCGCCCGCCCCGAGTCGAGCAAGGACCCCTAGATAGACCCCGGAGATGCCGTACTGACCGGATAGCCACGCGCAGACCGGGGCATTGTACGGCTCACCCGTCAGGATCGCTCTCGCCATGACCGCCGCAGCGGACGACGGGGCATAGTAGGCGCTCCCGGTCTTGAGGAGCCCAACTATCTCCGCCCCACCACCGCGCGTGCGCTCCACCAACGCGTCGATCTCATCGGGCGCAAGCAGTTCGGACAGCGGGGTGTCACCTACGAAACACTGCGAAGGAACCGGCACCATGGTCTCGCCATGGCTTCCCAACGTCAGGGCCCTCACCGAAAGGACGTCGACGTCCAATCGATCGGCGATGAAGTGGGCAAAGCGGGACGAGTCGAGGATTCCGGCCTGACCCATAACCTTGTTCCTCGGTAGGCCACTCACGTCCGCGGTAAGCAGGGTCATCTGATCGAGCGGGTTGGTGACCACGATGATGGTCATGTCCGGGGATCGCTCCACCAACTGTTCGGTGACCTGCTTGACGATACGAGTGTTGACGGCGAGCAAGTCCATACGTGACATGCCGGGCTTGCGGGGCAGGCCGGCGGTGATGATGGCCACGTCGCTGCCTGCGGTCGCGTCGTAGTCGTTGGTGCCGATCACCCTGGTCCGGTAGCCTTCGATGGGCCGGGACTGGTTCATATCCAAGGCCAGACCCTGCGGCAGCCCCTCCACGATGTCGACCATGACCACTTCGTCGGCTATGTCCCATCCAGCGAGCCTTTGCACAGCGGTAGAGCCGTACTTGCCCGCGCCGACCACTGTTACCTTCTTGGTTATCTCATGCCCCATGAAGCGTTCTCCCGACTGTCTGCGACGGCAGGACGATTCTACATGTATGCCCTGAGGTGGCTGGGAGCTCGCCTAGTCCCGTGGAGGGCCGCATACTCCTCAATGATTGGCATCCGGTCGATCATCTGGCTCGCGAAGGCGGAGGTCTTGACCTCTGTGGCGAACTTCATGAGGCGGGCCAAGTCGTACGTGACTATTCGATCGCCGATGACCGCTTCTAGGCTCGCCTCGATGAGATCGGCGACTTCCGTCCAGCCCAGGTAGCGGAACATTATGGCCCCCGACAGGATCAGGGACCCAGGGTTGACCTTGTCAAGTCCGGCGTACTTCGGCGCGGTTCCGTGCGTCGCCTCGAAGATGGCATGGCCGCTGGTGTAGTTGATATTGCCCCCCGGCGCCAGGCCGATCCCTCCCACCTGTGCAGCCAGCGCGTCCGAAAGGTAGTCGCCGTTGAGATTGGTGGTCGCGATGACGTCGTAATTGGCGGGACGGGTGAGGATCTGCTGCAGCATCGCATCGGCTATGACGTCCTGGATGAGGATCCGATCCCCCGGATCTCCACCGCATTCCTCCCAGGTCACCGTTTCCTCGCGGAACTCCTCGGTGGCGACCTCGTATCCCCAACTCCGGAAAGCTCCCTCGGTGAACTTCATTATGTTTCCCTTGTGAACGAGAGTCACAGAGCGTCGACCAAACGTTATCGCGAAGTGGATCGCGGCCCGGACGAGCCGCTTCGATCCTGTTATCGAGATCGGTTTGATCCCGATGCCCGAGTCGTCCCGTATATCCCATCCGTAGCACTCTGCGAGGAACGTACGCATCCGGGCCGCATCGAGGGTGCCCTGCTCCACTTCCTTTCCGGCGTAGACATCCTCGGTGTTCTCACGGAATATGACCATGTCGACCAGGTGCGGTGTCCGGATAGGGGAAGGAATGCCCCGGAACCAGCGAACCGGCCGAAGGCACACATAGAGATCCAGGGTCTGTCGCAGAGTGACGTTGAGGGAGCGGATGCCTCCGCCAACCGGTGTCGTCAACGGGCCCTTGATGCCGACCAGGTGTGACCACAGTATCTCGAGTGTCTTGGCTGGAAGCCACTCGCCGGAGTCACGGTACGACTTCTCACCCGCCAGCACTTCAAGCCACTCAACGCGCCGTTCCCCCATGTACACGTGCTGCACGGCTGCGTCGAACACCCTTCGGGACGCGTTCCATATGTCGGGCCCGATCCCATCACCTTCTATGTACGGGATTATCGGGTGCTCCGGGACAAGCAGTCCGGAATCCCCCATCGCTATACGTTCCGCCATACACGCTCCTGTTTTCTACTTCCGGACCCCGAGCCTAGGAGGGTGCTGAGCAATCCACCAGCGGCCTGCCAATCGCCGGATTGATCCTGGTCCGGCGGGCGGAAGGCCCGAGCAATCGTCATTGGTCAGCACCCGCCGATGAGGGTGGTGGGAAACTCCCTGCCGGCCAGTTACCCGATGGTAAACTACCTGGTCAGCGGACGTCTGGCCCACCAAGAACCCGTTTCCCATCCACCCCCCTGGGGCGTGTTCACGCTATGCACAGCCGTTTCGGTATCGCCGTCCCGTGGTTGATCGTGGAGTATCCTGCCTTGATGCCGACGGCTATGCGTCTGACCGAGCTATGTATACCCCTGCTTCGCCCTCTATCCAATGCCCGGGGAGCAGTTGGAGAGCGACGCATCGTGCTCGTCTCCATCACCGAGGACGGCCTGACCGGCTGGGGTGAGGCAGCTCCGTATCCGGGAGTCACCATCGAGACGGTAGCCGACGTGTGGAACGCTCTTCAGTCCAACGGGAGACCAGCGCCGGCGGGCCACACGAGAGGACTTCCCCCATCGGCACGCGCAGCCATCGATCAAGCCAGGAAGGATCTGGAAGCCCGGCGGGCCGGGGTGCCCCTATGGACCTTCGTCGGTGGAACTCCCCGATCCATCCGGGCCTGTGCGGCAATCGGCCTGAAACGAACCCCCGCCGAAACGGTGGAACATGTGAACCAGGCCGTCGAGGCCGGAATCCTGGAGGTGAAGATCAAGATCGCACCCGGCCAGGACCTGCCACACCTGCAGGCTGTTCGCCGACAGTTTCCCGGCCTGGCGATCTCCGCTGATGCCAACGGCAGCTACCAGATGGGTGATCCGATCTTCGAAGCGGTCGACACCCTCTCTCTCAGCTACCTGGAACAGCCCCTGGATGGAGATGACCTCGGGGGGCACCAGCAACTGCGATCCCGGATCGATACACCGTTGTGTCTGGACGAGTCTGTTACCACTCCGGACCGCGCTACCCGCGTGATAGAGAGACGATGTGCCGACATGGTGAGCCTCAAACCCGGGCTCCTCGGGACATCGAGCGTCCTTCGGATCGCCGAACGGGCTAGGGAGGCCGGAATCGACGTGAAGGTGGGCGGCTTGGTTGAAACGTCGGTAGGACGGTCCCACGCGCTGGCGATCGCGTCGCTGGAAGGGGTGAAGTTCACCGATCTAGTACCGACCCGTTGGATGCTGGCAGCCGACGTTTCGGATCATCCCTGGGATCTGGCCGCCGGACACCACACGCTTCCCGAGGATCCCGGTCTTGGGATCCGGGTTGACCCGTTTTCCGGCACTGCGTCCGACCATGTAGTGCGCTCAGAGTTAGTCACACCATAGGAGGGTGCTGAACAATGACGATTGCTCGGGCCTGCCGCCCGCCAGCCCAGGAATTATGCCAGCGGTTGGCAGGCCGCTGGTGGATTGCTCAGCACCCTCCTAGATCCGTGGCGGGCAACCGAGAATCCGGTTGCTCCACCGCCCGCGGATCAGTTCCCGGGCCCGACTCCGCATGGATCGGGGTTTTTGGCGCGAATCGGAGGGGGAGGATCAGGCGCCAGCCTGCGAACATGAAGATCCGATGGCCCAGGATTGCTAGCACGCTTACCCCACCCGCCAGGTGCATGTTGTCCTGTCCCTCATAGTGAGATTGACCTGGGACTGATGTACGTGGGTGTGTCGGGTCCATGGAGAATCATGGCTCGAGACCCATCGTCGGGACGGCAGGGCGGTTCTCAGCAACACCTCGTATGGACCAAGTCCGACCGTCCGAAACCCCGCTTCTCGACCGTCACGCGCCTCGGATCCGGTTCTCGGCTGCGATCACAGTATTTCGCATCAACATCGCCACGGTCATCGGACCCACACCTCCGGGAACCGGCGTGATCGCACCGGCAACCCGTGCCACGTCCTCGAAATCCACGTCGCCCACCAGACGGCCCGAGTCGGTTCTGTTGATCCCTACGTCTATCACGACCGCGCCCGGCCGGACGTGTTCTGAGGAGATCATCTCAGCCCTGCCCACCGCTACGACGAGGATGTCGGCGCGTCGAGTGACCTCGGGGAGCGCCCTGGTTCGAGAATGGGCGATGGTGACCGTTGCGTCGATGCCCCGGGTAGCCAGCAGCAGGGCCAGCGGCCGGCCAACGAGGAACGATCGCCCCACCACTACGACGTTTGCGCCTCGAACGGGGACGCGGTAATGATCGAGAATGCGCAAGCATCCGCTCGGGGTGCACGGTGCGAGGACCGAACGGTCGAGAACGATCATGCCCAGGTTTGTGGGATGCAGCCCATCCACATCCTTGGACGGATGGATCTGCTGCGTGGCGGCCTGGTCGTCAAGCCCTCCCGGCAGCGGAAGCTGGAGGAGTATCCCGTGGATGCCGGGATCGGAGCTCAGGCTCCTGATGAGACCTACTACTTCCTCCTGGGTGACACCGGCGTCGAGTGCGTGATGGACGGAGCGGATGCCGACTTCTGCAGCGCGCCTACGCTTGGAACGTACATATGTGGCCGAGGCGGGATCGTCACCCACCAGAATAGTGGCCAGCGTGACCCCCTCACCGGCCTCCGCTAACGCAGCGACGCGCGTTCGGACCTCATCGAGCACCACACGCGCCACGACCTTGCCGTCAAGAACGGTTGCACTCATCACCTACTCCAGTACATATGGTCATACGGGTCGAACCTCCCTGGACGCAGAACGGTATCAAAGCCACGTCCGCCCATCGTCTCCCGATCAATGGCGAAACTGCCGCTCGCCCGTCAGCACCATCGCCATTCCAAGGCGGTCAGCCGCCGCGATGACCGAATCGTCGTTAACCGATCCACCTGGCTGAACCACCATTGTGACGCCGGCATCCCCCGCGGCATCGATGCCATCGGCGAACGGAAAGAAGCCATCGGATGCACAGGCACCGCCCGCGGCCCGCCCTCCAGCCCTGGCAGCGGCAAGCTCGACCGCGCCGACCCGGTCCTGCTGGCCGCCACCTATCCCCCAAGCCGTCTCGCCCCTGGCCATCACCACGGCGTTCGACGGGACGTGGCGGCAGACCGTCCAAGCGAATGCCGCATCGGCCTCCTCGTCGGCGGTCGGCTTCCTGCGGGTGACAACCTGCCAGCCGCTGCGGCCTCTCGTCGATGCGGCTGCCTGGACAAGCCAGCCACCGTGGATCTGGCGAACGGTTCGCTCCGGGGGAACGGGCCGAGGCGCCTGGAGAACTCGGGTGCCGGCCCGGCGAGCTCGGATCCTGTCGACGACCCCACTGTCGAATCCCGGAGCGATGACGACGTCCGCCTGTGGAGCATCCTGGAAGCAGGCGACCGTGTCCCGGTCCACGACCCGGTTGAAGGCCACCACCCCGCCGAATGCCGCCCTCGAATCGCATTCGACCGCCTTGCGGTACGCCTCACGGATATCCTCGCCATGGGCGGCGCCGCACGGAGCTCCATGCTTGATCACCGCCGCAGACGGACGGTTGCCCATGTCGTGCACCAGAGCCCAGGCCGCACCGGCGTCGAGCAGGTTCAGGTAGCTCATCGGCATCCCCCCGAGCTGCTGGGTGCGGTCCCACCAGTCAACGCCATACAACCCCGTCCGGCGGTACCGGGCGCCGGGCTGGTGGGGATTCTCCCCGTATCGCAGCACGTCCGCCCGCTCGAGCGTGACGTGGAGGCTAGGAGGCAACAACTCGCTCCGAGGGCCGCCGGCGTCGAACCACTCGACGATCGTCGCGTCGTAGGAGGCGGTCCGAGCGAACGCGGTGCGCGCCAGTTCCCGCCGGGTGCCTTCGGATAGGTCGCCGTTGGATCGGAGTTCGTCCAGTACACGGTCGTAGTCCCGGGGCTCGATCACCACCCCGACGGAGAGGTGATTCTTGGCGGCTGCCCGGACCAGAGCGGGACCGCCGATGTCTATCAACTCCAGGCCTGGTTCCGACGCAAACGGGTAGAGGTTCACCACCACCAGGTCGATCGGGTCGACTCCGTACTCCTCGAGCTCTCTCGAATGGCCGGGATCACTCCGGTCGGCGAGGATGCCCCCGTGGATCCTGGGATGGAGGGTGACGACCCGGTGTCCAAGCATGGCCGGGCTGCCGGTATGGTCGGCCACGTCGGTCACGGAAAGACCAGCCGCTCGGAGGACGTCTGCCGTCCCGCCACTACTGATCAACTCCCAGCCAAGGCAGGACAGTCCGTTGGCGAACTCCGCTATCCCGGTCTTGTCGTACACCGACAGCAGGGCTTTCCTTCTCATCGCAGGCTCGTAGCCTTCGGATGGCGCTGCTCCTCGGCCGAGTCAGAGATCCTGCACGACCTCCACCATCAAATGGCCGGCCTCGGTCGGATTGGCCCCAACCCGCACCCCAACCGCGCGGAGAGCCTCGATCTTGGCCGCGGCGGTTCCCTTGCCGCCGGAGACGATGGCACCCGCGTGCCCCATCTTCTTCCCCGGGGGGGCGGTGATGCCGGCTACGTAGGCCACCACCGGTTTGCTCATGCGCGCGGCGATGAACTTTGCCGCCTCCTCCTCCGCCGAACCGCCGATCTCGCCGATCATCATGACTGCTTGCGTTTCCGGATCGTCCTCGAAAGCGGCCAGGCAATCGGTGAACGACGTGCCCGGTACGGGGTCGCCGCCGATCCCTACGCAGGTGGTCACACCGATACCGTTCAGCTTGAGCTCGTAGAGCGCCTGGTAAGTGAGGGTCCCGGAGCGGCTGACGATCCCCACGGGACCTCCAGGTCGGGCGATATGGCCGGCGGTGATGCCGATGTTGGCCTTGCCGGGGCTGATAATGCCCGGGCAGTTGGGTCCGATCACCCGCACGTCCGGATGGTCCCGCAGAAGCTTGTTGCAGAGCCACGCCTCGTCCTTCGCGGGAACCCCCTCGGTGATCACCACTACCAGCCTTGCACCCCCCTCCGCCGCTTCGACCACCGCTTCCTTCACGTAGGGCGCCGGGATGAACAGGCAGGACACGTCGGCGCCGGTCGCCGCGACGGCGTCGGCGACCGAGGCGAAGACCGGAATACCATCCACATCCGTGCCGGCCTTGTTCGGGTTGGTACCTGCCACGACGTTGGTCCCGTAATCCCTGTTGCGCAGGCCGTAGAACCGCCCTTGCCGTCCGGTCAGACCCTGGTATAAAACCCGGCTGTGCTCGTCCACCCAGATGCTCATGACGCGGCCCCTGCGAGTTCCACCGCTCTGGCCGCGCCGGCCGGCATCGAGTCGGCGAGAATCAGCATGTCCGACAGCCGGGACTCGATCATCGCCCGGCCCTCGGTGGCGTTGGTTCCGTCAAGGCGCAGCACGATCGGCGATCTCATCTCGACCCGGTCCAACGCATCGAGAATGCCCTGGGCCACCACCTCGCCCTTGACTATGCCCCCGAAGATGTTTATGAAGATCGCCCTCACCGCCGGGTCGTTGTTGATCACCTCGAGAGCACCCGCCATGGTGTCCACGTCCGCCCCACCCCCTATGTCGAGGAAGTTGGCGGCTGATCCGCCGGCCTGGGCCACAACGTCCACTGTGCTCATCGCCAGGCCGGCGCCGTTGGCGATCACACCGACTGTGCCCTCGAGCCCCACGTACTGGAGTCCGCGTGCATGGGCGGCCCTCTCCCGCACGTCCCTCGGCTGCGTGGCGTCGTATTCCCCGTAGCCGGGATGCCGGAAGCGGGAGTTTCCGTCCAAGGTCACCTTCGCGTCCAGAACCCGCACCCGGCCGTCCGGGGTGAGGATCAGCGGGTTGATCTCCACCAGGTCGGCATCTCCTTCCACGAAGGCGCCGTAGAGCTTGATGAGCACCTCGACCAGTTCATCGGCGGCTCCCTCATCCAACCGGGCGGCCCGCACCCAACTCCGCGCGCCGGCCTCGTCGAGACCCTCCACCGGGTCGATCCAGGTCTTGGCGATGGCGTCCGGATCCGATTCCGCGACTCCTTCGATGTCCACACCGCCGCGGGCGGAGAGGATCCCCAGATAGCGCCGGGCCGAGCGGTCGAGGGTGAAGCCGGCGTAGTACTCGGCCGCGATCTCGGCCGCTTCCTCGACCAGGACGCATTTCACACTGTGACCGCCGATGTCCATCCCCAAGATCGATTCGGTGGCTTCCGCAACCTCCTCGGCGTTCCGTGCCGGCCTGATCCCGCCCGCTTTGCCCCGGCCGCCTACGTGCACCTGGGCTTTCACGACAACGGGGAAGCCGAGCCTCTCAGCAATCGCAACCGCCCCGGAACTCCGGTCGGCCACCAAACCAGGCGAGACGGGGAGCCCGAAACGGGCGAAGAATTGCTTTCCTTGGTACTCAAGAAGGTCCACGGGCCGTGATTCTATCCATCTTCTCAGGGGACCGATTCGCAGGGGGCCGCTGTCGGAGAACTCCTATCGCAACCTGACCGAACGACATGCAAACGGCGGCTAGCAACCGGCCGACCAGCGAAGAAAGGCGACCACGACGCCGAGCACGCGAGGACGACGGTGACGACCCGCGGCGCCGCCCGTCCAATGGACCCGTTGGCGCCGGGCACGTCGCTCGCTGCGCAAGGCAGGGCAACATCGTCGCGCGACTCTCCCAGCCATGCCCGATCATCGGTACCACCCATGCAGATCGCGGCAGATCGTGGACTCGACTCACCTCGCGGTGAGGGGTTGAACCTGGCATCGGGACGGCTCGGTCCGGCTTTCCGGACGGCGTGACCATCCGAGGCTGATCTCTCTCGTATGACGACGATGGCATCAGCGGTGCCAGAACACCGGAGCACGCGTCGACCTTATGGGCGTGTCGATCCTCGGATGATTGCGAGACTCTAAGGAGAGGCTCAACGGGCTTGGACGTTGGATTCGACCCATCGGGTAACCTCGGCGAGGGTGGTACCCGGCGTGAAGATCGCTGCCATGCCGCCTTCCTTGAGTAGCTCGGCATCGTGCTCCGGGACTATTCCCCCTCCGAACACCACGATATCGCCGATGTCCCGATCCCGGAGTTGGTTCACGACCGCAGGAAAGAGGGTCATGTGAGCCCCGGACAGGGTGGAGAGCCCGATGGCATCCACGTCCTCCTGGATGGCCGTCTCGACGATCTGGGCGGGAGTCTGGTGAAGTCCCGAGTAGATCACCTCGTTACCGGCGTCGCGCAACGCCCTTGCCACCACCTTGGCACCGCGGTCGTGACCGTCGAGTCCCGGCTTGGCGATCAGGATACGCCTGGGCACCAGATGCCTCTCACCCTTCCGGAGCGGGTTCGCCCCGGATAGCTGTGAGCATGTCCCGCTTGCTCTCGATGTCACCGATCATCTGGCGGAACGACGATACGAAACCGGCCACCCCCTGCTGCTCGAGCTTGGCGGTCACGTCGTCGTAGTCAACACCCACCGAGGCAAGATCATCGAGGACGAGCACCGCGTCGTTCAACTCGTTGATCCCGAGCACCGTCGGACTAGCCGGTCCGCGGTCCTCGTAGGCCGCCAAAGCCGACTCCGGAAGGGTGTTGACTGTCTCGGGCGCCACGAGGGTATCGATGTACAGGGTGTCGGAATACGCGGGATTCTTGGTGGATGTCGAAGCCCACAACGGCTTCTGCACGTTGGCGCCGGCCCGCCGGAGCCGGTACCACCGGGCGCTGCTGAAGGCCCGGAGGAACTCGAGGTAGGCGACCCGGGCATTGGCCACCGCCGCGCGGCCCCGGAGCGCGAGGGCGGCGGGCGTACCGATGCTCACGAGGCGAGCGTCCACCTCGGTGTCGAAGCGGGAGACGAAGAAAGAGGCCACCGAGTTGACCGTGCCCAGGTCACCACCCGCCTTTTCGAAACGCTCCAGCCCGCCGAAGTAGGCGTCCATGACCGAGCGGTACCGCCGCAGGGAGAAGATGAGGGTGACGTTGACGGAGATCCCCTCGGCAGTCAGGTCCTCGATCGCCCCGATGCCTTCCCTGGTGGCGGGCACCTTGATGAGCAGGTTCGGACGGTTCACCCGTTTGACCCAGTCCCGCGCCTCCGCGACGGTGGGCGCCGCATCGTGAGCCAACTCGGGCGAGACCTCAACCGAAACGAAACCGTCCAGACCTCCGGTCCGGCGGTATACGGGCTCCATGACTTCGCAGGCCCGCCGGATGTCACTGGTAACGACCGCCGTGTATACCTCGTCGATGCTCGCACCGCGAGCGACCATCTCGCCCACCTGAGCGTCGTAGGAGTCGCCCGACAGCATCGCTTTGGCGAAAATGGTGGGATTGGAGGTAACGCCGGATATGGCCTTGGAGAGGTACCCGGCCAACTCGCCCGAGTCGAGCATCGCCCGCGAGAGCGAATCGAGCCAGACGGACTGGCCCAGCCCCGCCAGGTTGCCGAGTTTGGAGTTCCCGGTCTCAGCCATGTCTTCTCCTCCTGTCGATCAAGACCCGGGCTCGTATGCGGTTCGCAGGCAGGCCCGCGGACCAGCGTCCGGTAGGTCCACGCTAATACAGGGGAGAGGCTTGTGTGCCCGCCTCTTACCCGCTCCGACCGCAGGCACTCAGACCTTTTCGAGAGGCGCCCAGCACAGCAGCAGCCGCTTGGCGCCTGCGGACTCGAAGACGATCTCCGCCTCGGCCCGATCCCCGGTACCCCGTACGGAGACGACCCTCCCAGGTCCCCACTTGTCATGCCGTACCGTGTCCCCCGCCAGAATCTCCCCCTCCATGGAGGAGGCTGCGTGTGGTTCGACGGACTCCCGGCGGCGATCGCGGTCACGAAACTTGACGTGATCAACGAGGTGAGCCGGTATCTCGCTCAGGAACCGGGATGGCGTGTTGTAGGAAGACTGCCCGTAGAGCATCCGGGACTTTGCATACGACAGGTGAAGGCATTGGCGGGCCCGTGTCAGCCCCACATAGCAGAGGCGACGCTCCTCCTCGAGTTGGTCCGGCTCGGTCAGGGCTCGCATATGGGGAAAGACACCGTCCTCCATCCCGGTCAAGAACACAACCGGGAACTCGAGACCCTTCGCGTTGTGTAGCGTCATCAGGGTGACCGCCCCGCTCCCCTCCTCCAAGTCGTCGATGTCACCCACGAGACTCACCGACTCCAGGTAGAGTTCGAGACGCGCCGGCCCGTCGAGGTCCTCCCAGTCCACGCCGCCGAATTCTTCACCCTGGGACAATTGCTCGAACTCCTCGGCGCCCGAGACCAACTCGTTCAGGTTCTCAGCCCTGACCTGGGCGTCGAAGGTGCTGTGCTCCTGCACCCAGTCGAGATACCCCGCGTCCTCCAGTACGGCCCGCACCGCGGCGGCCGGACCTTCGCGGGCCTTCTCCCGAATCCGGTCGAGGACGGTCAGGAAGCCCCGAAGCGCTTTCGCTGAACGGGACGCCAGCGCATGGATCTCGTCCAAACGCCCCACGGCCGCGAGGAAGGAGATCTCCTCGGCCTCGGCGAAGTGGTCGACGTGCCCGACGGTAACCCTGCCGACGCCCCGCCGGGGACAGTTGATGATCCGTCTCGCTGAGATTCCGTCGTCAGGGTTGCAGACCACTCGCAGGTAGGCGAGAACGTCCTTGATCTCGCGCCGCTCGTAGAACCTGACAGTGCCGATCACCTTGTTGGGTACGCCGTAGCGACCCAGAACCTCCTCGAGGACCCGGCTCTGGGCGTTGACCCGGTAGAAGACGGCCATCTCCGATAGATCGACCCCATCGGCTTCGAGTTCGACCACCCTGTCGGCTACGAACCCTGCCTCGTCGCGGTCGTCCTGGGCTGCGTAGCGGGAGATGAGCACCCCGGGCCCTAGATCGCTCCACAGCCGCTTGGGGCGCCGCCGACCATTGTTGGCGATCACCGCATTGGCTGCGGCCAGGATGGTCTCGGTGGACCGGTAGTTCTGATCGAGCACCAGCACCTTCGCCTCCGGGTAATCGCGTTCGAAGTCCAGGATGTTGCGGATATCTGCACCCCGGAAGGCGTAGATCGACTGATCGGCGTCCCCCACGGCACAGATATTGCGGTGCTGGGCCGCCAGTTGGTTGACCAGGACGTACTGGGCCCGGTTCGTGTCCTGGAACTCGTCAACGTGAACGTAACGGAAACGGTCCTGGTAGTCAGCCAGCACGTCGGGAAAGGCATCGAACAGAACGGTGGTGTTCATGAGAAGATCGTCGAAGTCCATCGCCGACGCATCGAGCAGGCGCTGCTGGTAGAGGCGGTACACGTCCGCAACTATCCCGTGATGGAAACCGTAGCCCTGGTCGCGGAAACTCTCGAAGTCGATCAGTTCGTTCTTGGCCTTCGAGATGGCGGCCCGGATGGTGCGGGGCTCGAACTTCTTGGTGTCGAGACTCAGGTCCCTAATCGCCGCGGTGATCGCCCGGCGGGTGTCCTGGGAGTCGTAGATCGTGAACCCGGACCGGTATCCGAGTCTCGGTGCCTCCCGGCGGAGGATGCGGACGCAGGCCGAGTGGAAGGTTGATACCCACATGTTGCGGGACGCCCTCCCCACCAACTGCACAACCCGCTCCTTCATCTCCCCCGCGGCCTTGTTCGTGAACGTGATGGCCAGCACCTCCCAAGGAGCAACCCCCCGATCCCGGATCAGGTGGGCAACCCGGTAGGTCAGCACCCGTGTCTTGCCCGAGCCTGCTCCGGCTACCACCAGGACCGGGCCCTCGGTGGTCGCCACCGCTTCCCGCTGGGTCGGGTTGAGATCGGCGAACAGGACAGAGTCCACGGGGTCCGGCTGCAACCCCTTCAGTTCCATCGCTTTGAACACTCCATCATCATAACGGCGCGCTGGGACGAGAAACTACACAGATGTAAGACGGTGCGTGCATAGGCGGATGCGTCGTCCTCGCCGCGAGACCCGCCACTCTTCTCACGTACAAGTCCCTTGGTCATGGCTATAGGGTCGCCACCGTCGCAGTCACGGTTGCCCAGATGCGCCTCGCTGCTGGAAGGCCAAGCGGCGCAAAGGCACGGAGAGCGAGAGCCGGGCCGATCCGGGGGTCCCTCGCGGTCCGGATGGCCCGGCCACCGCCGAAGGCAAAACAAGGTCAACCCTGAACCTTTAATCCGGTTCCAGATGTAGGGCAGGCTAACTAACTTTAACGGTTGTATTTGTCTACACTTTTCGCTCCTAACCTAGATAGACAGCATGAGGGGCCAGCCTTGACCAGGGTTAAGAGTTCATCCGTGAGCTGATGAGGATTTAGGATGAGCGGCCACCGAGCCAGAAGGATCGCCGTGAGCCGCCGCCCGTGGATCGATCGACAGTTGCGTGATGATCGGCTCCACCAGGTGAAGACTGAAGCCCTGCACCTGGTCCGGATGGAGTATCAGGTCAAGAGAGCCAGGGACGCCCTGGCTAAAGCCATGCTCAGAGCTGACAAAGCGGGAGTTGACTTCGCCTCGATCGCTGATGTGGCTGAGGTGTCGGTCTCGACCGTCAAGCGAGAAGTCAAGAGGATTCGGCGGGGCCGGTAGAACAAGACCCGATCCTCAACGACCCCCTAACCCTCCATGTCCGGGATTTCGGCAACGGACGGTTTCGACAGGTCGGTCAAGGGAGAGCGGCGCATCAAGCTCATGTGCTGAAGCACGACACTCGCTACGCCCTCAGCGAGCGAGAGGTCACACACCCCCAGGTAAGCATCTATCCGCGCACCCTCTGAACTGAATACACGGGAAGATAGGCATCGCCTCAACCGGGTTCGTGCGTGTTCACTCCCATTCGATGGTGGCAGGGGGCTTGGAGGAGATGTCGTAGGCAACGCGGTTCACACCTGGTACCTCATTCATGACACGGCTTGCGATCCGTTCGAGGACCGGGTACGGGATCCGGGCGAAATCCGCTGTCATTGCGTCCTCGGAGGTAACAGCCCGCACGATCAGCGCATGGGCGTAGGTTCGACCGTCACCCTGCACCCCCACTGTCTTGACCGCCGGTAACACGGCGAAGGACTGCCAGATCTCACGGTACAGGTCTGCCCTGTGGATTTCCTCCGTCACTATGGCATCGGCCGCTCGCAGAACGTCGAGCCGTTCCCTCGTCACTTCCCCGGTTATCCGCACCGCCAGCCCCGGACCGGGGAAGGGTTGCCGCCAGACGATCTCGTCGGGCAGGCCCAACTCCTTCCCGATTGCCCGTACTTCGTCCTTGAACAGGTCGCGGAGTGGCTCCACCAACTCGAAGCCGAGGTCGGGAGGCAGCCCTCCGACGTTGTGGTGGGTCTTGATCGTGGCGGCAGCTCCCCCACCGGACTCGATGACATCGGGATAAAGAGTGCCCTGAACGAGGAACCGGGCATCCGGTATGTCGCCGGTGGCCTCCTCGAAAGTCCTGATGAACATTTCACCGATGATGGTCCTCTTAGCCTCCGGATCGGTCACACCGGAGAGCGCACCCAGGAAACGGCCGGAAGCGTCGACATGCACCAGGTCCATCTGGAAGTAGCGGCCAAAGGTCTCGGTAACCTGGGATGCCTCTCCCTCCCGTAGCAGTCCGTGGTCAACGAAGACGCAGGTGAGACGATCGCCGATGGCTCGGTGCACCAGAGCAGCCGCCACGGACGAGTCCACACCACCCGAGAGCCCGCAGATCGCGCGGGCGTCGCCCACCCGCGCCCTGACCGCCTCGATCTGATCAGCGATTATGGACCCACGTGTCCAGGAGGGGGGTGCCTGGCATGCGGAGCGGAGGAACCCTTCGATCACGGCCGATCCGTGGTCGGTGTGGATGACCTCGGGGTGGAACTGGACCCCGTACATCCCCCGTTCCCGATCCTCCATCGCCGCGACGGGTGATCCGCCGGTGGTGGCGACGCGCTCGAATCCTGGCGGCGTTTCGGTAACTGCATCCGCGTGGCTCATCCAAACGTTCTGGTGTTGCGGCGTACCCTCCAGTAGCCGTGAAGCCCCCGTGACGGTGAGTTCGGTGCGCCCGTACTCCGCGTCGCCGGTCCGCTTCACCGTTCCACCCAGCATGGAGGCCAGCAACTGGTGGCCGTAACAGATCCCGAGGATCGGCACCCCTAGACCGAACAACTGCCTGTCGACCAGGTAAGCGTTTTCGGTGTAGACCGACAACGGGCCCCCGGACAGGATCATCCCGAGCGGCCGGTGAGCCATAACCTCGTCCGCGCCGACTGTATGGGGAACTATCCGGGAGAAGACCCCCGCCTGCCTGACCCGCCGGGCGATTAGCTGGGCGTACTGGGCGCCGAGGTCGACAACGAGAACCGGACGGTGGCGCTCGGACGGCACCTGACGCTCGGTGCGGGTCACGGACACACCGGCTGCCAGCGGGTCGCCACCGGCAAACCGGTCACCCCATGCCGACCCGCTGAGCATGTTGGAGCTCCTTGCCTTCGGTTCTGGTCGCCGGAGCCACCATAACCTCCGCCTTCTGGAAGCTCTTCAGGTTGGAGTATCCGGTCGTTGCCAGGGCTACTCGCAACCCCCCGAATAGGTTCTGGCGGCCGTCGTTCTCATGGGCGGGTCCCACGAGAACCTCCTCCAAGCTGCCGAGCCGGCCCACCATTACCCTGGCGCCGCGCGGTAGCGTTGGGTGGAAGGTGGCCATACCCCAATGGGCGCCCAACCCGGGAGCCTCCGAAGCAGCCGCTAGTGGGGAACCCAGCATCACAGAGTCCGCACCGCAGGCGATCGCCTTGGCGATGTCTCCCCCGGACCTCATCCCCCCGTCGGCAATCACGTGGACGTACCGACCTGTCTCGTCGAGGTAACGTATCCGGGCCGCGGCCGCGTCCGCAATGGCTGTCGCCTGGGGGACCCCGATCCCGAGCACGCCCCGGGTGGTACAGGCGGCGCCCGGACCTACCCCCACGAGAACCCCGGCCGCGCCGGTTCGCATTAGGTGGATCGCTCCGGCGTAAGAGGCGCAACCACCGACGATGACCGGGATGTCCAGACCCGCAATGAAAGCGTACAGGTCAAGAGGCTTCCCCTGGCTCGAAACATGCTCGGCCGACACGACCGTCCCCTGGATCACGAGGATGTCGAGCCCGGACCCCAAGACCACGTCAGCGTACCGCTCGACGCTCTGCGGAGTGAGGGCTGCCGCAGTCACCACCCCGGAGGCGCTGATCTCAGCAACACGCTGCTGCATCAGGTCGGAATGGATGGGCGCCCGGTACAGGTCTTGCATCCGGCGGGTGGCTTTATCGGATGGCAACGCCGCTATCTCCTCGAGTGCCGGATGCGGATCCTCGTACCGGCACCACAACCCCTCGAGATTCAGCACCGCGAGCCCGCCTATACGACCGATCGCGATAGCCGTCGCGGGGCTGACAACCGAGTCCATCGCCGACGCCATCATCGGAAGTTCGAAGCGGTAGGCGTCGATCTCCCAGGAGATGTCTACGTCGTCGGGGTTACGCGTCCGCCTGCTCGGAACTATGGAGATGTCGTCGAAGCCGTACGCCCGGCGTCCTGACTTCGCCATCCCTATCACTACATCCAATCCTGCCTCCCGACCTTTTCTCGCCGGCAACGCACAGCAAGAACGAATTGTGCACGGTCCGGTGGCCGGCAACATCGTGGCCTGAGCTTTGTCGACCAGCGAGGGCGAAGCCCTTCGTACGGGTTTCGTCAGCACCGTCCGAGAGACAAACCTAACAGATCACGTCGCGGGGTTCGGGCATGGTATCTCTCAACCCGGCGCTAGCCTGTTGGACTCGTGAACCGAACTTCATGGCGCTGGTACGACGTTCTCGTCGTCTTGGCGGGCGGCGCCCTAGCGGGCCTGCTGGCCGGGCTCTTTGCCGGGGATCCCTCGACTGCCGGGGCGTACGACGCGGACCGGGTCTTCTGGCTGATCATCCCCTGCCAGAACCTGGGCCACATCGGGGTGCTGGTCCTGATCGCTCGGGCGAGGCGTAGCGGGACTCTTGCCGATTCCCTCGGCTTTATCGTCGAGGGCCACCGCTGGGGGTGGGTTCTCGCCGGCGCGGCCTCCTCGTTGCTTCTGGCCGTGCTCGCGGAGGCCCTCAGGTCCCTGCTCGGGGTTGAGGAGGCTAGCCCGCAGGCCATAGTGGAGGCAGCCCAGGAAGTCACCAGCACGGGAACGATGGTCGCCGCGGTCATCGGCGTGGGGGTCATGGGACCGATTGCCGAGGAGCTGCTCTACCGTGGGCTGACCATCCGGATCGCCTTGGACAGGGGTATGCCCGCGGCCCTGGCTGTGGTGGTATCGGCGGCGGTCTTCACGGTCGCCCACCTGGCGGACGCGTCGCTCTTCTCCCGGGCCGGTGCTATCACCCTGTCGGTCCTCTTCCTGTTCGGCCTGTTCCTAGGTGTCCTCAGGATACGCACGGGCAACATCGGCGCCTCGATCTTCGCTCACAGCGGGCTCAATCTCATGACCCTGGCAACCCTGTTCTTCATCGTCTGATGAGGGCGCACCGGACCGATGGCCGGTGATCCGCCGAACCATCAGCCCGGGAGACCGATCAACTCCCTAACGTCGGCCATCGTCTGTTCGGTCCTGCGGCGAGCCTCGACCGCCCCGGCATTCATGATCCTCTCAACGTCCACATCGTCGAGGTCGAGATAGGCCCGCCGGACCGGTGCCAAACCGGCGATCACCGCGTCGGCCGCCACCTCTTTGAGCTTCCCGTACCCGCTTGCAGAGTGCCGGTCAGCCAGTTCCTCGACGCTGTCGCCGGTGAATACGGCGAGGATGTCGAGTAGGTTGCTGATCCCCGGCTTTCGAGCCACGTCGTACACTATCCGACGTCCCGAATCGGTGACCGCCCTCCGGATCTTGCGCCGTATTCCGTCGGCGTCGTCGGTCACGAGGATCCGGGAACTCGCGTCGGGGTCGGACTTCGACATCTTGGACGTGGGTTCCTTCAGCGACATTACGCGTGCTCCCACGCCGGGAGTGATCTGGCGTGGCCGCGGAAAGTATTCCCCGTAACGCGAATTGAAGCGGTCCACGAGGTCCCGTGTGAACTCCAAGTGCTGGGTCTGGTCGTTGCCCACCGGAACCGCATGGACCCTGTGCACCAGGATGTCGGCTGCCATGAGGACGGGATAGGAGAAGAGCCCGAGGTTCTGGCCGCCCTTGTCCAGTTTCTCCTTGTACTGGGTCATCCGGGACAGATGCCCGATCGAGGCCAGGGTTCCCAAGATCCAGCAAAGCTCGGCGTGCTGGGGAACCTCGCTCTGGTAGTAGATGAGGGAACGCTGCGGGTCGATTCCGGATGCCAGCAGGATCTTGGCGGTTCGGAGGCGCGCGTCTCGAAGTTCCGCCGGAACCTGCGGCAGGGTGAGAGCGTGGAGGTCCACCACACAGTAGACCGTGTCGTAGTCGTCCTGCATAGCGACCCAGTTGCGTAACGCCCCCATGTAGTTCCCGATGTGGATGTCGCCGCTGGGCTGGATTCCCGAGAAAACCTTCTTCCTGGTCACGTCGCTCCTGATCGCTCCCTCCACGTCCCCAATACCCCCGAGAACCCGCGCAATCGGACTCGGACGCGGGGACGGCACCAATCCTATCAGGCTGGCGCCAGGGCAGAGGAGCACTACCCCCGACGGACGATGCGGGCGGAGCATGCCCGTCCTCCTATCCGTTGGGCCGACCTGCGTCGCCGTGCTTGCTTGTCTCGAACAGACGAGCAGCACACAGTCAGGCTCGTGAGGAAACTTGACAGGGTCGAGGCGACACACGAGACTTCCACGCGTTATGACAAACGTGATCGGGATCATTATCGGATAGGGGCACAAGGACCCGAACAGCCCGTGCCCCGAAACCCTGCGCTCCGGCGGAGGGTTTTTTCTATGCCCGAAGCGTGTCGCGCGAGCTCCAGCAGGCGAGGAGGCCGGAAACTCCATGGCACACCCGCAACTCGAGATCTATGACACGACGCTGCGCGACGGCGCCCAGCAGGAGGGAATATCGCTGACCGTCACGGACAAACTGCGCATCGCCCGGCTTCTGGACGAGCTCGGAGTCGCCTTCGTAGAAGGGGGTTGGCCGGGCGCCAACCCCAAAGACAGCGAGTTCTTCAAGCGGGCCCGGTCCGAACTGGACCTGTCCACAGCTTCCCTCACCGCGTTCGGCTCGACACGCAGACCTCGAGCATCGGTCGTGGGTGACCCGCAGTTGCACAATCTGTTGGAAGCCGAGACCGAGGTGGTTTGCATCGTCGGCAAGGCATGGGACTACCACGTCGCGGAAGCCCTCCGGACGGAACTCGAGGAAGGCATCGCCATGGTGGCCGAGTCGGTCGCCTACCTGGTGCGCCACGGCCGGAGAGTGTTCTTCGACGCCGAGCACTTCTTCGACGGCTACGCCTCCAACCCGGACTTCTCCCTGGCGGTCCTGCGGTCAGCTTACGAGGCGGGGGCCGAGCGGCTAGTCCTATGTGACACCAACGGAGGGGCTCTCCCGGCAAGGATCAGCGAAACCTTGCGCAATGCTCAAGAGGCACTCCCGGGAGCGGATCTGGGCGTGCACTTCCACAACGACGCGGGATGCGCGGTCGCTTCGTCGTTGGCGGCGGTCGATCTCGGTGTGCGCCAAGTGCAGGGATGCATAAACGGTTACGGGGAGCGCACCGGCAACGCCGACTTATCCACCCTCCTGCCCGACCTGGTGCTCAAGATGCAAGTCCCGGTGCTGGATCGGGTTCGCCTGGAGAGCCTCTCGCCCATCGCCCACCACATCGCGGAGATCGTCAACATCAGCCTCGACCCCCACCGACCCTACATCGGCACGTCGGCCTTCACCCACAAGGCCGGTCTGCACACGTCTGCCCTGGCCAGGCGACCGGACGCCTACGAGCATCAGGATCCCATGTCGGTGGGCAACCGGACCCGCATGGTGGTCTCGGAACTGTCGGGCAAGGCCACCATCCTGTCCAAAGCCAGGGACCTCGGGATCGAGTTGACCGACGTCCACGCCGAAGCGGTTCTCGATGAGATCAAGCATATGGAGCACCGTGGATACCATTTCGAGGCGGCTGACGGATCGTTCGAACTGATGCTGCGCCGTGCCGCCGGTTGGAGCCACGACTACTTTGAACTTGAGTCCTTCCGGGTATTCACCGAGCGGAGACCCGACGCGGAGATCCTGGCCGAAGCCACCGTCAAGTTGCGCATCCGCGGCAAACGGATCATCACCACCGGAGAGGGCAACGGCCCGGTCAACGCCTTGGACCACGCCCTAAGGGAAGCACTCAGCCGGCCTTTTCCGGAACTGGAAGAACTGAGGCTCACCAACTACCGGGTCCGGGTTCTCGACGCCACCGAGTCCACCGCCGCAACCGTGCGGGTCTTCATCGAGATGAGCGACGGCGTGAACGCGTGGGGCACGATCGGAGTCCACGCCAACGTGATCGAGGCCTCCTGGGAAGCGCTGGAGGACGGGATAATCCTGGGTCTGCTTCGGGCGGGGGCCTGAGACCAGGAGGCCACATCCAATGATGGCCGGTTATGGCGATCCGTGGCCGTCCACAGAACCTATCGGCTACCGTCGGCGCGAGTGAATGGATCCACGATGGAGCACCCTTGATGGCCGGAATGCCCCCAGTCTCCGAATCCCTCCTGGAGGAAGCCGCCGAACTTACTCGGCAGGCAGGACGCCTGACCCTTGGTTGGTATACGCCGACCGTCGATGTCGACACCAAGAGGGACGGGAGCCCGGTGACCGAGGCCGACCGAGCCGCAGAACGATTGCTTCGGAACGCATTACTTCACCGTTATCCCCGCGATTCGGTGGTAGGTGAGGAGTTCGGTGATTCAGAAGGCGACTCCGGACGCACCTGGTTCATCGACCCTATCGACGGGACCCAGTCGTTCGTCCGGGGAGTCCCGCTCTTCGCCACCCTGCTGGCCCTCGAGGATCCTCACGGGATCGCCATAGGGGTAATCGATCTCCCTGCCCTGGGCGAGACGGTGATGGCGGGCCGCGGCATCGGATGCTTCCTCAACGACCGGGCCATCAGGGTAAGCGACCGTACGAGCCTCGAGGGATCGGTGCTATGCACGAGCGGTTTCGACCTGATTCCCGGTGAAATGGCCTCTCAACTGCACCGAAGCCCGCTGATCCTGCGTGGCTGGGGAGACGCATTCGGTTACGCACTGGTCGCCGGGGGCCGCGCCGAGGCAATGCTCGATCCCGTGGTCAAGCCCTGGGACATAGCGCCGATGGCGGTGATAATCCCCGAAGCCGGCGGACGGTTCACCGATCTCAATGGTGAGGACGGTTTCCACTCCGGAAATGGCCTGGCCACCAACGGAACTCTGCACGACGAGGTCCTACAGGTGCTTGCCGGACCGGAAGCCCGGACGGGAGCGGACAGAACGCTGTAGCCGGCGCCGGCAGGAGCTGCGGACTCTCAACTACGATGCCGCGGGTGGTACGTAGCGCGATCCTGCTCGGCGCCGGACAACGGGGGCGGCACGTATACGGCGCCTACGCATCGCGTCACCCGGACCGGCTGCGCTTCGTGGCGGTCGCCGAGCCGGACCGTCAGAGGCGTCGGGTGTTCTCCGAGGAACACGCCATTACACCCTCTCACCGTTTCACGGACTGGGAGGAGATGATGGACGCCCAACTAGCACCCATATGTGTCATCGCCACTCCCGACCGGCACCATGTCGCTCCGGCGATCGCGGCGCTCGAGCGGGGCCTGCACGTGCTGCTGGAGAAGCCTGCGGCCCATACGCTCCAAGACTGCAGCCTGGTGTTGGAGGCGGCCCGGCTTAGCCCCGGAACGCTCACCATCGGACATGTGCTGCGTTACACCCCGTTCTTCAGGACCCTCAACCGGTTGATCGGATCTGGACGGCTCGGTCGGCTGGTAACCATCGAGCATCGCGAGGATGTCGCGTACTGGCACATGGCCCATAGCTTTGTGAGAGGCAACTGGGGCAGGGCGGCCTCATCCACGCCGATGATCGTCCAGAAGTGTTGCCACGACTTCGACATCCTGGCATGGAACCTGGCGACCGCGCCCGATCCTGGGAGGGTAACGAAGCTCCACTCCTTCGGCTCCCTCCTCCATTTCCGCCCCGAAAACGCTCCCGAGGGCGCCGCCTCCAGATGTACAGCCCCGTGTCCGGCCGCGGCGGCCTGCCCGTTCGACGCCCGGCGCCTCTACCTAAACCCGGACCTGACGGGATGGCCCGTCCATGCGATCACCGACGACCTGACCCCTGAGGGGCGGATACTGGCTCTACGCGAAGGACCCTACGGACGCTGTGTATACCGCTCAGGCTCCGACGTTGTCGACCACCAGACCGTAACGATGCAGACATCGACCGGAGCGACGGCTGCATTGCTGATGAATGGCCACGCGTCCTACCAGGCACGGACAGCGCGCTACCACGGGACGCGGGGATCGGTGTTGGCGACCTTCGGAGCGGACTCCCGGATCGAGTTTACCGACCATCTCGGTGGCGCGACGGAAAGGATCCCTGTTCCCACTCCCGGCCGGGGCCACGGAGGTGGCGACACCGGTCTGATCGAATCATTCCTCAACTCGCTCGACACACCAACTCCCACCCAAACCTCCGGCGAGACGTGGTACGAGAGCCACCTGCTCGCCTTCACAGCAGAACGGGCCCGCCTCGCGGGTGAAACCGTTGACGTCGACCGGATCCGGTCCACGGAAACCAGTGGCCGGCTGCCGATGACGAACAGCTAGCCCTGGTTCTCGTGCGGGGGTTCGTACTGGGCGAAAGGGGTGCGGGACATGAGCTTCTGACCACGGATTACGGCCTTTCGATAGTCCCGCCTCAGCCCGGCGCCACATTCACCCGTCGCCTGAATGCGAGCGACGCCACGAAAACAGGCTTGAAGTGACCCTTCATCGGTGGTGTGTGAGGAATCGAAGAGTCAGGGGTTAACCGGTAGGGCTGGAAATCCGTCAACGTTGCTCATCCACGTCCCACAATCAGGCAGTCCGGCCGCCCGGCAACGGATCAGTATCCTCCCATGCCCAGCAAACTCCGAACCATCCTCGCCGTGGCGCCCCACAGCACATCGCCGTCGATGTCGAAGAAGTAGACCGAGCGACCGTTCCAATCCTCGACCCGCCAACGGGCCTGGTTCCGTAGCGAGGCAATGGACGGGGTGTGGATCCGGTCCACCTCGTTCGGATCGGGAATCAACTCGGGAGTCCCGCGAAGCCTCCCCACCACAGGTACCACCATACGGGGATAGGTCACAGTGTGTATAGGAGGGAGGTAGCCGAGGATCTCAACATCGGCGGGATCTATTCCGACCTCTTCCCGGGCTTCGCGTAGCGCCGTGTCGAGCGGACCCTCGTCCGGCTCCGGCTTACCACCCGGGAAGGCTAGATCTCCGCCGTGGGTCGGCATGTGATCCGGCCGCCGGATGAGAATCGTGCGGATGTCCTCTCCGTCCCGATACAGCGGTGCTAGAACGGCTGCCTGCGGGACGTCACTCGGCGGCGGCGGCCGGGAGTTCATTCTCAAGATACCCCAGCGGTCTGTCATCGGAACCCATAGTACGGTCGGCGAGTTTGGTGTCCACCTTCACCCGACATTCCTGGTGCCTGGAATATAGGCTCGGCCTGACATGAAGAGATCATCTCGGGAACCGCTCCCCCTGGCCGACCGTCATACCCAGCGATTCGCGCTCCGCCCGTTCCGCCGCCGCGACATCGACGCCCTGTACCGGGCTGTATGCGCCTCGAAGACCGAACTGGCGGAATACCTCCCCTGGGCAACCACGGCCTATACGAGAGCCACCGCCGCCAGCTTCGTCAGAGATAGCATCCACTCGTGGAGAGAGACCCGAGCATACGACTTCGCCATCCGCAGACCTGCGGAACCGGGACGCCACATAGGAAACGTCAGTGTGTGGCATGTATCCCGCCCCTTCCGCAGCGGCGAGATCGGATACTGGATCCGCACAGATGAAACAGGACTGGGTATCGCGACCGAAGTAGCGCGAGCGGCCCTCAAGATCGGCTTCGAAGAACTGAACATGCACCGGATGGTCCTGCGGATCGCGCTCGGCAACGTCTCCAGCGAGCGGATCGCGAGAAAGCTGGGGTTCGTCCGGGAAGGCGTACTTCGCGAGGAGATCAAGGTTGGCGCCCGTTGGCTGGATCACTCGCTTTGGGGACTACTGGACCACGAGTACCGCCGCGCCGAGTCCGCCCGTCGCTCGGTTCTCGACTAACCCGAAGGACCGGCTACCAGCGCTACGTAGGCTCCGCAGCCATCTCGTCCGTGTCCACCGGGAATCTCCGCAGATAGGCGAGAATCTCGCTGCGGAAGAACTTGAAGGTCCTGCCGCCTGGAAGCCGATATGCCGGAAGCCGTCCTTCTCTGGCGTACTTACGGACCATCTGTACGTTCATATCCAGCAAGTCGGCGACTTCCTGTGCACCCAGTATCTTGTCATCTTCACGTGCGACCATGGCTCCTCTCCTCAATCGATACCATCAGTTTCGTTCCTGGCTCGGCCACGGGAGGTATCCTCCGTCCCGTGTCCGACTCGCTCAGGGGCCAGGGGTGTATGAGCCTCCGGCACTGGACCTCAAAGTAAGGCAAGGGTATTTTAGCGTATTTCTTAGCCTTCCGGGTACTGGCCCGATGCACATAGCGTAAGAGGATGATAAGACTGTACCGGATGTTGCGAACCACTCCCAAATGGTGGGGAGACCGAACCCACATCATCTATACCATCACCGTGTTCGTACTGCTCGCATCGCTGGACAATGCCGCCATCGCGCTGTACCCGGCACTCACCAAGGTGATGGCAGCCGACCTGGATCTCGCCGAGGGCAGCGTGGGTCTGGTGACCGCGCTCGTGATCCTGGTAACGGCCGTCACCGCGGTGGTGTGGGGCTACTTCGGCGACCGCAGGTCGCGCAAGCCGCTTCTGTTCTGGGCGACCGTGGTGTGGAGTATCGGACTCATGCTGGTCACCCGTTCGCGGTCACTGGCCGAACTCGCCTGGTGGTCGGTGCTGGTGGGTGTGGGGTTGGGGGCGGTGGCATCGGTCGGATTCTCGGTTGTCGCCGACTTCATAGGACCTCGTCGGCGCGGCCTTGCAATGAGCTTCTGGGGTCTCTCCCAGGGTACCGGGGGATTCTTCGGTGTGTTGGTAGGAGGGGTGCTCGGCGCCGACAATTGGCGTAGCCCGTTCTTCGGTCTGGGGGTGATCGGCTTGGGGGTAGCCGTTCTGTACCTGACGACCGTGGACGCCACCCGGGGCCGGTCGGAGCCGGAACTGGCCGAGATTCTCGCCAAGGGGGGAGAGTACGACTACAAGATCGAGAAGTCCGACCTCGCGCTGCTGCTCAGAACGCGCACGAACCGTTGGCTCATCCTCCAAGGCCTTTCAGCACAGCTTGCGTACGGTTCCCTCATCTGGGTACCACTTCTGTACCAAGGCAAGGTTCAAGCGCTGGGATACGATCTGGCCACAGCAACGGCTGTGGGCTCGGTGTTCGGCGCCGTCTTCCAGATCGGGGGCGTCACATCGATCCTGACCGGCCACCTAGGGGACCGCTTCCAGCGACGAAGCACGCGCGCCAGAGCGATCATATCCATGGTCGGCATCCTCGGGGCGATCCCCTTCTTCGTCGCCTTTTTCTTCATACCCCTTACCGGACTGGATATACCCACCGACCAAGGCAGCATGGCCATAGTGCTCGCCACGCTTTCGAGCGTGGTCACGAATCCCTTCGCGGCCACCGCCTTCGTGCTCTCCGTGCTGGCTCTGGCCTTCACATCGGCTGACTCCGCCAACTGGTTCGCCCTCATCTCCGACGTGAACTTGCCCGAACACCGTGGCACGGCCTTTGGCTTGGGGAACCTCTCCAACGGGGTATCACGCACCCTCGGCAACGGCTTGACGGTCGTGGCGGCCGGATTGCTGACCGCTCGGTTCGGATCCCCTTGGAACTACGCGATCGGCCTCACCGCCTTCCAGGTGTTCTTCCTCCCTACCGGATTGTGCTACTGGATGGCCTCCAAGACCTGCCCGGCGGACATCGCGCGGGGGCGCTCCCTCCTAGCGGCACGCGGCGGAAGTCCCGCATCGCCAGACTGACCGGATCAGTCGGTCCTCCTTGCATCGACGGCACCCGGTCCCTGATCGAGGATGGGTGGCTCAGAAGAGCCGGTTGGGAGCGACTCGCCAGCTAGCCCCGTAGCACTCGGGACCGGATGGTTTGCCGACCGGTGATTATCGCTTGCTTCGTTTCCGAGCACCCGCAAGCCCGATGCGTTACCCTTCAGGGAATGCGGGACCGCCTGCTGTGTATCCGATAGAGGAGTTATATTTGGCCAAGGACGACGTACTGAGAGTTCAGGGAAGTGTTGTCGAAACGCTACCCAACGCAATGTTCAGCGTGGAGATCGACGGCGGGCTGAAGGTTCTGGCCAGAGCATCGGGCAAGATGCGGCGAGGCCGTTTCATCCGGATCCTCCCCGGTGACCGTGTCGATGTGGAGTTGTCCGCCTACGACCCGAGCCGAGGCCGGATAGTCTGGCGCTACAAGTAGCCGGGAGAGGCACCGAACCTCCTTCGACTCCGCAAGCGGTAACGAAGGTCCCTGCCGGCGAGCACTGAACCGGCCACCACGATGGTCACCCGCTGGTCAAGCCCTGGATTGTGGAACCTGATTCTCTGCGTGCGTCAGGCGAACATCATCCGTATCGCCGCACCGACCGATGCCACTACCAGCACCCACCTGGCCCAAGCGGCCCCCTTGCTGACGGCAAGCCGGGCTGCAAGGTAGGCACCCGACGAGTAGCCGGCCGCCAGCACCAAACCGAGCTTCAGGTCCACATGCCCGGCCCAGAGGTAGAAGGGCAGGGCCACCAGGGTGTAGACGAGTATCAGAGCCACCTTGGCACCGTTCCCCCTCAACAGATCGAAGCCCGAGCCCAGCACCAGAGCGGTGAGCAGCAGGATCCCGACACCCACCTGGATGAATCCTCCGTAGAAACCGATGAGGACGAACACGACGGTACTCCAGAACGGCGAGAGGCGCGCCGGGACATCCTCCAACCAACGGCTGGTCCTGAACACCACCGACAGGGCCACCAGGAGCAACACCACTGCGAACACGCGCTGCATGCCCTCGGGAGACAATTGCGTAGCTGTCCAAGCCCCGGCCGCACTCCCGATCAGAACGGGTGGAAGCAACTTCCCGACCCGGCGCCACGCGATCGACTTGCCCTGCTGGTAGGCGCTCACGCCGGCGATGTTGGCGAAGAACACGGCAACCCGTATGGTGCCGTTGGCGATGTTGGCATCGGCCATGAGGGTTACCAGCGGAACCGTGAGTGCAGACCCTCCTCCGGCAACCGCGTTTATGAACCCGGCGCCGAAGCCGGCCATAAAGAGCAGGATCAGTTCTAGTTCCGTGGGCTTACCCTCGCGTCGCTATCTCGCATAGCCTGCCTTTCCGGTAGAAGGGTTGCGGTCGTCGACCGATGGCTAACCTCCCCGCCGGCGAAACACGCGTAAGCGATACCAGCTGTAGGAGTGGGCGGGGTCGTCTCCAGGACGGGCAGACAGGCGGACAGCGGCGGCCCCTGCCGATGACCGGATCGTGTGCCCACTCGGAACAACCGTGCCCATCGGCTGGCGCACAGAAACCGGCAGCATCGGTGATCCCCGATGAGCACCTATTCGAGCACCCTATTAGGAGAGTGCTGAGCAATCCACCAGCGGCCTGCCAAGTCGCCGGCACGACTCCTGTGCGGGCGGGCCCGAGCAGACGTCACTGTAAAGCACCCTCCTAAAGGTAAAGGCCGCCGGCCGCGTCTGCCCGGTCGTCGGGCTGCTTGCTGCTCATGATCTGCTTCAACTGGGAGCGCGCTGCCATCTGCTGCGTCATGATGGCGGCATGGATCCCGTTGAATAATCCCTCGAGCCAGCCGATCAACTGGGCCTGGGCCACCCGGAGTTCGGCCTGGGTGGGGATCTCGCTGTCCAGCGGCACGAATACTTCTGTCAGCTCGGCGCGGAGGTCGTCGGTGAGGACGTTGTGCAATTGCTCGAGCGACGCGTCGAACACAGCTCTCAGGCGGACCCGGCCCTCCTCGTCAAGAGTGGCGGTGCGAACTTCCTCCAGCATCGAACGGGTCATCGAGGCGATCCGGAGCAGTTTGGCGGGCTCCTCGATACGATCCGGCAGATCGGTTTCGACAGGCGTCGACTCGACCACCATCACCGTACCTTCTGGTGACTCCATACTGCGTTCCGTCATATCTTCGATCATCGGACTCTCTCCATGTTGAAGCAATCCCGAGGGCTGGCCAGTCCCACCCTGCGGATAAACACCTTAATCCATCCGTCTCGGATAACTGGCCGTCGCGTCCGGCCGAGGCCGCCAAAGTTCTGCCCGGCACACCTGCCAATCAATGGGCCACAGGCCGGGGCTTCGCACTCAGTCCACCCAGTCCTCGAGCACGAGGGACCTACCTCGTTGACGCTTGCCCTGAGCAGCAGACACGAGACCTTGCCAACAGGCCGGGAGGATGACCCAGAAGAACCTCCTCCAATTGGCTAGAAGTGCTAAGACCAGGTAAACGGACGGAAGCCACCACAGCCCGCCCCACTGCATTACCGACCAGAGAAACACTCCGAACAGATAGCCGGTGCCGACCATGACGGCCGCCGGATTGCTGAAAAGAACCGACCCCACGAACACGACCCCCGCTACCGGCGCCAACAACCACCAAGATATCAGTCCGCTGAAACCGAGGCCGGTACCCAAAGCGACCGCCAACCATGCGTCGGCCCGCAGATCCCACTCCTTGAGGATCGTGTCCCGAGGCGCCGACCTGGCGAACCTGCCGTCGAAGAAGTCGGTGCACCAGGCGAATCCCAGGACCACTACAGCCACGTCCAGGCTGCTGGTAGCCACTAACCAGAGTAGGAGCGGCGCGCTTAGCAAGCGCGCGAGTGTCAGCAGGTCGGCAACGAGCGCCCGGTCGATCACCACGCCTTGATGGGTGACATTGCCGCTCATCGAGCCACTCCGGTGGGAATCCTGACATAGACCATAATCCCACGGACTCGACTCCTCCACTCTCCTTGCGGATCCGGGGAATCAGCGGATGGCTGAGAGCCGGTCATCCTGGCCCTAGGCATCAGCGGCGCCTCCTCGTGGTGCACGTAGCACATCGCTATCACCACCCACGCAATCGTGTGTGTCGTCACCCCGGATGAGCCATCGACTGATGTCATTCAATGATCGATCCAGGGCGGGAGGATGAAGCCCTCCGAACACTGCCGGAAAACTGCCCGAGTTCCCAACCCCGCTACCATCGGTAGGGAAAGCGTCGCTCCACCAGGTTCGTGCACGCATCCGGCCCGCGTAGCTCAGGGGAAAGAGCAACCGCCTCCTAAGCGGTAGGTCGCAGGTTCGAATCCTGCCGCGGGCGCACCGTTTCCGGCCGTTTCGTATCGGTTCATACTGCCCTGAACCCCCAGGTAGTCAGGTACTTTGTAGACCTTGGTCGGCCCTGAGGTGATCCCTCACCAACCAGCGCCTTGTCGCCCGCTTTCCCAGATTGGTTCTGGTAGTTTCACCGTATTGTGGGACGCCAAGGGGGACACTTACGGCGACCCCACCTTGTTACGTTCCGGGGCAGTTCCGACGTTCGCGACCGCCGGCGAGGCGGTGATCGCTCTGCACGCGGGTAGGTGGAAGAACAGCACAACCGTTGATGATTGGCGGTCCGGCCTCGGGACCTATCTGCTGCCGGCTATCGGCTCGATGCGGGTGGATGAGATCACAACAGCTGACGTCATGGACTGTCTGTCTCCGATATGGAATGCCAAACCAGAGACAGCCCGACGGGTCCGGCAGCGGGTCGCCAGAGTCATGAGATGGACGATGGCCCAAGGGTATCGCCAGGACAACCCGGCAGGTGACACGGTGCTGGCCGCTCTCCCCAAACAGGAGCGCCGCCAGAAGCACCACCGCGCGCTGCCGCATCGTGAAGTTGCGGCTGCTGTCGACAAGGTCCGGGAGGCTACCCACGTTAATCCGACAGTCCGGTTGGCGTTCGAGTTCGTGGTGCTGACCGCAGCCCGGTCAGGAGAGGCACGATGGTCACCCAAATCACAGGACCATCACCCCCCGTTACACCACAAGAATGGACTCCACTTCGGGATGTGGATGTGACGGTTTGGTTCAGCGATGCCGCAGCGCGCTAACCCGGAGGCGGTGCATCGCACTACCGAAGAGCCCACCCGGTGACGGTATCTGTCTTATTACATGCTACGATAAGCGGTGGTGAATAGAGAGCTACCGGCATCGGGGGCTCCGAAGGGCACACCAACGCGGCAACTACCACCGGGGCAACGCCACTCACGCCGACCGGATCGCCCGAGTGGTAGCCACCCTGCAGGCAGCTACCAAACCCTCAGACCTCGACCTTCCCGGATACCGGCTCCACTCACTCAAAGGCAACATGGAAGGACTCCGGAGCATCAGAGTTTCCGCTAACTGGCGGATCGTCTTCCGGATGGAAGGAGTCCACGTCTACGACGTGGACCTCCTCGACTACCACAATTAGGAGCGAACATCTATGCCCATGATGAAAGACCCCCCACATCCTGGTGGCACCGTCAGAGAGGACTGCATCGAGGCCGAGGGTCTCACCGTCACCGAAGCAGCACGGATCCTCGGTGTGACCCGCCCCACCCTTTCCCGTGTCCTCAACGGCCGCGGCGGGATCTCACCGGAGATGGCGATCCGCTTCGAGAAGGTCGGATGGTCCAGCGCCGAGTTCTGGATGCGTCTCCAGACGTACTACGACCTCGCCCAGGCACGCGCCAACGAAGACCGGATCAACGTCGAGCCCCTCGAACCCACAGCTGTGGCCGCAGGCTCCTAGTGTCCTGTATCTCTGTTTCGCTTGCGTTCCGGGCTTGATGAGCCGAACCGGAACCGACCAACGCTACGAGCAGGCTGTATCTGTCACAGGCTCGTTTCACAATGGTAGATAGCCGTATACACCGGCGGTTCGTTTCCGACGTCGAGCGGACCGTGGCAGGGTTCATACTGTCCGGAACCGGCCCGCACAGGGGATAGAAGGTCGCG